>JBDSOU010000243.1:0-37043 GCA_039914625.1 Bacteroidia bacterium | reverse complement strand
TGCTAAAAACAGCCTGATTCTAACTGGTGCTTGATTTCGCTTTTCCCTCAATATATGTTTGTCCCATACTTCAAAACAGCAATAATAAAATATCCCATGAACCCTCGGCTAAATCATACTTCCCCTTCATTAATTCCTGCTGTCAGCAACCAAAAAACATCCATCCTCATCTTATATCCTTCTGTCTTTACTTTATATCAGTCTGACACCATCCTGAATCCTTCTGCTTGTTCATTATATACATCGGGCAGTAACTTACATACATCGCATCGTATCTTACATCCTCATGTCAGTCGTTTAAAACCATCGGGCAGTCACCTGAATCCATCTGATAGTTCCTTATATCTATCGGATAATCCATTAAGTCCTTCTAACACTCCCTAATATCCTTCTGACAGCCCCTTATATCCTACTGACCTGACTTGTTGTCCCAAAAACCTGACTTATTAACAAAACATCAATCAACTCCAACTTCCAACATCCAACATCCAACATCCAACTTCAAATCATCAAATCATCAAATCAACAATTCATTAAATCTTCCAACATCATGAACTCAAAAGACGAAGCAAGACACAGCTCCCTCATCGAAACAAAAACTTACGTAACCGGAAAAAACTCAGTCTGGTCAGCCAACCTCATTTTCTCAGGCGATTTCAGCACATACAATTTAAAGCTTGACGCCATAGAACTTAACAAACAAAAAAGCATTGCCATCCTCCTCGGTTTCACCATTGACAAATCAAACAAAGAAACCCTTCTTGTCCGAGACCTCCTCTTCATCATGCCCGCCATCCAGTCCTGGGCAAACCAGCCTGCAAACAACCGTCCCGACATCAAAGCTGCAGCAACCATTGCCGAAAGTCTCCTGCCCCTTCTCGAAGACACTATACTCCTCTCAAAAGCCAAAGCCATGGCGCAGATTTTAACCGACAACCCAACCATCGTTGATCCGCAGTTTGTTCCCGCTGCTCGTCAAACCTCATTCCTTATTAACATAACCAAATACGAAGACGTCATACAGATGCCCGAAACCAAAATTGACGAGCGGGCTACACACACCTCGCTCATGGTGGACGGAATAAAAGACGCTCTCAAATTTCGCAAAGACCCCTTTCTCATAGATGTAAAACTCTTTCGCGAATCAAACCCCGATTTCTTCCTCGGTTTCAAACAATCCATGAAAATTGACAACAACCCGACATCCAAATTAGCCCTCAAAGGACTCATCTCTGACGAAACCACAGGCATCTTCATTCCCAACGTAAGTATCCTCGTTGCCAACCTCGACAAAACCGCAAAAAGCGGAAAAAAAGGAAACTACCTCATCAAATCACTTCCTCCCGGACAATACACCGTCCTCTTCACAAAATTCGGCTACCAGCCCCTCCAGAAAACTATCTTCATCAACGCAGGCGAACGCACCGATTTAAATATAAAACTCATCAAAATTGTATAAGGAATAAAACAATCCTTTGCCTGTGGTTGGTGTTTTTTTCACCAACCCACCTGTTTAAAAAACAAGATCAAATCAAAAAGCCTTCAGCAAAAAACTGAAGGCTTTGTTTTTAAAATATTTCTTAATATTAGTTTGCTGAGATCCTTTCAATATTTCAAATCCACCACCTTTAAAGTCATCGTCTTATCAGGCGACATAAACTTCACAAAATAGCTTCCGGGAGCAATGCCGTTTTCCTTAAAATCAATCCGTAATGTATGTCTTCCGCTAACTGAGGGAGCATCTAAAAGGGTTGTTACCAATTGCCCCATAGTATTATAAAGCTCCATTTTAACCCGGTCATTATTCTGCATTACAAAATAAGAAAGCTCCGTGCTTCCCTTTGCAGGGTTGGGCTGCGCTTTTAAAAAATATTCATTCAGCACAGTGTTTTCAGCTGTGCTCACTGTAGTAATGTTCACGGTATCTGTTTTCAGATACGTTCCGCAGGGGCTGTTTACCGTAAGGGTAATTATATATTGCCCGTTTGTGGTATAGGTATGTAGTGTCGGGTTGTTGAGAGAGTCAAGAGTTCCGTCACCGAAATTCCATAAGAATGAAGTGGCATTAACGAGATTGTTTGCCACCACAGCCACCTGAACTCCCACAGGAATAGCAGTGAATGCAGCCGATGGCGAAGGTGTCTGCTGGTATAACGTAACCGGTACGGCAGCCCAGTTATTATTTTCATTTGTTTCAAGCATGTTATTTTCAGGATCGGTAATAGTCACTATATAGTAATCTCCGTTGCAAACTCCTGTAAGGTCAATGCCATCATTATAAATGGTATGATATATATCGAGGGAGCCCACAAAAATTCCCTGCTGCAAACCGCAACCTGTTACAAAGCCAAAATCCGCATTAGGAATATCCGACTTATGCAGAGGGGTTCCGTTAGTATCCACACAATAGCCAAATTTTCCATCGCAGTTGCCGAGGTTTACAAGGCAAAAACTTTGCTTGGTTCCTGTTCCTACTATGGGCCATGTGGTTGCATCAGGATTAGAAGTAGAAGTGCGGAGCGTAAAATCCGCCCAATGGTCCACATGTATATGTCCGTGTGATGGATGGTAGCTCATATACCCGGCAGTGCGCTCGTATTGAGTTAACGTGTCACTATTATTTTGCCTTTGATAAACCACCTGGTGAACCACATGCCGCACCGGGCTTCCGCTGGGGCAGGATGAAGTGGTGCAGGGAACAAGCATAGAATCACAATAGCAACTGTCCACTCCATGAATTTCGAGCGGACCCCACCCGATATTAGGTGTGGCATTATCAAAATTTATATTGCCGGGTATTTCAAAAGCAGATGCATGTGTTAATGAATCAATGTCTTCAATGATGCTTAAAGCAGAAGCAGTCATATCAGGCAGCAGGTCACAAGTGGGGCTTCCGCCAGGGCAGGTACAAAAGGTACATAAAACCGGTGGACCGGGAGGATCAGCCGGTGGATTGTTACTGAATGTAAGGGTAACACTATGAATGCTGCCCGTATCCACCGCTACCGCATCCGTAACGCAGAACAGCCATGTCCCGTTCGGATTCTGCCCGTTGTTAAGCAGGTTCAATGATTCAAGCGGAATCCATGTACCGGTAAAAGGCGCTGTGCCGTTCACAAGAAATCCGTTAGCTCCGTTTTCTGCTATGCAGGTTGCAGTAAAATTATCATCAGCTCCTCCCACAGCATTAGCAATAAAAATTGAATTGCCGTTTGGAGATTTTAAACGTATTTGCAAATCGCTGTCATATGTATGGGTAATATCAAAGCAGAAGCCGCTTAACCCGAACGTTGAATTAATAACAACGGGCAGCCCGGAAACTGTAACAGGCACACATACTTCAGTTGCATTATCCGGAATGGGAAAATTGCCGGTGTATGTATACGATTGTGAAAAAACAAACAGCGGCAATGATGCAAATGCAAAGAGTAGAATTTTTTTCATAAGTTGCTAAATTGTTGAGTTGATAAATTAAATTGGTCGAAGCAAATCTAAAGATAATCTTCAGATGGATTATGTACGGTTTGAGTTTTTATTAACGAAATAAAGTACAGAGAGTTACTAAGATGAAGGTGAGAAAGTTTGTAGGTGTGGACGAAAGAGTTCGGATTCATATTTCACAATTAAAATTTTGCGCTTACTTTTACATCCGCATTCATCCGGTTATGAAAAAAATAATTTTTGCCTGTGCCTGCATTTTATTCATTGCGTGCAGACATGAAACAAAAATCAATCATGCGCAGGAGCAGGAATCTCAGCCACAGGAGGATTCGTATGATACATCATTCAGAAATAATGTAGTGTATCCGGCAGTTCGGTGCAGCGGGAGTAACGAGGTCACTTACGCCCTGCTGTTGCCTGACGATTATGATACTATTTCCAGGTTCCCTGTTATCTTTTTTATTGATGCCCATGCTGACGGTGCGTTGCCTTTAGAAAAATATAAAACTCTTGCTTCCCATTACGGATATATTTTTATTGGAAACAATAATTCCAAAAACGGTAATTCGCTTGAAGCGAATGCAGCATTTGTTGATGCAACAATAAAAGATGCAGTGAAAAGATTTTCAATTAATAAAAACAGGATATATGTTTCAGGGTTTTCGGGTGGGTCCAGAGTAGCAGGATATGTTGTTCAGAATAACATTCTGGTGAAAGGTGCGATTGCATGCGGTGCCGGAATGGCCGTATCTGTTAACCTTGCCGGCAAACAATTTATCTATATCGGAATTGCAGGGAATGAAGATTTCAATTATACTGAAATGAAAAGGCAGGATGCAGATTTGAACGGTACCGGGATACGTCATGAACTGCTTACATTTGACGGAAAGCATGAATGGTGCCCGGCAGAGCAGATGAGCGAAGCCATAACAGGCCTGGAGATGGATGCCATGAAAACGCATGTTATACCTGTAAAACAGCAATTGGTGGATGATTTTGTTTTGAAATCCGAAGCTAAAACTGTTATGCTTGAAAAGCTGCAGCGGAAATTTGAACTGTTTCATCAGTTAAGAAAAATGATCAATTTCCTTGATGGGTTATATGATATTTCCAAATACAGGCAACAGGCAATGGCGATTGAAAGCACCGAAGCATATATGCAGGAGGTAAAAGCGAAGGAGGATGCCGAAACAAAAGAAGCTGCTTTAAAGGATCAATACGTGAAAATGTTTTCTGAAAAAGATGAGAATTGGTGGAGCAATGAAATCCTATCCATAAATAAACAAATTATAACAAATAAGAATAAAGAAGAAGCGCTGATTCAAAAACGTATTTTAAGCTATTTGAGCCTTGCCGCATTCAGCTATTCAAACAATGCAATGAATCAGAATAATTTTGATGCAGCCATTCGCTATCTCAACGTATACAAAATAATTGATCCGCCAAATTCTGAGCACAGTTATATGCTTGCCGAAGCATATTCTGAAAAGCAGGATGCTGAAAAATCCATCAGTTTTCTTAAAGATGCAGTGAAGCTTGGTTTTAAAGATTCAGCACGGTTGGAAGGTGATGCGCATTTCAATCCGGTCACAAATTTACCGGCATTTAGTTTAATAGTTAATGAAATAAAATCAGCGAAGTGAAAGAGAGAAAGTGGGCAGGGGAGCGGGAGAGAAAGTGAGATTGCCTTATAAAAGAATCAACGCATGCACTCATGTTTTCACTTTCACACACGCTCACTTTCCCGCTTTCATATTCACAGTGCGCAGCATAATAACATGCGGTATTCCGTCTTCAAGATAATCATCACCTTCAGGAACAAATCCAAAGCCTTTATAAAATTCCAGTAAATATTTTTGCGCACCGATGCGGACAGGAATGTTTCCGTAAATTTCTGCAATTCTTTTCAGCGCTTCTTCCATTAAAATTTTCCCCAATCCTGTTCTTCTGTATCTCGGTGAGCTGACTACCCTGCCTATACTAACTTCGTCATAGCTGATTCCCGGAAAAACAATCCGTGCATAAGCAGCCAGGAATTCTTTTTCAGCAAATCCCATCAGGTGATGTGAATTCAAATCTTTTCCGTCAGTGTCAAGATACGGGCAGTTTTGTTCTACGATAAAAACTTCTTCACGTAATGAAAGAATTTTATACAACTCAGCAGGGGAGAGATCTTCAAATTTTTTAAGCCTCCATGTTAATTGAATTGACATAATTACAAAATCCGAAATCTAAAATCTAACCTCTAACCTCTGAATTCTAAATTACTCCCCATCCGGTTCCCATCCGTTTAAAAGTTCTTCGAGCAAAATATTTTCTTCCTTTGTTATCTCATCATCTGCTTTCACTATTTTGACAGCAAAATCAATAAAGCCTGCGCGCTCATGAGCAGTGGAATCTTTATAATATTCGTCCATCGCTTTGGAGAAATAAATAAAATAATCAGAGGGGTCAAGCTGGCCTAAAAAATCTTCCTCCTCTTCAAGATCCACGTCAGGAGGTAATGTTTTCTTCAGGTAATCCCTGATGAGCGAGCCTTCACCCGTAGTGACTTTTCCGTCTGCATTGGATAACAGCATCAGCATGCGATAACCTGCCAGAGCCTTGTTCATTTTTGTTTTCATGGTAAATGTGTGAATAAAAATTAATTCCGGTTTATGGATTTTCAATCCTTAAAAGAAAGTTGAAAGATAGTTCTTTTTTGAAAAACAAAAATAAAAGAATAAATTTTTTATTTTTTAAATTCTTATCAAAAACAAAAATTAAAATTTCAGTAGAAGATAACGGTCCCGGCATAGCACCTGAGTACCATGAAAAAATATTTGAGATTTTCCAGGCCATCCATGACAGAAACATCTCTGACAGCACCGGGATTGGACTTTCAATTGTTAAGAAAATCATTGAAGAAAATGGCGGCAAAATATGGGTAGAGTCATTTCCCGGAAAGGGAACAACTTTTAAGTTCACGTTTCCGACAGTCCAAAAACCTGCAAATCTTTTGCCCGATGTCACACGGGCAGCAAATTTGTAATCACCCGATCATAAAAACTATAGTCGCACTATTTTTTTTGTCACAATCCCTGATTTTGTGATAAGGATGATGAAAAAAACACCTGCATTATTTTCTGTTGCTTTTTGAATATATAGAGAAATGCTGTTGACTGCTGAAGCAATAGTGATTTCATCCAGCGTATCTCCCTGTGCATTTGTAAAAATAATTTTATCACCAGGTAAAAGTGATTGCGCTGCGGTTACTGTTATCATTCCTTTTGCAGGATTAGGAAAAACAGCAAAGTCATTTCCGGGGCTGTGCTGAACAATTCCTGTAATACCCTGCCCTTCAGTAATAGTTATAAACTGGTCAGTGGAAATAACTGCATAATTTTCAACAGTGCCCGAAAGCCATTCCACTTTTATCGAATCAATAACGGTTGCATTCCCTAATCCGAAATGAGCACGCAAATCATTTTGCCCGCAGTAAGAAGTCTGTGCGGAAATTTCACGCATCTGCCATACCGGAACCCCGTTTATCAATGCTTTCACTCTTATTTTAGTTCCGATAGCTGATTTGTTTGTGGTTGTTCCAACTAATGTTATCGTTATCCAGTTGTTTGAATTACCGTCATTGTGATACAGCAAATCGGGTGGATCAACAGAATTAAAACGAACAGTTGCAACAGCGAGATCTTCAAAACCGTCATTATCATAATCACCAAAACCGCAGCCATAAGACCATGATGAATCGGTTGCAGGAGCTGTGTTATTCACCCTTGTAAAAGAACCGTTGCCATTATTGAAGTAAAGAAAATTCAGTTGCAGGCTGGTGGTATAAAAAGAATTGGTCACAAATAAATCCAGGTCACCGTCATTATCTATATCACTCCATGCCGAGCTCAATGAATGAGCATTGGTATTGGAAACTGTATCTCCTGTAATCTTTGTAAAAATAAAATTACCGTTATTCCTGAACAGTGCATTGCTGCTGCCGTCATTGGAAAGAAAGACATCTAAATCTCCGTCATTATCATAATCAGCCCATGAGCTGCTCATCGTATTTCCTGCATTCGTTAATAATGCTCCTGCCGTTAGCTTGGTAAACGCTCCTCCGCCATCGTTACGGTACATAATTTCATCCTCGCTGCTTTCATTCGTGACAAACAAATCGAGATCACCATCAAGGTCAGCATCCGTCCAGTTAACACAACGTGAGTCATTGATATCGTTTACTGCAGCTCCTGAAGTAATTTTGGTAAATGAATTGTTGCCGTCATTGTGAAATAATAAATTTTTATTCAATCCTGCGCTGTTGGTCACATACAAATCAACTAATCCGTCACTATCATAATCGCCCCATGAAGCAGTTTCGCAAAAGCCTCCGCTGACCACTACCGCTCCGGCAAGTTGTGTAAACGTTCCTGTACCATTGTCAGTATAAAATAAATTATTGGTTTGGTACCAGTTTGCCACATAACAATCCGGATCGCCATCATTATCGGTATCAGCCCATGTAGCACCATCGGAGGGTTGATGATCGGCAACAATAGTATCGTTAGTAACCATTGTAAATCCTCCTGCCCCGTTATTGATATATAAAAAATTATTTTGCCCCCCGGCAGGACCGTTGGTAATCATGCAGTCAATAAATCCGTCTGCATTCACATCAATCCAGTTTACACTGCGCGAATCACCTGGTGTATTTACAATAGCACCTGTTGTGATTTTTGTAAATGTCTGTGAAAACGAAGCTGAACAGGCGAACTGCATAAAAATTGAAAACAGCATGCTGCTTTTGACGGAGTAATATTTTTTCATGTTATTTGTTTTATGGATAAGCAAACTTAACAGCCTCAGATTATTTAATTTTGAAAAGTATCAGAAGAACAGGTTGCGACACACACACAACACTGGCTGCATCATGAACACCGTTCGTATGTTAAAATTCGCAGTTGAGAGGCCTGAGCGTGAAGTTTGACGTTTTTCCTCCCTGCTTTATTTTTATTCCGGATATTTAACCCATGAAAAACAGTAAAGGAACATGGCTTCACATTTTATTCTGGACTGTTTATGTGAGTGTAAACCTGTTCACAGAGATTTATCTTTCACAATCTTTCATTAATCATCCGGGGTTTCAACTTATTCTCGAAGTTTTTTTTGGCCAGCTTTTCCTGCTCATTGTGAAGATGCCCGCTGTTTATTATGTTAATTATTCGCTTATTCCGCGCTGGCTCAAATCACCCGGCAAGGGGAGGTTGTTTTTTGAAGCTGCCGCTGCATTAGTTTTTTTTCTTCTTTGCTACAGGGCTATGATGCATTTGGTAATATGGCCCTTTATAACGCACAGTTCACCCGGATCTTTAACTGCACTGGAGTTTACGGCACGGTTGTTTTATTCCATCCTTGATTTAATGCAAGTAATCGGCATTGCTGCAGCCATTAAATTATTCAGGCTTCGCATAGAAGCGGTAAAAAAAGAAAAAGAGCTGATGCGCGAAAAGCTGCAATCGGAGCTGAGGCATCTTAAAGCACAAATCAACCCGCATTTTTTATTCAATACGCTCAATAGTATTTATTCGCTTTCAAGATCGCATTCGGATGCAACATCAGAAACAGTAATGCGGCTGTCAAAAATTCTTCGCTATATGCTTTATGAAACAGGAAAGAAAACCGCTCCCATAGAAGAAGAGCTGAAAATAATTGATGACTATATAGAACTGCAATTGCTGCGTTTCGGAAAAAGAGTTCAGGTGAAAACAGAACGAAGCATTGACAACCTTTCAGCGCAAGTAACACCGCTGCTGATTTTTCCGCTTATAGAAAATGCTTTTAAGCACGCTAACAGCGATAACACTTCTGTTATTGATTTTAAAATAACGTTGAAGAATGATGCTCTTGCAGTACAGGTAAAAAACCCGGTGGCTGTTGCTTCCGTTCAGTCGAATGGCGAAGAAGGTATCGGGTTGCCAAATTTTTGCAGGCAGCTCGAATTGCTGTACCGCGACTATACATTCAGCCATGAAGAAAAAGACCACTATTTCATCGTAGATTTACATATTAACTTAGTATCCTATGCAGGTTTTGAATTGTTTGATAGTAGAGGATGAACACCTCGCAGCAGATGTGATCAGCGATTACATCAGGCAAATTCCGGGTTTGAAGCTGTGCGGCATTTGTGAAACTGTTTTTTCAGCTATGGAGAAATTGCGCAACGAAAAAATTGATATTATTTTTCTAGACATTAATTTACCGAAAGTAAACGGCATTGAATTTATTAAAACCATAAATGGCAGGTATGATATCATCCTGACCACTGCCTACCATGATTATGCCATTGAAGGTTTTAACCTCGGTGTTACCGATTACCTCTTAAAACCAATAGAGTTTACCCGTTTTCTGAAAGCTGTAAATAAAGTTTTTGATAAAAGAAGGGAAATTCCCGGATCAGGGCAGGAGGGAAGCGCTGAAAGAAAATTTTATTTTTTTAACGCGGATAAAAAGCAGGTGAAAGTATATGCGGATGAAATATTATATATAGAAAGCCTGAAAGATTATGTGCGCATTCACACCAAAGACAGAAAGGTCGTGACAAAATTTCAGATTGGCGAGATGGAAAAAATGCTTTCCGCTGATAATTTTACCAGGATACATAAATCGTTTATTGTAAACCGAGATAAAATTTCCGCATATAACGCAAGAGAAGTTGAGCTGGGTACTATTTCTCTTCCTGTGGGCAGGATCTATAAGGAAATGGTGGAGAAGCAGGTAGGAGGCAGGAAATAGATAACACTGGTACAAAGAATTTATTCGCTAACTTTGTTTAAAATGATTAAAAGGATAGTAATTTTAGCAGGTGCTTTACATTTTTTTATTGCAGCATATTCACAAAATATATGGACCCAGAAAAGTAATTTTCCTTCGCTCGAACGTGACGATGCTGTTGCTTTTTCAATTGGAAATGCCGGTTACATGGGAACCGGCTTCAAGGTGGGCTGGGTGCTGGGAATTGATTTCTGGAAGTATGATCTGGGTCTCAATGCATGGACACAGACAGCTGATTTTCCGGGAACGGCAAGGCAATACTGCGCTGCATTTGTAATAGGTCAAAAGGGTTATGTCTTTGGAGGATTGGACGGTGGTGCATTTCAGAACGATTTATATGAATATGATCCTTCATTGAACAGTTGGATGGTAAAAACACCTTTGCCTGCTGACGGGCGACAGGCTGCTGTGGCTTTCAGTATCAACCAGAAAGGTTATATATGTACAGGAAGGAACGGCCAGGTTTTTTTAAAGGACTTATGGGAATACGATGCAGCATCTGACACGTGGTTTCCGAAAGCTGCTTTTCCCGGTGCAGGACGTTTTTCAGCTGTGGCCTTTACAATTAATCAGAAAGCATATGTCGGAACAGGCCGTGATACAAACAGTGTTTTCCTTAATGATTTTTATGAATACGATCCTTTATCAGATAACTGGACACAAAAAAATAATTTTGCCGGCACTCCGCGTTTTGACGCAAAGGGTTTTGAGGTTTCGCAAAAAGGATTTATTACTGTAGGGCTCGACACAAATAATCAATATAAAAATGATCTCTGGGAATATGACGCATCAAATGATACCTGGATACAACGCCCGTCCATGCCAACCGTTTCAAGAAAAGGCGCTGCAGGGTTTTCTACTGTCACTTCATTTTATATAGGAACAGGAATTGATTCATCCAATACACGGCTCGGTGATTTTTGGGAGTATGCTCCGGATAGTGCCACTGAAGTTGGAGAGATTCCAATACCAGGTATGAAGTTTTCTGCTTATCCCAACCCGGCCCACGATAAGCTGACATTTGTCATAGACATAAAAGAAAGTACCCGCTTGGATATGTATCTTATGGATGTACCGGGTAGAGTGGTTTTATCCGAAAGCAGGGTAGGAGCAGCAGGCTTTAATACTTATAATCTCAGTGTATCTCACCTTTCAAAAGGGGATTATCTGGTGTTAGTAAAATCAGCAGCCGGAAACTGGAAAGCCAGAATAACAATTGATTAAATTGTACTGAGAGTTGACAATTAATTTTTACTTGTGCAAAGTGACAACTGTTCTGATATTGATCGTATCAATTGTTAAATTTGTGAACGTTTAATTTCCGAAAGAAAATATGCCCTATGTACAGCATCTTTTAAAAGACAAGAAAATAAAAACGCTTGTTGAAGATCATGGCATTTTCAAGCTGCGTAAAAGAAAAAATGTTTGCCTTCGTTTATGTGCACACATTATGTCGCAGCAATTGTCAACAAAAGTTGCAGCTGTTATTTATAAGCGCTTTCTCGATTTGTTTCATGGCAAAGAACCCATGCCGGAAGACATTCTTAAAATAAGCCCTGTAGCGCTTCGCAGGATAGGACTTTCAAATGCCAAGGTTGGTTATATTCACAACGTTGCAAGGTTTGCTGTTAAGAACGGAATAGATGAAAGAAAGCTTTCAAAAATGAGCAACGAAGAGATCATTGACTATTTAACGCAAATAAAAGGCATCGGCAGGTGGACAGTTGAAATGATACTGATGTTTAGCCTTGCAAGACCGGATGTTTTTGCAGTTGATGATAATGGTATTCAAACCGCTATGCAAAAATTATATCGTATTGATAAATCAGACAGGAAAAAAATGAAAGCTCAAATGCTGCGTGTTTCTGAAAAATGGACCCCGTTCAGAACTTATGCATGTTTACATTTGTGGCATTGGAAGGATAATGAAAAGAAATAACAAGACCATTGAGTTTTGAAAACAGGTAAAAAAATTCCATTCTCTTTCGTATTGGATTACCTGCTGCCGCTTGATACGGTTGTTAAAACCATGTTCGGATGTTTTGCAATTTATTTCAGGGAAAAAATTATGCTTGTGCTTCGCGATCGCAATGACTTGCAAGAGGCAAATGGTGTTTGGATAGCGACTGCCTTTGAACACCATGAAAGCCTGAAAAAAGTTTTTCCTTCGATGTGCTCAGTTTCTGTTTTATCCGAAGGTAAATCAGAAACCAATTGGCAAATGATTCCTGCTTCGGCCGATGACTTTGAAGCATCCGTAATAAAATGTTGTGAATTTATTTTACAGGATGATGTACGAATCGGAAGGATTCCAAAACCGCGAAAAAGTAAAAAGAGGAAAATGGCACAGTTCCGTAATACTATAAAGACCAATATATAAAATGCTTGCTTCCTATTTAAAGATAATTGAGACAGCAAAGAGCAAAAAGAAGGACAACAAAAAATTTCTTGATAAACTCAGGAAGATGAAACCTTCCGGCCTTGATCTTGTTACAAACGATTTGCACGACAAAGCATTCCTGCACATTTCCTGTCTTGAATGCGCCAATTGCTGTCGTACTACCGGTCCTTTACTTTTAAATAAAGATATTGAATCGCTTTCAAAGCATTTTAAAATAAAACCATCTGAATTTTCTGAACGCCACCTGCGTGTTGATGAAGATAGCGATGTTGTTTTTAAAAACATGCCTTGCCCTTTTTTGGAAAAGGATAATTGTTGTTCAGTTTACGATCATCGTCCGGGCGCATGCCGCGATTATCCGCATACGCAACAGAGAAATATCATTCAAAAACTTTCAATCACTTATCAGAATACTATAATTTGCCCTGCAGTTGCTGAAGTGGTGGAAGGTTTGAAGGTGCTGTACAAGAAAAGTTAAACATAGAAGGAAAAACAATTCACCCGCAACACATGTACAAAACGCTTTGGCAATTTAAAAAAGAAATGAAATTGCATCTTCAGGAATATACAACTTTCCTCAGGGGATTAACAAGGAGAAAAGTGAAAGGTCTAAATGCACAAGTACGAAATCTTCACAAAGAAGCTTTTGAAGTTATTAATTGCAGTCAATGCGCCAATTGCTGCAAAACAATGTCACCAACTTACACTTTATCTGATGTGAAAAGAATATCAGCTGCTGTTGGAATGACCCAGGAATCCTATCGGATAAAGTATCTTAAGAAAGATGAAACCGGTGATATTGTTCACCGGAAAACCCCGTGTCACTTTTTGGATGCTGATAACCGTTGCAGTATTTATGAAATCAGACCTTCTGACTGTCGCAGGTATCCCCATACACAACGAAAAGATTTTGTATTTCAACGCGAGGTTCATATTCAGAATATTGCTGAATGTCCAATTACTTTTCATGTTGTTAAAAAGTTGAATGAGATGGTTTTCACTAAAAAATAATTTTTTATTTGAGGCATTTGAGGAGAATTAAGCCCTTGTTTTAAGGTACTTAAGTATCATTGACATTCTGTCCGTAATTTAAACTGCTTGTTTACCAAAGAGGGTTATACCATTGACCATCATTTTCAGGCAGGTGACCAAATAGATTACACGCTACACTCTGTAATCCC
This sequence comes from Bacteroidia bacterium, assembly GCA_039914625.1. Taxonomy (GTDB): domain Bacteria; phylum Bacteroidota; class Bacteroidia; order AKYH767-A; family OLB10; genus DATEMK01. The sequence continues at coordinate 23,204 of JBDSOU010000243.1, read as the reverse complement.
GATATTTAGTATAGGAGCATAAAGAAAAGAACTGCTTCTAGCTGAAACGAACTTCGTTCATGTAATAATTCTTGTTAAAGCGAAGGATTTAATATCAAAATATCATGAAAACAAAATGTTGTAACACAGATCATGTGCACATTAATGAAGATTCAGTAATCTGCATTAATGCCGAATGCGAAAACTATCTCGGCACGGCACATATAATCCCCGATCAGATAAAATGGAAGAATTATATTGTTGTATCAGTATTTGTATTTTATATGCTGTTCTCATTTGATGACTTCAGCATGGAAAATAAGGAAATTGAATTCGGTTTGCGTCTGCAACTTGAGTCTGAAGAAACACCTTTGACAATAGAAAATTTAGAAACAGAATTAAAAATGCAAAACATAATTTGTTCCCGCGAAGTGCTTGCACAAATAAAAATTGAATCAGGCAATCTTAAATCGTTTCTTTTAAAGCGCACAAATAATATGCTGGGAATGCGTTATCCTTTTAACCGTAAAACCACGGCATGCGGAATTTATATTCCATCAAAAGATACGATAATTTATGGTGTGAGGAAGGAATTAAAAGAGTATAATAAAATTAATAACTACGCTGTTTATAATTCATGGAAAGATGCAGTAGCTGATTACAAATTATGGCAGGATGCATGTTTTAAAGTTTCCGAGCGGTATCTTGCCTTTCTGGGAAATGTCTATGCCGAAGATTCTCTTTATACTAAAAAAATTAAAGAAGTAGCTGCTTTGTCGGATTAGAATAAAGTAAATGATAATAAGTTGAATCAGGGATTCATCTTGAATTGGGTTCTTGGTATTTTACGAGCAAAACCTTTTTAGAACGTATGCGTAGAACGTTTGTATTATTTTAAGAACATTGAATTTAAAAAAAATTACAATCAGAATGTCCCTGCTATAGCAAACATATTCATTTTTCCCTAATGAAAAAAACCTGTCAGCATTATGCTGACAGGTTTTTATTTTGGTTTAGAAAATATTTATTTAAAAAATCATCATCTTCTTCGAAACCCTGTCTGATCCTATTTTGACTGTATAGAGATACAAACCTGAATTAAGATCAGATACATCCATATCAATCTTATGAATGCCTGTTTCATACTTTTTCTCGCTAAGAGAATAAACAACCTGGCCAAGATAATTGGTAACTTCAACTGAAACATCAGAAGGATGGGCTAATGTAAGATCAAATGAAGTCATTCCGTTGAAAGGATTCGGATAGTTTTGAGAAACGACCATACCACTTGGACTATTAAACTGAGCTATGCCTGTAAAGCTGCACGGAGGAATAGTAAAATCAGCATCAGTCATGGTAACACCGCAAACAGACCAGTGCTGAACCGGTCCTTCGCCCGGGGCATTTGGGTCGCGTGAATCAGTGGTGGTCATTGGAATTGTGTAAGTTCCTCCATTATTAAGAATGATCGTTGAAAAATACATCCAAAGATTTGTTTCGGCATAAACAGTTCCTGCTGTTACATTCATTTCAGGAGCCTGCATATAGGTATCAATATTCATTCCTGATACATGAATATCGGGATAATCATTTACAGCGCTGATAGTGGGATCAGAATCAATCCAACCATAAAATACTCTGCCGCCATCCTGAGTTCTTCCTATTTGTAATCGTGCATTCCATCCGATCCCGGTTCCAAGGTTTGTCCATGGAGAAGTTGCATCAGCAGGTTGAGCAGAGGTCAGCAGATCACCAACTTTGCAAACAGCCCAGTTGGTACCTGAACCATACACATCCATAATCTGAGCCGGATCACCAACGAGGAATCCTGTAGAATCGCCATCGCCATTCAATTCATCAAAACCTGAAGAGTGGACAATAGTAAATATATGAAGATTATTGTTTTTGTCCACTACACAATCCCAACCTTCGGATGAATCAAAAAATGGAATGTGATTGCCAAGAGGAACAGTTGGTGTTAAAAGTGAAGACATGCCGTTGGCATTGGAAAAATCATAGAAAGGTTGAAGATTCCAGGTAACTCCTGCATCTGTCGTTTTCCAAATAACCGGCATAAGTGTTCCTCCATTAATAAGATTGTTTGGATCAGCACCTGGCGCAACTACATAACCTGTATTTCCATCCTGCGAAAATGCCATATTACCGAAATCATTCATATTTAAAGTCGTTGCATCTAAATGTGTCTGTGACCATGTAAAATAATTATTTGCTGCGTCAAAAGTTCCTTTATTAACAACATAGCCAAGAATAAGAGCGCCTGCTGTGTTGTTCCATGAGAAATCACTGCCGAGAGAGAAATAATTACCCTGATCGGTGACCCACGAACCGAGGCGGGGCATGTGATTAAGAACCCCATTAGGTGGAACTGCTTCAGAAGTAACGGTGTCCATGCGATTATTCTGTCCGTCTAATCTTCCGCTTGCAAAAAAGCCACCGTTCCAAGTGCTTGCAGGTCCCTGGTGCCATGGACCGGAAGTAACTGCATAAGCCTGGTTGGGTATTGTATTTCCAGGTGGATTAAACAAACCTCCTGTTGGATAACGTAAATTAAATGAGGCTGAAGTAGGAATACCCGTCTGGTGGGTAACAATATTGGTGGAATCCCATGCTCCCGTACAGTAATTAGTTGTGTAAGTTGCGTTTACATCGCCACTTGTAGTATCCGCTCCATTGACATATTCGCTGCAAGTTCTGTGAGTGAAAAGAACGGTATTTAAATCCTGGTTTGCATTCAGATTATTTCCTTCTGAAAGCAGCAGCCCAAAAACATTGAAGGAATTGCCACACGCAATTTTGTTGTTGACAACCGTTATTGCAGAAGTTTTTGCAGCAGCCGTTGATGTTTTGTGAACAGGTTGTACATAATTACGATGTTGATTTGTGAGATTGGATGATTCTTCTAATCTCATTTTTGCTTTAGCATTTTCAAGCAAATTGGATCCTTTGCTCAATTTATTGACTTGTGCCTGCAATGAGAAGGCAATTGTTACACAGGTACTTAATAGTAATAGTTTTTTCATGTGATTTGTTTTTTAATGTTAAATATTAATTGAGTTTTTGAAATAATTCGGGTGTAAATTAGATAATTTTTTTGTTCTGAAACAAATTTGACGAGTAAAATTTCTATCATTTAGTTGTATCGAGGTTTAACATATTCATGTGATTGCCTGAAAAATTGACTTAACATAAGCAATAATAATTTAGAAAAAAATTCAATTTGCCATTACTTTATCATCATCAGTATTTTATTAAATAAAAAAAAGGCTGCCAGTAATAGCAGCCTTTTTTGAGATTAAAAAATTACTTTTAGTAAATCATCATTTTCTTACTGATCCTGTCACTGCCAATCTTAACAGTGTAGAAATACAAGCCTGAATTAAGAGGAGTTACATTGAGATCAACTTTATGAACACCTGATTCATATTTTCTCTCAGCAACTGAATACACAATTTGTCCGAGATAATTTGTTACTTCAACTGAAACTGTTGAAGGGTGAGCCAAAGTAAGATCGAATGAAGTCATTCCGTTATAAGGATTCGGATAGTTTTGTGAAACCATTACACCATTCTGTCCATTCAGTTCTGCAATTGCAGTAGGAGAAGGGCAGGGTCCTTGTGTAAAATCAGCGTCAGTCATAGTAACACCGCAAACTGCCATGTGCTCAACATCAGCTCCACCAGGATCATTGGGATCCCATGATTCTGTCGTAGTCATTGGAATTGTATACGTACCTGAGTTGCTTAAAATGATATTTGAAAGATATAACCAGAAATTTTGCTCAGCGAAAGCGGTACCTGCTGTAACATTTGATTCTGGAGTAAACATATAATTATCCACATTCAAAGCAGCAACGTGAATATCAGGATATAAGTTAGTTGGATCAATTCCAGGATCTGAGTCAACCCATCCATAAAATATACGGGAGCCGTCTTGTGTTCTTCCAATTTGTATTCGTCCAAACAATGCGATACCTGCACCAGCATTTATCCAGGGAGAATTGGCTGCAGGTACGAAAGCAGTGAGCAGGTCAGCAACTTTACAGGCAGCCCATGTTGTACCATTTCCATACACATCAACAATATGTTGTTCCGGATAAATAAAGCCTGCAGAATCACCATCGCAATTCACTTCATCGTAAGAAGATCCATAAACAGTAGTCACAAGGTGCAGGTTTCCCCATTTGTCAACAGTTGCGTCCCATCCGTCAGTAGATGAAAAATAAGGAATATAATTGCCAAGCGGTAAAGTAGGCTGCCCTGCTAATACAGTGTTCATACCATAGGCATTTTTAAAATCAAAATAAGGCTGTCTAATCCAAGTTACTCCTGCATCAGTTGTTTTCCAAATGATAGGTTGCACATTTGCCTGGCAGGCATTTGCCGGATCAACTCCCGGAACAGCAACATAGCCGATCATTCCATCTTGTGAAAAAGCAATGGTTCCAAAATCATTAGCATTATCACTTGATAAATCTAAGTATGTTCCAACCGGATGTGTCCAATGACTTGTGCCGGCATCAAATGCAGCTTTATAAGCATAAACACCGAAAATAGTACCCATTCCGGTTCCCCAATCAAAATTACTTCCTAAAACATGGTAAGCACCATCATCAGTTGAGCTTGAGCCAAGTCGTGGCATTTGATTGTCAAAAAGGGTGGTTGCAGCGTCTGATTGAATTGTATCGAGGTAATCAACAGTTGCACCATCTAATCTCCCGCTTGTGAAATATCCACCGTTCCAGACACCACCAATATGAAAAGGACCTGAACCCATTACATACGCCATATTGGGAGTAGTATTTCCGGGAGGATTGTAAATACTTCCTGTAGGATAACGTAAATTAATTCCTAATGCAGCACTTGCAGGAGCTGAAGTAATGCGCGTTGAATCCCATGTTCCTCCACAGTAATTTGTGGTGAAAGAAGCATTGTAATCACCGCTTGCTGCTGTGGCAGTAACGACAACATCATAATGATTCGCCCGGTGATTTCTTACTACCAAACCCAGGTTATTATCTGCATTCAGATTATTGCCTTCTGAAAGAAGATCTCCGAATACATTAACGGAACTCCCTACTTGTGTTTTGCCCGTTACGGAAGTAGTAAGGACATTGTTGTTAGAAGGATTCTTTGAAGCATGTGCAGGTCTTACATAATACCTGTTAGTGTTGGTAAGATTTGATGAAACATCCATCCTCATTTTTGGGAGCACGTTTTCGCGCAAACCTGGCGCTTTAATAATCCTGTTGTTTTGAGCCTGTAATGAGGCTGCAAAAACTAAGCAGGAACCTAAGAGTAATAATTTTTTCATGTTGATTTTTTTAAATTGTTAATATTAATTGATTTTTAATTTAAATATAAAAGGATTTAATGTTTCAAATTTATACATTTTTAATTAATGGAAAGTATTTTATTAATTTTATTTTTTATTTATTTCATAAAATTTTCATTAAGAAAAGGTCAATTGAATTTTATTACACGAATTATTTTGTCACAAAGAATTAAAAAATATTTTATGGAATTTCAGGCTACATTTGTTCTGAGAAAATATCATGATAAGCATTTAACGCATCCTTTTTGAAACCTTTGCTTAAAGATCAATAAAGCTCTTTTTCTGATAATTTATCTCCATGATTATTAATGGAATGCAATATGTTCTTAGAATGACTGAATTGCTCAAAAATTCAAAACAAAAACAATGCACAGAAAAATCAGAACAATAAAAAGTAGAAATTGTTTGCAGTCACTTTGTTCCTGATAAAATAAAAAAACCGCCCATATAAATGAACGGTTTTTTCAGGGTGAAAGACGGGGCTCGAACCCGCGACCCCCAGATCCACAATCTGGTGCTCTAACCGACTGAGCTACAATCACCGTATCTGAATTAAGATTTATATTTATTTACTGTGAACTGAGAAAAATAAATTTTTAATTTTTGAATTGCGCAAAAGTATTGAATTCATTCAAATCATTTTGTTGCAAACTAATATCCAAAAATAATGGTGTTATTCCATCGCATCTTTTTTACTGAAAAGAAATAATAATTTTCAAAGGGATCAATAGCTAAAAGCCCAAAGCAAATTTCTTAACTATTCATTGAAACCAAAAACTCCTCATTGGATTTTGTACCACGCAGGCGGCTCAATAAAAACTCCATTGCTTCCATAGGGTTCATGTCAGCAAGGTGATTGCGGAGTATCCACATTTTCTGCAGCATTTCTTTGTCCAGCAGCAGGTCTTCTCTGCGTGTGCTTGAATCAACAAGGTCAATAGAAGGGAAAACACGTTTGTTGGAAAGTTTACGGTCAAGCTGCAATTCCATATTACCTGTTCCTTTAAATTCTTCAAAAATCACTTCATCCATACGTGAGCCGGTATCAATCAAAGCTGTTGCAATAATGGTAAGTGAGCCTCCATTTTCAATTTTACGTGCAGCACCAAAAAATCTTTTGGGACGATGAAGTGCATTGGCATCAACACCTCCTGAGAGAATTTTTCCACTCGCAGGAGCGGTTGTATTGTAAGCCCGCGCAAGGCGTGTGATGGAATCAAGAAGTATGACAACATCGTGTCCGCATTCTACCATTCGTTTTGCTTTTTCCAAAACGATGCTTGAAATTTTTACGTGCTTTTCAGCAGGTTCGTCAAAAGTGGAAGCGACTACTTCGGCATTCACGCTGCGAGCCATATCGGTTACTTCTTCAGGACGTTCATCAATGAGAAGAATGATCAGGTAAACTTCCGGATGATTTGCCGCAATTGCATTCGCAATATCTTTTAACAAAACAGTTTTACCGGTTTTTGGCTGGGCAACAATCAATCCTCTTTGACCTTTTCCAATGGGAGTAAACATATCCACTACACGCGAAGAAAGGGTGGCTCCTTTTCCTGAAAGATTTAATTTTTCAAATGGAAAAAGCGGGGTAAGAAAATCGAAAGGAACACGATCTCTCACTACAGAAGGATCATGCCCGTTAATAAGATCTACTTTAACAAGCGGAAAATATTTTTCTCCTTCTTTTGGAGGACGTATAACCCCTCTGACGGTGTCTCCGGTTTTTAAACCGAATAATTTTATTTGCGATTGCGAAACATAAATATCATCGGGCGAAGCGAGGTAGTTATAATCGGACGATCGCAGGAAAGCATAGCCCTCGGGCATAATTTCCATTACACCTTCGCTTGTAACGATGCCGTCAAAATCATAAGTAGGTTCGACAATTTTACGCTCACGGAGAGATGCCTGAACAACAACCTGCGGTGGTTGATAGCCTTCAAAGCTTGGAAGATTTTCCGAAACAGAATTATTGACAGGAGGTTTTGCCGGCTCAGGATTTACATTATTTGAATCACTATTCGAAAAAAGATCATTTGAAGCAGTAGCAGGAGCAGGAGCAGGTTCATCTGCTCTGACAGGGCTGATTCTTCTTCTTTTGGGTTTATCTGAATCGTCTTCTATTTTAGGAGATATTTTAGGAGAAGCGATTTCTGCTTTAATTTCCTGCGGTTTGGGAATTTCAAAATCAGGTTTTTTTTCCTGTGTAATTTCTGGTGACAATGCCTGGTGATCCAGAATTTTGTAAATCAAGTCTTGTTTTCGAAGGTGTTCATAACCTTCAATTTTAAGCTGTTTGGCAATTTCTTTTAATTCAGCTAACAGCTTTTCGTTTAATGAAAGAATGTCGTACATTAAAAATTAATTTAATTTTTGTTGGAGGATTGTAAAGAAGAAAATTTATTTATTGAGTAAGGAACCGGTTAAAACTAAACCGGAGCTGAATATTATTTACAAGGAAGATTTAATTAAGGAACAATAAAAATGAAGATTTATGCTGATAGGAAAAAATGACTTTTTAAAGAGTGTTGTCAATATCCCGCTGCAAGTATATAACTAAAAAAGTAAATCAGCAAATTTTGTGTAATTCTTTTAATCATTTTTTTAATAATGAACGGAAATTAAGTGAATAAGTTTCATATTTGCGGGATAGCCGAAGTTCGGTACTTGCTGCTTCTGACCTCTGACTTCTAAATTCCAGCTTCCGACTTCCAACCAAAATGATTCAACGAATTCAGTCATTATACCTTTTAATTGTGGTGCTTGTTTCTGTGCTGGTATTTTTTCTGCCGATCAGTACAAAAATAATTACTGCGAATCCGGTTAAAAATATTTCTAAAGACATTACTTATAAAACAAATTTAACAGGAATTGAAAAATATGAAAACGGAACACCTGTTTCTTCTTCTTCAAATTTCGTATTGATGATTCTTATTATTGCTTCAGGTGTTGTTGCGGCTGTAGGAATTTTTCTTTACTCGAAAAGGATGGTGCAAATAAAACTTACGAGACTAAGCCTTCTATTTACAGCTGCTTTTATCGTTGTTGATTTTTATTTTTCTGACGCTTTGGGCAGTGAATATGGTGAGGGGTATAAAACCATATACCTGTCAGGAAGTTATTTTCCGATTATCCAGATCATTCTTTTAGTAATGGCAATCCGTGCAATAAAAAAAGATGAAGAGTTAGTCCGTTCGGCTGACAGGATAAGATAGGTCACACCAGTGAAAGTTTATGCAAGAATTATTAACTAATTTTGCAGGTAACAATTTGTCAGGTAAATTCAAATGGTATAATACTTGACAATGCGAAGGTTGAATTTACATTAAAAAATAAAAAAAAATTATGGCAATTACATTCACTGATTCAAATTTTGATGAACTTGTATTAAAATCCGATAAACCTGTATTGGTTGATTTCTGGGCAGAATGGTGCGGACCCTGCAGAATGGTCGGACCTATAGTTGAAGAACTTTCCAAAGATTATGAAGGTAAGGCAATTGTCGGCAAAGTTGACGTTGACAGCAATCCTAATATTTCTATGACTTACGGCATTCGCAATATTCCTGCATTGCTTTTTTTTAAAAACGGGCAAATTGTAGATAAACAGGTAGGCGCAGTTCCTAAGGCAATACTTGCTAAAAAGCTGGATGCCCAGCTTGTCTGAGCTTAGCAATAAGTTATTGGGTTATTAAGTTATTGATCTGAAAAATTCTTTTTTATGGTTTAATAACTTAATAATTCTTTTTTATCTGAACAATGCCAATTAATCATCACGACATTCAAGCCCTTGGTCATCTTGAACTATTGGCAAAACAAGTAGTAGAAGGTTTTATTACAGGCTTGCATAAAAGCCCCTTTCATGGATTTTCAGTGGAGTTTGCAGAGCATCGTCTTTATAATACAGGGGAGCCCACACGCCATATCGACTGGAAACTTTATGGCAGGACAGACAAATTGTTTGTAAAAAGATATGAAGAGGAAACTAATCTTCGCTGCCAGTTAGTACTTGATAATTCTTCTTCAATGCATTATCCCGAGGCAGACAAAAAAAATCCCGGGCTTCAGAACAAAATTAATTTCTCCGTTTATTGCTGTGCAGCCATTATGAATCTTTTAAAACTTCAACGGGATGCGGTCGGGTTGAGTGTTTTTTCAGATAGAATTGAAACTCACACTCCGGCAAAATCCAGCACCGTTCATCATAAACTGCTTTATCATAAGTTGGAAGAAGTTTTAAATTCCTCATTCAACAATCAGCGCAAAACATCTGCTGCATCAGCATTGCATGAAATGGCTGAAAATATTCACAAACGTTCATTGGTTATTATTTTCAGTGATATGTTTGATAATACGGGGGACGATTCAAAAGAAATGTTTAATGCATTGCAGCATTTGAAATATGCAAAACATGAAGTGATACTTTTTCATGTGACTGACAAAAAGAAAGAACTGGATTTTGATTTTCAAAACCGTCCTTATCAGTTCATTGACGTTGAAACAGGAGAGGAAATAAAGGTACATTCAAATCAGGTAAAGGATTTTTATGTAAAGGCGATGGCAGATTATAAAAAAGAGCTTATGCTGAAATGCGCACAATATCGGATTGAATTCGTTGAAGCCGATATTCACACGGGTTATAAGCAAGTATTGTTGCCTTACCTCGTTAAACGGGAAAAAATGAAATAGCCTTGTCAATTTTAATTTGAAATTAAAGTGAATTTATATTTTGATGAATTGAAAAAAAAGCTATTTTTGCCACTCAAAATTTTAAAGATGGTCGGGTAGTTCAGCTTGGTTAGAATACATGCCTGTCACGCATGGGGTCGCGGGTTCGAGCCCCGTCCCGACCGCAAGTAATAAAAGCCTCTCAGTTGAGGCTTTTTTCTTTTAATCCTCAGCTCTAAATTGTAAAGAGGCTGTAAAATATGTTCTTGTGAACTCCGATTTTGTAAATTTGCAAGCTAAAGCTCCACTTTGTATTAATTGCAAAATTGTTCGTTAAATGGAAACCCTGATCTTATTTTTACCTTAAAAAAAATAATGGAACAGTTAAAAACCGATTTGACAAAATATAATCCGGGTGAATTCAACCGGGGAGCATCAACTTCTAAATTTTTGTTATGGCAGATAGCACATTTTCTTTTTTTTGTAAATCCATTTTTTGGATTCAGCGGTTTGCGTTGTAAAATACTTCGTGCTTTCGGAGCTAAAATTGGGAAAGGTGTAGTTATGAATAAACCCCACATCAATATTAAATTTCCCTGGCGATTAACTATTGGTGATCATTCATGGCTGGGAGAACGTTCCTGGATTTATAACCTGGTACAGGTGGAAATTGGTTCACATGTTAACATTGCCCAGGGAGCATTTATTTTAACAGGTAATCACAATTTTAAGAGTGTGGAGTTTGAAAACATTGATAAGCCCATTATAATTGAAGACGGGGTTTTTATCGGGGCTAACGCAGTTGTCTGCGGAGGTGTTACCTGCAAATCGCACAGCGTTCTTGCAGTCGGGTCAGTTGCAGTTAAAGATATGGAACCGTATAAAATTTACCAGGGAAATCCAGCAATGTTTAAAAAAGACAGAGAGATTGCGGAAAGAAAAAATCCAAATGCAGTTTTTACGAAAACTCACTGATCCATTTCAATTTTATTTGTAACAAAGCTCAATCAGTATTTCACGACTTTCTCAGTAAAAGACCCGTTTTTGGAAAACACTTTCAAAATGTATAGCCCGTTGGACAAGGTATTTGAAGGGATGTTAATCTTAGTTTCAAAAGAAATAAGATTATGTTCTAAAGTTGAATTCTTTTTATAAACAAGATTTCCCAGCAGGTCGTAAAGACGAATATCAATGGTTTGATTACTGTCAGAATAAAAAGTAAACTCCAGGAAATTACTAAACGGATTTGGACCTGATATCAGCAAATTTTCTGATTGAATGCCCTGCTGAGTTATTTCGCCAAGATAAACACAGGCGGAAGGAAAATTCGGAATCCCATATCCCATCATCGAATCAGGACTATTGAATTGGCTGGCGCTGTGCTGCATTGCAGCAATGATCTGCATGTTTGTTGCTGTCGGGTGACATTGCCAGAGGCAAGCTGCCATACCTGTGAGCAGTGGTCCTGAAAAAGAAGTTCCGCTTCCGGGAAAAACACCGCCATTAAAAATATCTGCAACATACGTTCCCGCACCCTGTGCCACCACGTTAGGTTTGATACGTCCATCAGAAGTAGGTCCCCTGCTGCTAAAAGAAACATAGTTTCCCATATCATCAACAGCGCCCGTTGCAACATTGCTATCTGCATCAGCAGGAGCGCTGATGTAAAACCAGGGACCGTTTCCTTCATTGCCGGCACTGTTTTCAACAAACATGCCTTTTGCAGCTGCTAAGTCTGAAGCCCGTGTAATAGGAGTTGTGTTTCCGTCAAGGTCAGCGTAGGTATGATTTTGCGCAGGATTATCAAATTCAGTATAGCCAAGCGAAGTGTTGATTAAATCGACACCGACACTGTCTGCAAATTCAGCGGCCTCAGCCCAGTTATATTCTTCAATAATATTTTCAGTAGGAGCATCCTCTGAACGAAGCAGCCAATAACTCGCCCCGGGAGCTGTGCCAACCATATTTGCGGGCCAATTTCCGCCCAACAAAGACAGCACATAAGAACCATGCTGATCATCATCATAGACATTTGAATCATTGGTCACAAAATCGTACGTACCGAGAATCTGGTTGTTTGCGCGAAGACTGTCAAATACAATCATATTATCTGCATTGTAAAATCCCGCATCAATCACAGCAATCTGCATACCTGCACCGGTAAATCCATTGTTATGCATAACATCACCTCCTAACATGGCAACCTGGTTTAATGAAGGGCCATAATCAAAACTTGTAATTCCATTCGGTGATGATGCACGGTTTCCTGAAGCCAGAAATGTTTTATTTCTTAAAAGAACTTCTTTTCTGAATTTGTTTTGATCAGCATTGTTTTGATGATGAATTACCCGGCCAACATTTACGACATTACTCACATAAGGCAAACCGTTTATAGCACTCAATACAGTTGAACTGGCAGTTTCAACAGTCACAGTGTTTAACCATTTTGAGTGTCCCAAAATAGTTGCTCCTGTGCTTGCTATTCCTGCAAGGTAGGCAGGGTTAACCGGCAGGTCGGTAATATTAACAGTGATATTCTGGTTTATTCTTCTCTGAATTGATCTTGCAGAAAGATATCCTGATGGAGTTCCGATAGAGTAGGGGGAGTTATTTTTATCAGTAAACTGGACAACATATCTGTCCTGGGCAAAAGTTTGATAGAAATTAAATATGAGAAAGAGAGTAAAAATTTTGCGTAGCATAATTTGATTTTCAGTTATTGAATGCAATAAGCTTTTCTTTATAGCTTACATAAGTTGAATATGGATCAAGAGAATCAACAGGATATTTGTATTGACCAATAAATTTTTCTTTATAGAACATTCCAACACCTGTACTGTATTTTTCTACTTCAAAGTCTTTTTTTGTAAAAGTATCATCAAAATCATTTTGTAATACAGTCAATGTTGAATCAAAAATAAAACCATTAAATTGTTCCTTAACATTTGCTGATGAATACTTATATTCCAGGTCATCTAAATCATTTTTTGCATTACCATTCCATTTTTTATTCAAAGCAATTGAAAAAACAAGCTTGATAAAATTTATATTATCTTCCTTTTTTTCAGCATTGGTAGAAGTTAAATTGGCGGTCCATACTTTGTAAATTTCCCAGGGATGCGTTTCATTCAGACGCTTATATCTTTCCAATCTCAAAGTCTGGCGACCTTCATTGTCGGTAAAAGTTGATTCTATTAGCTCCTTGATTTGAAAATGAAATGTATCCGTATGATGTGTAAAATCACTTTTATAAATCGAATCCACATCATAAATAATCTCATGCCCGACATTCACAGGGAAATAAGCATAATCAGAATTTAAGGAAACGGTATTGCTTTTCTTACCACAGGATGAAAAAAAAATTCCGGTAATTACCAAAAAATAAACAATTTGAATTTTCATTCTGTTAATTGGAATAAGAAACTATTTTTTCAGTATATAATTTGCGAAAAATAAGCGAATCAAAAGCAAGATTTTCAAAACAACAATTGTAATGGCTGCTATCCTGAATTTTATAATACATGCCAACTCCTGCTGCATACCTTTCTTCAAAATGAATCGTGTCTATTATATCTCGATAATCGTTCTGCAAAACAGTTAACGAGGAATCAAAAGAAAGTCCGTTGCATGTATCGGGCATGTTGAAAGAAGTATACGTGTAATAAAGTGAATCAAGAAAATTTAATGAATTGCCATTCCACGTTACAGTAGAAGAAGGCGGGAAGTAGAGTTTTACATACGAAATATTATCTTCCTTTTTCTCGTAGTGAATATTTGTTTTATTCGCTGTCCACACATTGTAAATAACCCAGGGATCAGTTGGTAAAATCCTTTTGTAACGTTCTAATCTTAAGGTCGGTCTTCCCTGGTTATCAGTAAACGTATCTGCAATCAATTCTTTTATTTGAAAATTATAACTATGCCACATTCCATCAAAATCGCTCTTAACAATAGAATCAACGGCATAAATTATTTCGTGCCCTATATTTTCCGGAGCATAAGAATATCCGGTGAATGAAGAAATGGTACTACTATCTTTCTTGCAGGAACTTATATAAACTGCTAAAAGAATAATAAGAATGAAATAATTTTTTTTATTCATGGTGTTAATAATAATTTTCAAATTCCTCCCGATAGCTATCGGAATCAATTTCTAATATCCAAAGCCCGACATCCAACTTCTAATTTCCAATTTCCTTTTCAATAAATCCTCCCCCGATCACATCATCGCCATCATAAAATACTGCACTTTGTCCGGGAGCTACGGCAGAAACTTTTTGATGAAACACAACATGCATCCGGTTTTCTTTTTTAGAAATGGTACTCAGAGTTCCTGTATCTTTATAACGGATCTTTGTCAATGCTTCTGTTTCATTTTCAATAAACGGATATTTCACAAGATTAATATTACGCACCCACATTTCCTGTTTTTTTAAATCTTCAAAGTTTCCAAGTATAACGGTGTTAGTACCGGGAATAATTTCAGTGACAAACATGGGTTCGCCCAGTGCAATTTCCAAACCTTTCCGTTGACCAACTGTATAGAAAGGGTAACCCCTGTGCTTTCCTAAAACTTTTCCTCCGGTTGAAACGAAATTTCCACCGTTTAGTTTCTCTTCAAGTTCCGGAACGCGGTGTTTTAGAAACGCACGGTAATCATTATCAGGAACAAAACAAATTTCATAACTCTCGCTTTTTTTTGCAAGTTCGGAGAATCTCATTTCCTCCGCCATCATCCGGATTTCTGTTTTCCGGAATTTGCCGAGAGGAAACCGTGTCCGTGCAAGCGACTTCTGAGAAAGCCCCCACAGCACATAGCTTTGATCTTTGTGATGATCTAATCCTCTTGAAACTATATAACGATCATTTTCAAAGCGAACATTTGCATAATGTCCCGTAGCAATATATTCACACTCAAGCATATCTGCACGTTTAATCAGGGCTTCCCATTTGATATGTGTATTGCACAGTACGCAGGGGTTTGGAGTGCGTCCGGCCATGTACTCATCCACAAAATTATCAATTACAAAATCTCCGAATTCATTCCTGATGTCAAGAATGTAATGCGGAAATCCTTTTTCTACTGCTATTGCACGGGCATCATTTATGGAATCGAGCGAGCAGCAGCCGGTTTCTTTTTTGGAGGTGCCTGAAGACGCATAGTCCCAAGTTTTCATAGTAATGCCAATGACATCATAACCTTCGTCATGAAGCATCATAGCAGCAACAGAACTGTCAATTCCACCGCTCATGGCAACTAATATGCGACCGTGCTTACTCATTTTATAAGTTCAAAATTCAATGTTTGCTCAATATCATACCAAAGTATTAGTTTTAAGTATAATACAATACAAAGGTAAAAATAATTTAATTATTGGAGGGGCTTGAGGATTCCTTCCTTATAAACTTCAGAAGAATCTTTTGTGCCGGTATCATTAAAATAATTCCATGATCCTTCGCGCAAGCCATTTTTATACATGCCGAAAAACCAGATTTTACCTTCCGGAGAATAGACTTTTGTGGCTCCTTCAAAGTTATCGTTTTTATAAGTGGTTTCCATCTTTAGCTTTCCGCTCTCGAAATATTGTCTGTACGGACCTTCACGCTGTCCTTTTATGTAAGTAAACTCTTCTGACACTTTTGCATTGGAAAAAAATATTTTCCACGATCCGTTTTTTATTCCTGCTTTGTAAGATTCAATGGTGCTCAAGGTATCATTTTCATAATAATATTTCCAAACACTGTCCTTTTTATGCCCGATGTAAAAACCAGTTGCTTTTATTTTTCCCGTTTCATAAAAGCTGGTCACAGTTGCATGTGTTCCACCAGGGGCATACTTTAATTCAGCCTGTATTTTTCCTGAGCTATAAAAAGTTTTTACAGTTCCTGTGGGCTTTCCATTTTTAAAATTAGTTATTGAAAAAAGTGTGTCATTTTCAAAATATCTTTTCCATACACCTTGCTTTTGACCTTTGGCATCGGTGCGGTTAATAGTATCGCCTTTATAAATCCGGTACGATTGAGAAAAACAGGGAAACGACAACAGTAATATCAGAAGCAAATTGCAGGAGATTTTTTTCATAACCTGCAAATATAAGTTTGAAACAGCCAAAAAATTTAAACTAATTAAATACCCGGTTAAATTTCACCTTACCACAGTTGTAGGAAAAAGAGTCCGGAATTTGATTTTGGCAATGAAAAAGTGGTAACTCCGGCAAAAAAAGATAGTTCTTTTGAATTTCACCCATTTTAATAAGTAACTCACCCATTTTCATTTGCTGAGGTGAAATGTAAAATATACATTTGCCTGCTTTAAATTGTTTCCCTACTGATTTAATGAAATGTTGGTTCATAATCGGAATTACCACCCACTTTTAATTTTAAGCAAATAGTGCATGAGTATCCCACATAAGGATCAGGTCAGGATAAAAATATGGCAGATAGTAACAATAATCCTGTTGCTGTTTGTAGCATTTATTCAATGCTTTAAGACTACTCATGATTTGCATTGGCCATTTGATTTTGATTTTGACCGAGATATGGCTTTTGTACAGGGTACTCTTGAAGGAGATTTCGGAAAAGACCCTAATTATTTGCATCAATACCTGTGGTATAATCCACTATTATTTTTAACAGAAACAGCTATAGTTAAATTGACAGGTTTACCCGTTAATATCGTACTGGCACAGGCAGGAGCCTATTTGAATTTATTATCGCCTGTGGCTTTTATTATTATGTTGGGTTACTTTTTCAATCTTCATATTGCAATAGCGGGATTGATCTCTTATTTGTTTTTAGCATCCGGAGAATTGCCTGCATGGGCTTCCGCAACATATTCTCCATGGCTGTATCCAGGCAGCTTTATGCAATTTATTTTTTATATCAATATTATATTTTGCTTTAAAGCCTTTAAAACTCAAAGATACAGGTGGTTCTTCCTTTCAGGATTGACAGCCGGAATTGCTTTTCTTGGTCACACAGCTCCTGCTGTGCTTATCATTTTAATTATGTTTTCTATGCAGGCCGGAAATATTATGACTGCCATAAAACAAAAAAAATTTAAAAAGCTGCAAAAATATTTCCTGCAGGGAATCTTCGCATTTATTCCTTTTGTCCTTGCAAGCCTGCCTTTATTATATTTCATTATCGGAAAATACAATTTGCATATTATAAACAGAATGACATTTGAATATTTTGATGAGCTTTTTATTCCGATTAATTTTCCAAAGCTGCTGATGGCTAATCTTTCATTTACATTATTGATTTCTATTATCGGATTTCTTTTTTTTCTTAAAAACTGCACGGATGTTTTATTGAAAAAAATATTGTACAACTGGTTTTTTATTTCAGTCACCTTATTTTTTTATACTTCTATGGTTCCTGTTGTTCATCATAAGTATCATCTGCATCTGCCGGGATTAGTTCCTTCTTTTCATTTCTTTTTTTACCTTAAAGCACTGCAATCTGTATTTTTCGGCTATGGTTTTTATACCATTGCCCGGCAAATTATTTTTTATGGATCAGCAATGATCAATAAACAAAGAGGCACATTCGCGCCTTTAGTTTCCAGCGAAAAAATATTCCTGATGGTTTCGTTGCTGCTTGTTATTGTGAACCTGCCCGATTATACAGGCAGGAAAGATTTCGTTGACTCGCGCCTGTCTTGCATTGCAAAAGAAAATGATTCTAATAAAATACAGGTATATGAATGGATTGTAAAAAACATTCCGCAGGATGGAGTGATTTTGTGCGAGGACAAGGAATCAGTTTTTCCGGTAATGGCAACGGGTAGGAAAATGGTATCCATCAATTCAACTTTTTCCAATCCGTATCTTGATTTTGGAAAAAGAGAAGCTGACCGTAATACCATGTTGGCATTTCTAAAATCAGGACAACCGGACTCTATCAAAAGACTTTTTGATGAGTATAACGTAAGTGCAGTACTGTTAAAAAATACAGGGAATTTTAACCACAATATAATTTCACAACTATTCAGCCGGATCACTTTTCAAAACAGCCAATACACCATTTTTAAAAAAATATAAATCAAAAAAAATCCAGAAAGATGTATCACGGAAATGATTTTGGAATTGTGCATTAATTTGATGGTGCTGAGCAGTTTCTTTTCTCGCTCTGCACAGTTTCATATTTAACATTTTTTTACACTGCCAGCCGCTGACCCTGTTTTAAAGCAGTTATCCAAACCAATGTTTTTCTTTTCTTGTTTTCACAAAGCAGGTTTTTTTTTAATGCGATTGTAATTTTCTCTGACAATTTAAAATAATACATCTTAAATTTGTACGTTTTCCATTTAACCAACATTTCAAACTCATTAATTTCAGTTACCATGATCAAAAAAATTATTTACGCAGTGCTTGGTTTAATTTTATTAATCATCATTGCAGCCGTTTCTATCCCTATTCTTTTCAAAGATAAAATTGTTGCCAAAGTCAAAGAAGAGATCAACAACAACATCAATGCAAAAGTAGACTTCGGTTCATTCGATCTCAGCCTCATCAAACATTTTCCAAGTCTTTCATTTTCGTTAAATGATCTGAGCGTAGTCGGTGTTAAAGAATTTGAAGGCGATACGCTCACGTTTGTGAAATCGCTCGACATAGGAGTAAACTTCTGGAGCATCATCAGTGGCTCGCAAATAAGCATCAAATCCATCACCGTTGGTACTCCTTACATCAACATCCTCGTTCTCGAAAACGGCAAAGCCAATTATGACATTGCAAAAAACACAGGTCCGGCTACAGGCAGCAGCGAATCGTCCTCCTTCAAAATGAACCTGCAGCATTATGAAATCAATAACGGAACTGTTATTTATAACGACCGTTCGATAGGTTTCAGCATGATGATGTATGACCTTAACCATTCCGGCAGCGGTGATTTTACACAGGATTTATTTACGCTCAACACAAAAACCAATGTGGATGGAATCAGCCTGATTTACGGGGGAGTGAAATACCTCAGTTCTGCAAAAACCGAAATTAAAGCCGATCTTGAGATGGACATGAAAAATTCCAAATACACTTTTAAGGACAACGAAATTAAAATCAATGAACTTATCCTCGGTTTAGACGGGTGGCTTGCCATGCCCGGAAATGATATTACAATGGATTTGAAATGGGATGCGAAGAAAAATGATTTCAAAAATTTTATTTCCATGATTCCCGGGGTGTATAGCGAAAGCTTTAAAGATGTGAAATCTTCCGGAACCATGTCGCTCAATGGTTTTGTAAAAGGAACATACAATGATAAAAAAATGCCCGGCTTTGGTTTGAATGTGCTGGTGCAAAACGGAATGTTTAAATATCCCGATCTGCCAACAGCGGTGAATAACGTTAATATGGATTTAAAAATAAATAATGCTGACGGAGTGCCTGATCATACCATAATTAATTTGTCAAAGCTTCATGCCGAAATGGGCAGCGATCCTTTTGACGCACGCCTGCTTGTTAAAACTCCTGTAAGCAATGCCGATATTGATATGATGGCAAAAGGAAAAATTGATTTGGGAAATATCAGCAAAATAGTTCCGCTCGAGCAGGGAACTACCCTTTCAGGAATGCTGCTTGCCGATATGACTGCAAAAGGAAGAATGAGCGCCATTGAGCAAAAACGTTATGAAGATTTTAATGCATCAGGTTCCATGAAGCTTACGGGTATGAACTACGTTAGTAAAGAGTATAAAGACGGAATAAAAATCAACAACTGCGAACTCACATTCAATCCTAAAAATATCGGGCTTAATAATTTTGACATGAAAGCCGGTACTACCGATATCAAAGCAAACGGAACGCTTGATAACCTGTTAGGATATTATTTCAAAAAGGAAATGCTCAAAGGTTTTCTAAATCTGACATCCAATCAAATTGATTTGAATCCGTTTATGACCAGCACTTCAACAGGAGCAACTACCGCACCCGATACTGCTACTTTAACAGTAATGGAAATTCCTGCCAATGTTGATTTTATTGTGACAACAGCTATCGGAAAAGTTTTATACGAAAATCTTGTTTTGCAAAATGTAAAAGGAACTATTACTGTGAAAGAAAAAAATCTCGGAATGAATGATGTTAAATTTGAAATGCTTGACGGCAGTGTTGCAATGAACGGGTTGTACAGCACAAAAGACATTAAGAATCCACTATTTAATTATTCGCTCAATGCTCAGAATATGGATGTAAAGAAAACATATACCACTTTTAATTCTGTTCAGAAAATGGCTCCCATTGCAGGAAAATGCAGCGGCAAATATTCCACAGAGTTTACCGTTACCGGGAAGCTTGACGGGCACATGCAGCCGGTAATGAATTCTCTGAATGGGGCAGGCAAGCTCAAAACAACGGGCATTACTATTGAAAATTTTGAACCGCTCAATAAAGTAGCCGATGCTTTGAAAATGCCGCAGTTTAAAAAAGCTTCGCTCAGCGATGCCAACCTTTCGTTTAAATTTACTAACGGCCGCGTATATATTGATCCGTATGAACAAGCTATTGCGGGCATTAAAACAAAAATTGAAGGTTCCAACGGTTTTGATCAGACGATAGATTATAAGCTTGGCATGCAGCTTCCCACTAAAATGATTCCCGGTGCAGCAACCAGTGTTATTAACGGATTGATTTCACAGGCAAACAGCCACGGGGCAAACATGAGCATGGGTGAAAACGTAAATGTGAATGTGAAAATAGGAGGGACCGTTCAGAATCCGAAAATTGAAACCGGGTTAAAAGAAGCTGTCAAAGGTGCAGTTGATGATCTTAAAGCAAAAGCGCAGGAAGAATTTGAAAAGAAAAAGAAAGAATTAGAAGACCGTGCAAAAGCAACTGCCGATAGTTTGAAAAATGCAGCCGAAACCAAAGTAAAAGCTGAAGCTGACCGAATTAAAAAAGAGGCGGAAGCAAAAGTAAAATCCGAAACCGAACGGCTGAGAAAAGAAGCTGCTGCTAAAGCGAAAAAAGCAGCAGAAGATCAGATGAAAAATATTTTTAATAAGCCAAAATAATTTAATCTTCTCCTTTATTCAAAAAAAGCTTTGAGGACATTTGAAAGTCCCGGGAAATTAAACGATGAAAGTTTTCAGTTCAAACAAAGTGTTGGTTGTATGCTGCGCATTGTGCATGCTCTGTTGCGAATTATTTGCTCAGCAAAAAACACCTTGTCCTCCTTCTCAAAATAAAAAAGCCAACTCATATTATGACAAAGCAGCATCGGCAAAAAAATCGCATAAGGATTATGAAACCATAAAAGAATACCTGCAAAATGCAATTGAGGAAGATACTTCGTTTGCCGAAGCGTATCATTTGTTAGGTGATGCTGCTTATTTTAAAAAGGATTATAAAACCATGAAGGATGCTTACACCAAAATGATTGATCAGTGTCCTGATGCCGCATTTGAACCGCATTACCGGTTGGGAAAATATTATTACGACACCAAAAAATATGATGAAGCAACAAAGTATTTAAAAAGTTTTCTTGATTTCGGAAATGTAAATGAAATTCTTGCAAAGGAATCTTCACTGCTGCTGGTGCGCGCAAAATTGATGAGTCACCCGGTGCCGTTTAACCCGCAAATTGTAAAACAGATCAGCACCGTTGATCCTGAATACCTCGCCATTATTTCTGCTGACAATGAACTTTGCTTTTTTACCAGGCGTTATGAAATGAATTCAAAAAGCTCGCTTACACCGCTCAATGTTGAAAAATTTATGGTTGCAGAACGCCAGCCAAACGGTGAATTTAATAAAGGTGAGCAAATGCCGGCACCATTCAATTCGCGCAATAGCGGCAATGAAGGTGGTGCATCAGTGAGCATTGACAACCAACATTTATTTTTCACAGTAAACAAAAACGGCAATTTCGATATTTATTATTCCGATTTTATAAAAGACCATTGGGGAGAAATTACCAACCTCGGCAAAAATGTGAATGATTCATTGCAATGGGATTCGCAGCCTTCGATTTCTTCCGATGGAAAAAACCTGTATTTTGCGAGCTATCGCGATGCTGTTTACGGCACTGCCGATATTTATGTTACTCGTAGAAATGGTTCGTGGTCAAAACCCGACAGGTTGAGTGATAAAATAAATACTAATGGAAATGAAAAGTCGCCATTCATTCACCCGGATAATAAAACACTTTATTTTTCTTCCGACAGCCTGCCCGGCCTTGGGGGCTTCGATATTTTCATCAGTAAAAAAGATGCAGCCGGAAATTGGGGAGTACCTGTGAACCTTGGTTACCCTATAAACACCGAAGCCGATGAAGTTGGTTTTTTTGTAAGCACTGACGGAAAAAAAGGGTACTTCGCTTCTAATGCAATCAGCAGCACGGGTGGGTATGATATTTACTCATTTGATCTTTATCCTACCGTCCGACCTGATTCAGTATTGCTGATTTCAGGAATTTTAAGAAACGAAGATAACCAGATTCCCCTCGCTGCCAAAATTGAATTAAAAAATATTTCTACCGATGAAGTGATGGAGGTGATTTATGATACCCTCACAGGAAAATATGCTTCGGCAGTTCTTTTTAAAGATGATTATATTCTCACTGTTAAAAATCCCGGTTATGCTTTTGATTCGCGCTATTTTGCAAAAAATGATTCTTTAAATTACAAACCTGTGAAAGCTAATTTGGATATAAAAAAAATTGAGCTGGGCGCTGCTTATACGTTACATAATATTTTGTTTGCCACCGATTCTTATGAATTAAATGATATTTCAAAAAAAGTTATTGAAGACTTTGAAGATTTTCTGCAGAAGAATCCGAGTGTAACCATTGCCATTCACGGGCACACGGACAATGAAGGCGATCCGCAAAGCAACCTCACGTTAAGCAGCAACCGCGCAAAAGAAGTTTATAATTACCTGATAAAGCTCGGAACAAGCGGATTGCGGATTTCCTTTAAAGGTTTTGGACAAACAAAACCGCTTTTTGCTAATGATACCGAAGAAGGAAAAGCCCATAACAGGAGAACGGAATTTGTGATTTTAAGTAAATGACTGTTACTTCCCGAATGCATGATACGGGATTTGACACAGTTTATTGAATAGGCTCCATTTCACATAACGCCCAAAAGGCTTCACATACCTCCCGAAAGACTTCACATAACTCCCAAAAGGCTTCACATAACTCCCGAAAGACTTCACATAACTCCCGAAAGACTTCACATAACTCCCGAAAGGCTTCGCA
>JBDSOU010000139.1:0-25319 GCA_039914625.1 Bacteroidia bacterium | reverse complement strand
TTATTGGAAGCGGAACCATGTTTTTTGGTTGGTTTATTTATGATTGGATGTGCAACACATCATTACTTCAAAAGAAAAAATTATTTGCCTTGATTGGATTTTTAATTGTAGTTGCAATTTCATTTTTCCTTTCAAAATTTTTAAGCGGGCGTGCTGCATTTATGCTGGTTGGAGGATTGCTTGGGACAATCATGGCAGGAAATGTTTTCTTCTGTATCATTCCATCGCAAAAAGCATTGGTAGCTGCTGCTAAAGCGAACAAACCCGTAAATCCCGAACTCGGGAAAATTGCAGGATTACGTTCGCTGCACAACAATTACATAACACTTCCGGTAATTTTTATAATGATAAGCAACCATTTTCCAACAACATTCGGGAGTAGTTTTAACTGGATAATTCTTGCAGTGTTAACATTGGCAAGTGTTGCGGTACGGCATTTTATTAATCTCTATGAAAAAGGAATTTATGCAAAATGGATGATTCCGTTTGCAACTGTTGCAATTCTTGCATTGGTAATTGTTACTGCGCCCAAGAGAAAAAAATCAGCAAAAGAATTACCGCCCGTTTCCTTTATCAGCGTTCAGCCTATTTTTCAAAAACGATGTACGAATTGTCATTCATCAAACCCCACTGATGATATAAATAAAATTGCACCTAACGGAATTATGTTTGATACTCCTGATGAAATTAAAAAACATGCTGACCGGATTTTAGTGCGTGCTGTTCAAACTAAAACAATGCCGCAGGGAAATAAGACAGGATTAACAGAAGAAGAAAGAGAATTGATTGGAGTATGGATTGAACAAGGAGCGAAAACAAATTGACCGCAGGCTTCAAGATGCTTATGAAACAAAATTATTTACTTCTCTTTATTTAAAGTAGCTATCTTTGTTTACATTTATCTGAATGATACAGGGAATTATACTTTTTCTTGATAGTCTTGGAGGTGGCGAGCTGCTCCTGATATTTGTGGTAGTACTTTTATTTTTTGGTTCGAAATCAATTCCCGGCATTGCAAAAGGGATGGGAAAAGCCACACGCGAATTCCGAAATGCAATGAATGATGTGAGAAGTGAAATTGAAACTTCTGTGAATGTTCAGGAGAAAAATCCACTACCGAAGAAAACGGAAGAAAATGTTACACCGGATCCGGAAATAAATTCACCAGATTTTTCCGAGTATAAAGCGCCTGAGCGAAAAATTTTCGGACAGGATGAGGAGAAAAAATAACTCAGGCTATGAAAAAAATTGCTTTTTTATTTATATTGATAGCATTAATCTGCAATGATCAAAAATCATTTTCTCAAATAACAAAAGTTGATATTGATTCAGCTTTCAGCAAAAGTGCAATAAAAATTGCGGGCGAAGGAAGAAGTTGTGCAATAGTAAGCTTTCTTGCAGGTGACCTTAATCGCGACAGTTCGCAGGATGTTTTGGTTTACTATTCTTGCCAGATAAAAGAAACCATTGGCAAAAGCACGACAGGTGGCGGATGGGCAATATGGCTAAATAAAAATGGCGTGCTGGAATTTCTCTTAAAAGATGAAAATAAATTCGGACTTTCTCCGAAAGAAATAATTTCTGATGGAACTGTGTTGTGTGATCAGTTAGGATTTGATTCAAATAACTCAAAACCCGCTGTTATCGGT
The DNA here is from genome assembly GCA_039914625.1 of Bacteroidia bacterium. Lineage (GTDB taxonomy): Bacteria > Bacteroidota > Bacteroidia > AKYH767-A > OLB10 > DATEMK01. The sequence goes on along the minus strand of JBDSOU010000139.1, from coordinate 23,670 downwards.
CAACGTAAAGTTAAATTGCTTGATAAAAAATTGGTAATTGAAAAATAAAAAAACAATTCGAAGGATTTATTTTATTTTTCCAAACAAAATACTTTTAAATTTACAGATGAAATAGTTTCCATTTACAGGATAAGAAATTTTTCAAATCTGCTTTCCCGGCTGTTTTTAACTGCGACAAAATATATTCCTTTTGACAAAGAACGTAAGTCTATTAAGACAGGTTCGTTTATATTATAATTTTTCAACTCATTTTGATAAACTGTTTGACCGAGTTGGTTTACAATTTTATTTCTATTGCACCATGAATTTTTCCAGGAAGATTAATTTGTACGTCCCCATGTGATGGATTAGGAAAAATAATTGAATCAGAAGCTAATCGGTTGTTATTATTCTTCACAACAGGAACGCGCCATTCATTCTGAAGTTGTAAATAATTTTTATTTGCCAGAACTTCATCCTTAAAAAAATCATCACTAAAGGTGACTACCCGGTAAGGTGTGCCAACGGTACATGTGCTGAATTCAGTACGGCTTATAAAACCATATAAATTTTCTTTTCCCTCCGGAATTTTGGATAAAGAAAGAGCCATGTTATCGTGGGCTGCTTTTAATACTTTGGTTTCGCTTTCATCGGGTGGAAGCGCGAAGCCATTACAGACGAATGCTACAGCAATAAAAATAAAGATTTTTTTCATAATTATAAATTTATTTTTAGAGGAAAGATTTTTGCTGCGAAGAAAATTATTCAACTATTAATTTTTTTGTCAAAACTTCTTTTGAAGTTGTTATTGTAACAAAATAAATTCCTTTCATCCATACATTTGTTTTCAGTTGAAAATCATTATCACCTGCTGCTAATTCCATTGAACGGGAATAAATTTCGTTGCCTGCAATGCCAAATATTTTTAAGCTTGCAGAAGTATTTTCATCTGATTCATAAGATACGGTTAAAACGTCTTTAACAGGATTCGGAAAAATTTCAAATGCAGGATCTGATTCGTCTGACATTTCCGTTCTCAAATCTGAAACTTCAGGTGAAATTATCTTTGGACCCGGTCCGGAATAAGTAACTACTAATTTAGGGCGAATAGAAGCATCAGGATTATCACTGGAGGCGAAAATAAGTTTTTTGAACTGATGTTCTATTCTTATTTTCAGCCTGAATCCAAAACTTGTTGCAGGGTGGTCAATCATATCCTGAACCAATTTAATACATCTTATATCTGTAAAATCCTGGTTGGGAGAAGTCGTTTCAGAAAGTAATAACCGATTATGCTTAGTCACTGTCGGTTGCGTGTTCCATGTTACAGTATGTTCATCCCACGGTGAAGTAATTCTTTGTAGTTTGCTTTTATTCGGATGAAAAATAGTAGTAAAATGATCGCCTTCCTGGCTTGCCGCGTAATTGTAAAGTGACAACCGTGCATCAACAATAGTTGCGCCTGCCGGTATGGAACTTAAATCAAATTGAAACAGCGAACGCACATTGGTTACGTTTCCGTTGTTTGTCCATGCAATAGCATCGAGGTCTTTTTTATCACCAAAGTTTCTTACATCATACCCGCACGGAACACAGCCAAAGACTTCTGCATCTTTTCCGTCAGTGGGGCCAGGCTGTAGCGTGATGGTTGTAGTTTGTGCCAAAGAGAGTGTTGATAATGCACTCAAATAACCGATAATGAGTAAATGTTTTTTCATGTTTTATTGGTTTTATTTTAATTTCTAAACTTTTTAATAAGGCGCAAGTTAATAAATCCAAGTTGATTTAATAAAAACTAAGAATGATTTTTCCACAATTCCCTGTTTGCGATCAGTTATTTATTCAAAAAAATTAGGATTTGTATAAAAAAATATCTTTTTATTTCATTAATACTCAATTTTAATGGGGGTGTTGTAATAAATTTATCAATTTTTATGTTTTACACCCCTAATTATTTATAGTTTTGTCCAAAATATTTTCTTAAATCTATAAATTTCAACTTAATAAGCAATAATCAAATCTATCTATGTACAATCTACGTTTTAAAGCTCTTGAAACAAGCGTTTCACGCACTCCTGAGTTCATCACACCTCCTTCTGCAAAAATCTCTGATTATTTCGCATCCAATGTGTTTACAAAAGATGTCATGCAAAAATTTCTTTCAAAAGAAGTATATAAAGAAGTGATGCAGGCTATTGAAAGCGGCCAGCAAATTAACCGGAAAGTAGCAGAGCAGGTGGCTACAGCAATGATGGCCTGGGCTATCGGCAGAGGAGCCACCCATTATACGCATTGGTTTCAGCCGTTGACAGGATCAACTGCGGAAAAACATGATTCGTTTTTTGAACTTTCTCATGATAATAAAGCAATAGAAAATTTTTCAGGGAGTGCTCTTGCTCAGCAGGAGCCTGATGCAAGCAGTTTTCCAAGTGGGGGTATCCGCAATACTTTTGAGGCTCGCGGTTATACTGCATGGGATCCCACTTCACCTGCCTTTATTATGGAAAGCCGTTCCGGAAAAACGTTATGTATTCCTACGATTTTCGTTTCTTACACTGGAGAAACACTGGACTATAAAGCTCCTTTATTAAAAGCATTGCACGCTTTAGGCGAAGCAGCTGTTCCGGTTTGTCAGTATTTTGATAAAAACGTTTCGCGGGTACATGCTACATTAGGCATCGAACAGGAATATTTTCTGATTGATACGGATCTGTACAACGCACGTCCTGATCTGGAAATGACCGGCAGAACATTATTCGGTCACTCCCCGGCAAAAGGGCAGCAATTAGAAGATCATTATTTCGGAAGTATCCCTTCAAGGGTGGCTTCGTTCATGTCCGATTTTGAAATTGAAGCTCATAAATTGGGCATTCCTTTAAAGACCCGGCACAATGAAGTTGCACCCAGCCAGTTTGAGTGTGCTCCTGTGTTTGAAGAAATTAACCTTGCTGTTGATCACAATCAGTTGCTGATGGATTTGATGGATAAGGTTGCAAAGCGGCATTATTTTAAAGTTCTGTTGCATGAAAAACCTTATGCAGGCATTAATGGTTCGGGAAAACATAATAATTGGAGCATGAGTACAAACACAGGCAAAAACCTTTTATCTCCGGGCAACACCCCGAAAACGAATCTTTGGTTCCTAACTTTTTTTATCAATACTATTAAAGCTGTTTACGAACATGCCGATTTGCTGAGAGCAAGCATTGCTTCGGCAAGCAATGATCACCGGCTGGGGGCAAATGAAGCTCCTCCCGCCATCATGTCTATTTTCCTCGGACAGCAATTAAGTGCTGTGCTGGACGATATCGAAAAGAGAGTGAAGAATGAGAAAATGAGTCCCGAGGAAAAAACGGATGTAAAAATTAACATTGGCCGCATTCCGGAGATTTTATTAGATAATACCGATCGCAACAGAACATCACCGTTTGCTTTTACAGGAAATAAATTTGAATTCCGTGCGGTGGGTTCATCTGCCAATAGCAGCGGAGCAATGGGTGTATTGAACGTGATCGTTGCAAACCAGTTGAAAGAATTTCGCAAAGAGGTGGATTCATTGATTGATAAAGGACACAAAAAAGATGATGCCATCCTGCAGGTGCTCAGGAAATACATTGTTGATTCAAAAAAAATAAGGTTTGAAGGAAACGGTTACGGTGATGAATGGGTTAAAGAAGCAAAAAAGCGCGGGCTTTCAAATTTCACTACTTCCCCTTTGGCAATGGATGCATTGGTTTCAAAAAAATCAAAAAAACTGTTTGTTGACAATAATATTTTCAGCGAACGCGAAGCCGAAGCGCGCCATGAAATTCTTTTGGAAACCTACACCAAAAAAATTCAAATTGAATCGCGGGTGATGGGTGACCTGGCAATAAATCATATATTACCTACAGCGATTAAATATCAGAACACGCTGATTGAAAATGTGAAAGGTTTGAAAGAGATCGGGCTTAAAGCGGCCTCATGGCAAACTCAGGCAGCTATTATTCATGAAATTTCAGAGCATATTTCTGTTATAAAGAAAAATGTTGATGACATGACCGAAGCGCGCAAGAAAGCGAACAAGATTGAGCATGCACGCGAAAAAGCCATTGCTTATTGTGATAAAGTAAAACCATTCTTTGAAACCATACGCTATCATGTTGATAAACTCGAATTAATTATTGATGATGAAATGTGGACGTTGCCGAAATACAGGGAAATGGTTTCGATAAAATAATGTATGAACTGTTCTTAATATTTTTAAAGAGCGCAAATAATGGAAAATAAAAAAACCGTTCTTAAGAAAAAGAACGGTTTTTTATTTTTATTAAAATATTACAATTTATTTTTCTACCACGATTTTTTTCGTTATAGTTACTTTTGATGTAATCAATTGAACAGTGTAAATTCCGCTTGCAAAACCCGAAAGGTCAACCTGAGTTTTGAAAGGGTCATTGTATTTAGCTATGTAAACTGTTTGTCCGATAGTATTGGTAATTACAAGTTCTGAATTTTTATCAATCATTTTACCTGTAATATTTAAAATACCGTTTGTCGGATTCGGACTGATTTGTAAATCGTTTACATGATCAACCTCACTGATTCCGGTAACGATTGAAATATTAATATCATCCAGACGAAGCGAACTGGAACCTCCAGTCCCAGGTATCATATAAGCATGGAATCCAATATAATAAACTCCGGATGAAGGAACTGTAAAAGTGGGTGTACCATGTTGATACGAAGTATCAGGAGGTACAGGATGCTGAATAATACTTTGAGTCATGGAAGCGCCATTAGCACCAGTACCAACACTCACTTCAAAAAGACAAGGCGGGCTAAAATCAAAATTCTTCCACCAATAATCAACTGAATATGTCGTACCTGCAACTAAGTCAAGACAAGGTGTAAAAAGCCAATCGTCATCTTCTGGTAGTGCTCCTCCTCCGGATCCTGCTTTTCTAACGCATTGAGTTCCGCTGTGAAAATACGTGGTAGCAAGAGTCACAATGTCCCATGTCACCCCGTCTGCGTTTATATCCTCAACTGACCATTCACTGAGGTCCTCGCCCGGCTCAAAACCCATTGGAAGACCAAGAGCAAGATTGTTAGCTGCGCTATTAGTTGTAGATATGGAAACTCCGTCATTGGTTGCATTTCCATCCAAGGGAATGGCTGTGCTTGCAGCAATGGTATAGGCACCGGGAACTGATAAGTCTGCCGTTGCCGTAAAAGTATAAGTTGCAGTGGCAGCAGGAGCAATGGAACCGGTGAAAGTTTCCGTTACAGGAGCACCTGCATTGATAGTGTAACTGACTGGGAATCCTGTTATGGCACCCATTCCAAAATTTGATATGGTTACTGTAATTGGTGTTGTGGCGCTTAATCCGCAGCCTGATGCGATGGGATCAATTAAGCTTACTCCTCCATCAACTGCTGATGGAGTGAATACATCTATCTGATCAATTCCGATATAATCACTGTTTGTCCCGTTTATTCCTCCATCAACAACATTATACCGGATCGCAAAACGTGCAGTTGTTCCTGCTGCGGGTGCTGTAAAGGATTGCAATTCCCACATACCTAAAGTATTTACTACGAAATTGCCTAATTGAATCCATGATAAATCTTCGGGTGTGGAATCTCCAACAGCGGAATACATTACCCTGATTGAATCAGGAAAAGTAGAAGCTAAAGGCGCGCGTGAATAAAATGTCATGATATCGCCAGCAATGATATTTAATGCCGGAAGCACCAGCCAGCTGTCAATATTATTAGCACCGGTAACTACATTATAATTGGCAGCAACATAATCAGTAGGAGCTCCATTGTATGCATCAAAAGTTCCTGCTGTTGCGCCTGCTCCCTGGTACCAGGTAGCTGTTGTGCCTTGAGGGCCACTGCCACGGTAGTAAGGAATGTATCCGCGCAGTTTTAAATTGTCGGTATCATTTAATGCATTAAAATCATCAGAGTAAGCCACAGTAATGGCAGGTGCACCGCCTCTTGCCTGCAATTTTATAGGATGATTTTTTGAAGGAGCAGAAAATGTTTTTCCTGCATTAAACGGCAATGATGTAACTTGTTTTACGTCCTGGCTATAGGCTTGCAAACCTATAATTGCGACTAAAGCAATACTTAGTGTAATTTTTTTCATGTGTTTTTTTTTAAATAATTAATTTGATTTTTTTTAAATAATTGGGATTAAAATTTTGAGCGCATAAAAGTATAAAAAAAATTCGTTTTATCTAAACTCCCCTGAAATTTATTTTGAAAAGCTATTTTTGAGGCAAAAATGAAAAGCGTCTTAAAAAAAATTGCCCTATTTACTTCCGGTGGCGATTCGCCCGGAATGAATGCCTGTGTCAGAGCAGTGGCACGCACTCTTATGTGGTATAAGAAAGAGGTGGTTGGTATTATGCACGGGTATGACGGGATGGTGAAAGGCGAATTTATTTTGCTTGATTCAGGCGCGGTGAGTAATATCATACAGCGCGGGGGAACCATTCTGAAAACTGCCCGCAGCAAAGAATTCATGACTGCTAAAGGAAGGATGGCAGCATACAATAATTTAAAGAAAGAACATATTGACGGCATCATCGCCATTGGCGGTGACGGAACTTTCAGGGGAGCGGTAACATTCAATAAAAAATATGGCATCCCATGCATTGGTGTGCCCGGAACTATTGATAATGATCTTTTCGGGACAGATTATACCATCGGGTTTGATACCGCTGTGAATACTACGCTGGAGGCGATTGATAAAATAAAAGACACCGCTGCTGCGCACGACCGTTTGTTTTTTATTGAAGTGATGGGGCGCGATACCGGCTACATTGCTCTTTGGGCTGGCATTGCAGGTGGGGTGGAAGAAATTCTGCTGCCCGAAACTAAAGCTGATATTAATAAGCTGATTAAAATATTGCGCGAACGCAAATCAAAAAACAAATCTACCATTGTGGTGGTTGCCGAAGGAGATGAAACAGGCGGAGCAATGAAAATTGCAGCAGCCGTTAAAGAAAAAATTCCGGAGTATGATGCGCGTGTTACCATTCTTGGTCACTTGCAAAGAGGAGGGAGCCCCACTTGCTTTGACAGGTTATTAGCCACCAAGCTCGGTGTGTCGGCTGTGGAGGCTTTGCTCAGCGGAGCAACAAATAAAATGGCCGGCATTATTAATAATAAAATTACTTTTACAAACCTTGAAAAAACAGTGAAACAACATGCACCGTTAGATAAAGATTTGCTGAGGTACGTCAGTATGCTGCAATAAATAGTTTAAAGTTTGAAGTTTAAAGTTGGCTGACGCAGTTATGAATATTGAATATTGAATTTAAACTTTAAACCTTAAACCCGAAACCTCCTCATGCTCCTCGTTGCCGACAGCGGTTCTACTAAAGCCGATTGGCTTTTAGCCGATAAAGGAAAAGTGATTCATTCATTTTTCTCTAAAGGATTTAATCCTTTTTTTCATGATGCCGAAACCGTTTATAAAGAGCTGGGCAAAAACAAGCCTTTGAAAAAATATGCACCCGGAATAAAAGATGTAAAATTTTTTGGTGCAGGATGTTCGAGCGCTCCTCGAAATAAGATTATTGCCACCGGTTTAAAAAAAGTTTTTCCAAATGCAAAAATCCTCGTTGAACACGACATGCTGGGGGCTGCATACTCTGCCTGCAATGATGATGCGGGGCTGGTATGCATTCTCGGAACAGGCTCAAATATTGCTTACTATAACGGAAAGCAGTTGTCCGAAACCCGACACGGGCTGGGTTATGTATTGGGCGATGAAAGCTCGGGCAGCTATTACGGTAAACGCCTGCTTGCTTATTTTATTTATGAAACCATGCCTGCTGATTTGCGCAAAGCATTTTATGCAAAATATAAAATGAATAAGGAAAAGGCTATTAAGCATGTGTATAACATGCCCGGTCCTAATGTTTACATGGCTTCGTTTGCAAAATTTCTTTCAGCGCATAAAAAACACCCGTGGATAAAACAATTAGTTCATGCAGGCATGACCGATTTTTTTGAAACGAATATCCGCGCTTACGCGCAATATAAAACCGCGCCTGTTCATTTTATTGGTTCCATTGCTTTTCATTTTGATGACATGCTGAACAAAGTAGCCCATGAAAAAGGTTTTAAGATGGGAAAAATACTGGTGAAGCCCGTGGATGACCTGATGAAGTATTTTTTGGAATAAATTTCTGATTATAATGTTTTTTTGAATAGTTCGTGCTGTATCTTTGGTTTTGGATAATTGGTGCTATGAAATAAACGGTAGTATTAACTCAAAACAATAATATGAAAAAACTTCTACTACTAATGGCGACAGTAATTACTATGACTGCAAAATCGCAGACATCGGTTTATCACCCATTTCCTGATTCATCTGTTATTTGGAATTTTCATGCCACACAATTAATTTGCACCTTTGGCGGAACTGTTGATTCCTATTATTCCATATCCATTACAGGTGATACTTTAATAAATAGCCAAATTTATCATAAGCTTTCAACACCTTTTGTGCTATCTATTTTAAGTGGCAGTTGCGCTCCGTGGATATTTAATGATTATCAGGGAGCAATTCGTCAAGACACCTCGAATAGAAAAGTTTTCTATGTTCCTCCTTCAAACAGCACTGAGCAATTGCTTTATGATTTTACCATGCAAGTTGGTGACACTGTTAAAGGGTATCTTGAATCATTTGCTTTTCCATCTGATACAGTACAATCAATTGATTCAATTTTGATAGGAACTAATTATCGTAAAAGATGGAATATAAATCCATGTTATTACCTAAGTATTATTGAGGGCATAGGCTCAAATTATGGATTATTTCAACCATCTCCTGGTTGTTTTACCGATTTTGCTACCTATTCATTGACTTGCTTTACACAAAATGGAATGACACTATATCCTGATACAAATACTAATTGCCAACTTATAATTGATGTGGAAAATATATATCCTGAAAATTATTTGATGACTATTTCTCCCAACCCTTTTACAGATAAAATAAATTTAATAAGCAATAATAAAGAACTTTCAGAAATTATTCTTTATGATATCACTTCAAGAAACCTTTTACAACAAAAATTTACAAACTCAATTTCTTTAAACACCGAACAGCTTTCAAAAGGAATTTATATTTATGAAGTGAGAAATAATCCCGATAAATCGGGAGGGGTGGTTAAGAAAGGGAAGGTTGTTAAAGAATGAGATGACCAAACTCATTTCAAGTATATTTTCCATAAAGAAAAACTTTCTTACTTTTCTTATCACTATTAATTTTCTAATTCATTTTCCATTTATGAATCTTCCGCCATGCAGCATTCATGTGTGGAGGCAGTGTAACACGCTTGCCGTAGCGCGCAATTTCAGCGAGGAAAGCATGAACATTCTCCAACCCCGCGTTGACCGCAGGAATGTTACTAACGGAGTTACCGGCATGCAGTTTCCGGCTTATGAATATGTATGTGCCTGTGTTTATAAAATAACGGGCGAACATTTCTATGTGGCGCGTATTATTTCATTGCTCTTGTTTTCTTTATCAATATGGTTCATTTATGAATTAGTAATAATCATAGCTGCTTCGCATTGGGCGGGAGTGTTTGCGGCATGGAGCTTTTGCTGGTGCCCTGAATTGTTTTATCATTCCATCAATGCCTTGCCCGATATTATGGCGCTTGCGTGTGCATTGAACGGTTTGCTTTGCTTTTTAAAATGGGACCGGTTGCAGGAAAATAAATTTTACTGGTGCAGCTTATCGCTGATCACACTCGCAGGATTGATTAAGCTGCAATACCTGATGTTTGGCGGGATCATAGCGGTGATAGTGCTTAGAAATATCTTTGAAAAAAAATACACACCGTCAAAGCTGGTGCTGATTGCTGCTTTGGCAATTGTTAGTATTGGGGTGACTATAAGCTGGTATATGTATGCGCTGTCGCTGATAGAAAGTAGCAACCTCCGTGATTTCGGAATTGAGCTGCGTCCCGCACAAAGCAGTGAACAGGCTCTGAAGATTTTAAAGGATAACCTGCTCAGTGACTTACCCGAACTGCTGCTGAACTATGCAGGAACAGTGTTATTCATATTAGGTATAGTTTCGTTTTTCATTCATAAAAAATGGAAGCATTGGTTTTTTATACCTTTATTGCTCCTGTCTTTAATTTATATAGCATATCATTTTATTGAACTCGGGCAAGTGGATGTTCACCATTACTATATGTTGCCGGGTGTATTGGTGCTGGTAATTATTATGAGCTATGGTGCAAAATATTTATGGGATAAAAAATTAACTGCACTGCTTGTATTAATCATGTTTGCACAACCCGTTCTTGCATGTATCCGCATACTACCCGCCCGCTGGATAAGGAAGGACAAAGCGGTTCCGGTTGAATTGTTTGATGAACAAATGCGAATTAAATTAATAAAAGCAGTACCTGATGATGCACTATGTCTGGCTGGTCCTGATAATTCAGGCTGTATTTATTTTTATTATTTAAATAAAAAGGGATTCGGTTATGAAAGCACAGATGGTCTTGAAAAAAAAACCGGTAATGAAGAAACTGTTTACTTAAAACAGTGCATTCAGCTCGGAGCAAAATATATTTATACAAGCGATTCTTCTTTCTTTCAAAACCAAACCTTTCAACCCATATTGGGAAAACAAATTAAACAGGTTGGAAATTTCAGGGTGATAGAATTGAAAAGGTGATGATTTTAAAACTTTACCGCAGCCGGAACAAAAATGCTTACATCACCCTGGTTACGGATAATATCTCTCACAATAGAAGAAGCCACGGCAGTAAATTTGGGATCACAGGGAATAAAAACGGTTTCAATATCATGCGCCATTGATTTATTCATTTGAGCAATTGCCTGTTCAAATTCAAAGTCATTGGAATTGCGCAACCCCCGGATGATGTATGCGGCTTTGTTGAGTTTGCAAAAATTTATAGTCAAACCATCATACGTTATCACTTCAATTTTTGAATTTCCGGCAAAGGTTTTTTTAATCCATTCCTTTCTCGTTTCAACGGGAAACATGTAGTGCTTTTCTATATTATTCCCTATGCCGATAATAATTTTTTCAAACAACGGAACTGCACGGTTAATAATATCCACATGCCCTACTGTGATGGGGTCAAAAGAACCTGGAAAAACTGCTATAGACATTTTAGATTTTAGATTTTAGATTTGGGATTTAGGAGTTAGGATTTATTTTCAGCAAAAAAAGTAAAACTTACGTTACCATACTTTCTTTCTTCGCTGAAATATGTATGATCAGTAAAATGATTTTTTGAATGATGTTCAAGTATAAATGTTCCTTTAGGATTCAGAAGGTTCTTTTCAAAGACTGCGGCAATCAATTCGTGATAGTTTTTTAATTCAAACGGAGGATCGGCAAAGATAATATCAAACCGGGAAGTGCAATTTTTTAAATATTCAAACACATCAGCCCGGCTGACAGATGCAAGATCTGTTTTTAAATCGGTAAAGATCTTTTTGATGAATTTAACACAATCAGCATTTTCTTCCACAGCGATCACTGAATTACAATGACGTGAAATAAATTCAAAGCTGATATTCCCGGTTCCGGCAAATAAATCAAGCGCAGTGATTTTTTCAAATTTATAACGGAAGTTAATCATGTTAAACAAACCTGTCTTGGCAAAATCAGTTGTGGGCCGAACCGGAAGGTTTTCAGGAGCTTTGATGATTTTACCTTTATGCTTGCCGCTTATGATTCGCACAGATGCTGGTTAAATAACGTGTAGTAAGCTGCAGGGGGCAGTTGTTCGAATCTATAGCTAAATTTGTAAGCATTCAAATATTCGCTGAAGCTAACGTTTTGTAAATACTTCAGAACGCTTTCATGCAGGTTATTGTGAGTCTCAATTTCACCGGAGAGCTTGACAAAAACTTTTTCAGGATTCAGTTGCAGCTGCTCAAGAGTGAATAAAATAAAATACAGAAAATCTTCGCTTGTTTTGTAATGAAATGTATTATAAAAAAGCAGCTTGCTGCCGTAAGTAATTGCAAGATCAAAAACTTCGGACCGCACATTAACTGAAACAGTTTTTTCTTCCCGGCTCCTGTTTGAAATGATTAAACTGTTTATAAATGCCGTTGACATGTGGTGAATGGAAACATGAGGAAACCAATACAGCAGCATTTTTTGAAGAAGATGAGGTAAGGCAAATAAATTTTTTGCATAAATTAATTTCAAATCATCAGTTAAAATAAGTTCCTCTTTGTTTTCACCAAAATTAAAATCAAGAAAAAGCGTTTCAGAATTTTTATCGTACAAAGGTTCAGGAACTAAAGTTGATTTGGGGAAATTAACACAACAATTGACTGATAGGAAATCTTCGAACAAAAGAAATTTGCTTTGCTGTTTAACCAATTCAAATTTTTCGGCAAGTATTTCTGCGTTATCAGAGAAATGAAAACGAAAATCTTCGAGGCAAATAAATTTTTTGCGGGAGTCATCAAGAATGCAGGCAGCCAGGAAATCGTTTCCTAATTGAATGAAAAGCCTGTAACGCTTTGTTTTATCCGGATCAAAGGATTCATCAATAACAGAATGCTTAACCTGAAATTTTGCAGAAGTCAATTCCATGATTTTCTTTTCAGGAACAAAACTACGATATTATGCGAAAACGAGAAAGAGGGAAAGTATGAGGATGGGGGCATTTCTGATTAAAAAAATCTTCTAAGGGGAACGCAAAGCAAATTCTTTTCTCACCTTTAAAATTTTCAGAAAAAGATCAAGAGGATCAAAAGGTTTGGTAATATATTCATTCATTCCTGCAATTCTGCATTTTTCAGCTTCACTGGAATTTACATTAGCAGTTAAAGCAATAATAGGAATGTTCTTTTTCCTTTTCTCGGGATTGTTACGAATATGGCCTGTTGCTTCTATGCCATCCATTTCAGGCATCTGAACATCCATTAATACGACATCGTATTCGTTGTTTGTAATTTTTTCAAGAGCTATTTTTCCATTTGCTGCTATGTCCACTTTAATGTTCTCGTTAAAATTATGCAAGGTATCAGAAGCCACAGCCTGGTTAAACGGATTATCTTCTACTAATAAAATATTCAAATCTCCGATAGATAAATTTTCAACCGGGTTTATAGTTCTGATAATCGCAATTTCTTTTTCTTTTTCTGTTAATTCAATTCCGAATGAAAGTTCAAACTCAAATTCAGATCCCTTTCCGGGCTCACTTCTGACAGAAATCTGGCCGCCCTGTAATTCAATCAGTTTTTTGCAAATGCTTAAGCCTAATCCTGAACCTCCGTATTTTCGCGTAATGTCACAACCCGCCTGTGTAAAGCTTTCAAAAATATTTTCCAAATATTCTTGTTGAATTCCAATCCCGGTATCAATTACGTTAAAAGATAAGTGGATGTTTTTATCAATAATTGATTTAGGTTTCACTATTATAGTTACACTTCCGCGTTCGGTGAACTTTATGGCATTGCAGATAAGATTTAACAGCACCTGATACAAGCGTGATGAATCACCAATCAAAATTTTTGGAACTTGCGGATCAATATCAAATTTCAGAAATACATTTTTTTCTTCTGCTTTCAAAAAAAGAATGTCTTTAACATTATTTATAACATCCTGGAGCTTAAAGGAGATTTTTTCAAATTCAATTTTATTCGCTTCTATTTTTGAAAGATCAAGGATTTCGTTGATCATTTTCAGCAAATTATTAGAAGATTCTTTAACAATCTTCAGGTATTTTTGCTGATGCATATTAATTTCAGTTTGCAATAAAAGATTGGTCATGCCTACAATGGCATTCATCGGGGTGCGCATTTCATGACTCATCTGTGCTAAAAATTCTTCTTTATGTTTTTCTGAACGTTCCGCTCTTTCCAATTGAGATTTATATTGTTGGGTTCTGAGTTCGATAGTTTCCTCTAATAATTTTTTCTGTTTCCTGCTGTTACTGGCCTGTATATGGATTAACAGCCAGATAATAACTATAACAGGAACAATTGCCAAATGACCGGCAATGTTGTAATCAAACAGAAATAGAGAAGTAAAGACAGCATCTACCGGCTGCTGAGACTTTTTCATAGAATCTGCTATGTAAATCAAGAAAGAAAAAATCATCATTATTTCTGATGTAAAACTCAAACGATTTTTATATTCTTTTTTCACGGCTTTATGATTTTTACTTTGATTTCCGCCAAATTAGTTGCGATCGGAATAATTTTTTAGCTCCAATGAGCAACTGGTAAAAAAGATATTGTAAACGACAGGAATAGTTGAGTGGAAAGCAACGCTGCTTTTGTGGTTAACAGTATTAGGGAATGACCGTGGAAAAGGGAATGTATAATTCTGGCTGTTTAAAAAGAAAACGATTTGTCTTAATTTGATAGACGAAAAATCTTTAACAAAAACAAAAGAAGGGCATTTGCTGGCACTTGCTAATTGTCAGCGTCAATGAAAAGAAACTTAACTATTATATTTATTTCAAAATCTCCCTTGCAATAACAAGCTTTTGAATTTCAGAAGTTCCCTCACCAATGGTGCAAAGTTTTGAATCGCGATAAAATTTTTCAACAGGAAAATCCTTAGTATAGCCATAACCACCGAAAATCTGGACAGCTTCTGTTGCCGCCCTCACGCATACTTCAGAAGCATAATATTTTGCGAAAGCGCTTTCTTTGGTTACTTTTTTTCCGCGGTTTTTTAAATCGGCTGCATGCAATGTGAGCAATTCAGCAGCTTCAATTTCGGTTGCCATATCTGCTATCTTAAAAGAAATACCCTGGAAATTTGCAATCGGCTGGCCGAACTGTTCGCGCTCTTTTGAATATTTTATAGAAGCATCCAAAGCGCCTTTTGCAATGCCGAGTGCAAGAGAAGCAATTGAAATTCGACCGCCATCCAATACTTTCATCGCCTGAATAAATCCATCGCCAACATTGCCAAGAATATTTTCTTCCGGCACACGGCAATCTTCAAAAATCATTTCAGCAGTTTCTGAAGCACGCATACCTAATTTGTTTTCCTTTTTTCCGGCTTTAAAACCGGGTGTGTTTCTTTCTACAACAAATGCTGTGATGCCGTGTGAATCAAGAGATTCACCTGTACGAACAAGCACTACCGCAACTTCGCCTGAAATTCCGTGCGTAATCCAATTCTTGGTTCCATTAATCACCCAATCCTTACCATCTTTTTTTGCAACACAACGCATACGCAAAGCATCGGAACCTGTATTTGCTTCGGTTAATCCCCATGCACCGATCCATTGCCCGGTTGCTAATTTTGGAAGCCATTTTTTCTTTTGCTCTTCATTTCCAAATTGCAAAATATGTCCGCTGCAAAGTGAGTTATGTGCTGCCATGGAAAGACCAATAGATCCGCAAACTCTTGACACTTCAATAATAGCCGTAACGTATTCAAAATAACCCAGACCAGCACCACCGTATTCAGTTGGGATGAGAATACCCATTAATCCAAGTTCTCCCATTTTTCTGAAAACTTCCACAGGAAACTTTTGGCTTTCGTCCCATTCCATCATTTTCGGACGGATATGTTTTTCTGCAAAATCACGAATAGTTTGCGCAATCATCAACTGATTTTCAGTCGGACTGAAATTCAGTTTTTGTTCCTGATTTTTTTCTTCGATTAAAGTATTCATATTTTTACTTGGTTTTATTCCGGATTTATTTAATTGTCAAATAAGGTGCAAGTTTACGGTATAATTCATCATTAATCAACGGAAGCTTTTTGATTTCTTCCACGCTGTCATAATTTCCGTGCATCTTTCTGTAATTCACAACCACTACGGCAAGCTGCTTTGAAATATAGGGGTGTCTGAGCTGAGGTTCATAAGCAGTGTTAATGTTTATTGATATAAGATTTTTTGTTTTAACTTCTAAATAATTTTTAATGGATTCATAAAGAGCAGAATCAATTCCATAAGCTTCGAGCAATTGTTCTTTATAGAAATATCCTCCAAGCAGTGAACGGTATTTGACAATTGAATTTGCTTTCGCGTCTCCTATTCCGTAAAGACTTTTTAATTCTTCAGCGGAAACAGAATTAAGATCAAAAGCAATAATGGGTTGAGCAGTTTTGTGAAAGATTTTCTCTGGTTTTTCGAATGAAGAATCTTTATGTGCTTCTGAAGCTGTTACAGGAATGATTATATAAGGCTCGAGTCTTTCATAATTTTTTTTATCAAAACCGTAAATTTTTTTCAAATCTTCTTTTTTATAAAATTTTCCGCCTTTTGCTTCATATTTTTTTATTGTTTTAACTATCCGTTCCTTTAGTCCTAACTTAAGCCATAAGCTGTCAGGAAGATTATTCGGATTAAAATCAAAAACTGAAATTTCAATTGAAGGTTTAATTTCATCAAGAATTTTTTTTTCAGATGGCGGTTCAAAATTTTCGACATAATCAGGATTGGAATCCTGTTGAAATTGTTTTTCAAAAGCATCAATTTCTTTTTCAAATTCCGAAAAATCAATTTTTATATTATCGCGTGGTCTGAATTTTAGATATGCAAGCGAACCAAGCAGAATTACAATTATTGAAATTAAAAAAAGAATTGCCTTTCTTTCACGATTTGTAAAAGTTAAATACTCTTTTATGGAATTCTTGAATGATTTTAACGGCATGTGAAAATGACAAATTACATTTTCGAATGAATTACATTTTTTGTTTTAAAACATTGAAGACAGGTTACAACCAAGCCATTCGCTTACCAATTAAAGGCTAAATTATGGAACAATTTGAATTCTATAAAGAATAATCTTTTGGTTGGAAGAAAAAATAGTATTATTTGAATAAAAAGCCGCATTAATGCTGTATTCAAGGTACAATGGCAAGATGTTTGTATTGCTTTTAATGCACACAAAATCCTTCCCTTCTCTCCTAATCTAAATTATCGAAACCATATACAGTAACAAACGTACTATTCGGCAAGTACATAACTTGAAAATCATGATCAGCAGGACGAATACCCAAACAAAAAAAAAATATGCTGTTTGCCAGAGTTGCGGCTCACCGTTTTCGAAGAACAGCAATAATTATTTTAGAATTACAGGTGGATTTTATGATGTGAGGTTCTGTACCGAGTGTTTTCAAAACGATCAGTTTGTTGAGCCACAATTGACGATGGAACAAATGAAACAGAAACTGATTGCAAAACTCAGAACCTTAGGAATGCCAGGCAATTTAGATCGTTTCACTGATCGTTTGCATACATTGGAAAGATGGAAAAAATAAAATAATTGAGTTTATAAACTAAAAGAGTGTACCGATAATTTTCGGGACACTCTTTTAGTTTCCGGCTGTTTTATTTTTGTGATAATTGTTCGGCAACAATTCTCAAACCTTCTTCAAAACTATGCGGTTTATAATTCAATTCGCGAATTGCCTTATCAAGAATAAATCCTGTTTTTGGTGGTCGTTTTGCAGGCTGATTTAATTCTTCAGATGTAACCGGCTTAATGTAGGATTTATCTAATCCGAAAAAATCGGCAACTTTATTTGAAATTTCTATAATGCTCATCAACTCTTTTCCCGAAACATGATACATTCCTTTTGCGCGCTTCATAGCTGCATTTATGCAGGCATCGGCTAAATCTTCGGCAAGGGTAGGGGAGCGGAACTGATCGGTAATTACGGTAATTGTTTTTTTCTGCTCCAAAGAATTTTTTGTCCAAATCACCACATTGCTTCTTTGAGTATCGTCCATTACACCGTAAATAATAATGGTTCTTATGATGCACCAGTCCAACCCGCTTTGCTGAACAATTTTTTCAGATTCAAGTTTTGAGGAAGCATAATAGCTTTGAGGGTTTGGTGTATCGTCTTCTTTGTAAGGACCGTTGCTTCCGTCAAAAACAAAGTCAGTTGAAATATGAATAAAATGTGTATTATGTTTTCTACATGCATTCACGAGATAGCTCACAGCATCAATATTCAGTTTTTTACATGCTACTTTTTGCAATTCGCAAGCATCAACGTTTGTCATAGCTGCAGTATTAATTATACAATCAGGCTGATAACTATCAACTATTTTTTCAACTTCATCTTTGTCAGAAATATCAAGCGTTTCATAAATGTATCCTGTTTTATTTTTTATTCTGTTATCACCTTTTGAGGTAGCAATTAATTCTGCCTCATCACGGTCTTTCAATCCGTAAACCAATTTCTGACCTAACATTCCGTTGCTTCCAGTGACTAGTATTTTTAATTTCTTCATAAAATTATTCTGTGAAATAATCAATAATTAATAATCAATAACAAATTACGAGGCAAGTATTTCCAAAAGTTTTGTGACTTGCTCCTGTGTTCCGAGTACAAATAATTTTGAATCCTGCTGCATCACTGTGTCAGGATCAGGATTAATAATATATTCTCCATCTCCTTTTTTAAACCCAATAATATTTGCTCCTGTTTTATTCCTGATTTCTAATTCGCGGATTGTTTTGTTTTTTAAACGATCGGATAAATTGGAATAAAAAATTTCCTCAAGCCTGATATTTATTTTACCTGTAATATAATCAAGAAATTCAAGCACATCAGGTTTGGTAACTAAAGCCGCCATATGAGTACCACCGATTTTATCAGGCATAATTACGTTATTGGCACCAGCTCTTTTCAGTTTATTTTCAGAACCATCGTCAGAAGCACGGCTGATGATTTTTAATTTCGGATTCATTTCACGCGCTGTTAACACAACATAAACGTTGTCAGCATCACTGGGTAATGCAGAGATCAATGCCTCTGCTTTTGTGATAGAAGCCTCCACAAGGACTTCATCTTTTGTTGCGTCACCTTCAATAAAAAGTATGTTCCCATCGCTGCGGATTTGTTCTATTATTTCAGGATTACTTTCAATCACAAGAAATTTTTTATTTCCTGATTTCAATTGTTCGCAAGCTTGTCTGCCGTTACGACCATAGCCGCATACAATGACATGATGGTCTAATTTGTTGATTTCTGTTTTCACCTTTTGATGTTTAAAATAAGTTTGAAATTCACCTTCGATAATGTAAGTTGTAATGACAGAAATGGAAAAACCAAGTGTTACAAGGCTTAAAATAATCAGAAGAGAAGTGAAGATTTTTCCTGCATCTGACAATGGATTTACTTCGCGAAAACCTACGGAAGCTGCTGTGATGATGGTCATATAAACAGCATCGAGGAACCGGTAATTTTCAATAATCATATAGCCTGCAGTACCAACCACAAGAATCATGAACATTAGCCCCGCTGCTATGTAAAGCTTTTTAAAAAAATGGTGATCAAGAAACAGCCCGAACATAAAAAATAAAATTTGTTTGCGAAGTTATTAATTAACTCACATGTCCCACACACTTCCTCTTCTGCTTTTTACCATTTTGCGCAGGTTAAGTACAAATACCATAATCAGGTAAATAATCAGCGGTGAGCCGATGGTAAGGCAGGAAGTATAGATAAAAAACAATCGAATATTAGCTGATTTTATTTTAAGTTTTTCGCCCAACCACTCACAAACACCAAATGCCTGGCGTTCAAAAAAAGTCTTTATTTTTTCTATAAAATTATTCATGATTGACTGGTTTTGTTCAAAATTTTATTTCCGATTCCGCAATTTAAACATTTTTTTTGAGAACAATATTCGTTTTTTAATTGGATTAAACCCTGGCTCCGGTAAGCAGAACCCGCTTCAATTTTTAAAAATTGCCATTGGCTGATAATGCTATTATTTTCGGCAGGCAATTGTTCTAATAATTCAAGGGAACGGCTCTTTATGTAATCATCATTTTTTTCTTTTCCGTAAAGAAATAAAAAAGGAATAACTGTATTGATAAGAATATTCTCAGCAGATGATTTACCGAGATTCTTTTCAGAGGATTTACTTTCATGATCAAAACGAAAATGTGTTGACCAATATTCAGAAGCAGAAACATCAAATAATTTTAAAATATCTTTTGCCTTTTTAGTTTCAAGTATCATAGACAGTAAATGTGAACTCTTGAAAACAAGCCCGGCAAATTGTGCAATTCGCAGAGATGGAAAATTTACAGGACGGGTTTTTGCAAATTTCCAAAGATGTTTTTCAATGGGCTGCAGACTAAATTTACTTTGTAAAAAAATATATTCTCTTTTTAATTCATTCGGATATTTGTCGTTCAATTTTTCTTCCAATAGCCCTGCCTGTCCAAAAAGCATGGCTTCAATCTGAAGTAAATTATTTTTATGCTTTGCAAGACATTTTGAAGGAAGCGATTTTGCAAGCAATTCAAATGGTGATGCATTCAGTTTAAATCCGAAATTGCGCGCAAGGCTTTGATAAAAAGTTTCTTCCCAGTTATTTTGATTTTGTTTTAAAAGATTTTCAACAACAATTATTTTTTGCTCCAACCTTTCAATAACCATTCTTTCAATCCATGCATTAATTGTAAATTTATCAACCGTTTCAATCATATTTGAACAGGGAATCCATTGACTGCTTTTTAAAAGATTTTCATATTGATTCCATAAACCTGCATTGAATTTATTTTTAAGCTGCACTGTAGGAATTTCATTTCTGTTCATGTCCGTATTTTTTGCATCCGCATCATGAACTGCATGAAGAATAATATTCTGATATGCTTTATCTTTTTGATGACCGTGATGATTCCAATCAGAAGCCTTCAAATGAATTTCAACATTGCCTGCCCAGGTTGTATTTCCGATTTTAATTTTAGCATTGAAAAAATCAGGACCCGAATTTTTATTGTGTTCTCCCGATTTTAAAATCTGAATGGATTCACCATTGGTAGTAAGTAATTCACTGTTAAAAAGTTTGAATTTCCAGAGATAGTGAAGGAAGTCTTCGGACATACCTTTAGCAAATATAATTTTGTAAAAGTAAATGTATGAACTTAATCATAATGAAATCTACAGTAAAGTATGATTATTGAATCATTTTCTATTCGATAAACCAAACGATGTTCATCCGTAATTCTGCGGCTCCACCAGCCTTTAAGATTGTGTTTTAATGGTTCAGGTTTTCCTGTTCCTTTAAAAGGGTTGCGTGAGATTTCTTTAAGCAACTCATTAATTCTTAAATAAATTTTTCTTTCATAGTTCTCTAGATGCTGATAATCCTCAAATGCTTTTTGAGTAAAGCAGATCATCATACCTTTATATTTTTACCTTTTTAAAATTTCCTTTTTTGTATTGAATCAATGATTCACGAAGATGCTGCTTGTTTGCTTTGGTAGAAAGCAAATATTCTGTTTCATCCATTTCTGTTTTCACGGTGATTGAAACTTTTCTTCCTTTGAAAAGAGCTTTAACTGCTCTTGTAAAATCTCCGTTCAATTCATCCGCATTTAGAATAAATGTGCTTTTCATATCACTAATATTTTAAACAAAGATACATGGGAAATTTATTTTACGGCATTAAAGTTATGATTTTGTTGCAAAGTTTTTATCTGGATTACATGTGAACATTCATTAATTTTTCCATTTCCTTTTGAATTTTCTGAGCTTCATCACTTGCTTTTTCAGCGAAATTATTTTCGTGCCCTGCATAAATAATATTTCGTGAAGCATTCACTAACAACCCGCATTCTTTATTCATTCCATATTTGGAAACTTGTTTTAAATCTCCGCCCTGAGCGCCAACACCCGGGACCAAAAGAAAATGATCGGGAATAATTTTCCGGACTTCTTCAAACAGTTCAGCGCGGGTTGCTCCTATAACATACATCATATTGTCCGCAGTTCCCCATTGTTTTGATCTTCTTAAAATTTTATGGTACAATGGAAAAAAATGTTCCGGACCATTTTCATCCCATGATTTTGTTAATTGAAAATCCTTTGCGCCCTCATTTGAAGTAAGAGCCAAAACAATTGTCCATTTATTCTTATATTCTAAGAACGGTTTTACAGAATCGCTCCCCATATAAGGAGCAACAGTTATCGCATCAAAATCATATTGTTCAAAAAAAGTTTTTGCATACATCTTTGAAGTGTTTCCAATATCACCGCGCTTGGCATCTGCAATCGTAAAAATATCTTTTGGAATATAATTCAATGTTTTTTCTAAACTCAACCAGCCTTTCACACCAAGACATTCATAAAAAGCAATGTTGGGTTTATAAGCTACGCAAAAATCTTTTGTTGCATCAATGATCTGTTTGTTGAATTCAAAAACCGGATCGTCCGTTTTTAAAAGATGTTTCGGAATTTTTTCCAAATCAGTATCAAGCCCGACACAGAGGTAAGATTTCTTTTTTTTAATCTGATTAAAAAGTTCTAAACGAGTCATTGTCTTGATACTTGATACTTGATACTTGGTACTTGGTACTTGTACTTAGTACTCAATACTTGGTACTTCTCAAACCGCACTCGCTTCTTTCATCTTCTCCGCATTCTCAGCCATTTGCAAACCATCAATAAATTCCTGAATATCTCCGTTCATAAATGCAGGAAGATTATGCATGGACAACCCAATGCGATGATCCGTTACACGGCTTTGTGCATAATTATAAGTGCGGATTTTTGCAGAGCGATCTCCTGTTGAAACCATAGTCTTTCTTCGTTTGGCGATTGCATCATTATGTTTTTTCAATTCAATGTCATACAATTTGGTCTTTAACATTTGCATGGCGATTGCACGATTACCATGCTGTGACCTCTCTGCCTGGCAAGTCACAACAATACCGCTCGGTTTATGGGTAAGCTGAACTTTTGTTTCCACTTTGTTCACGTTTTGTCCACCGGCACCACTCGAACGCGAAGTTTGAACTTCAAGATCAGCAGGGTTTATTGTTACATCCACATCTTCTGCTTCAGGAAGCACCGCAACTGTTGCTGCAGATGTATGAACCCGTCCCATCGTTTCCGTTTCGGGAACTCGTTGCACACGATGAACGCCTGATTCATATTTTAATTGACCATACACATTACTTCCTTTAATGCTGAAAACAATTTCTTTATACCCACCCGTATTGCCATCACTGTAATTCAGCAATTCTGTTTTCCATCCTCGTCTTTCGCAATAGCGTACATACATGCGGTATAGATCACCCGCAAAAATACTTGCTTCATCACCACCGGTTCCCGCACGAATTTCCATTTCAACATCTTTCTCATCTTCGGGATCTTTTGGTATCAGTAAATGACGGATATGTTCTTCAAGGGTTTGCTTTTTTTCTTCCAATTCATCAAGGTCTGCTTTTGCCATTTGACGGAAGTCATTATCCTTTTCACTGTTCATCATCTGGCGCGAATTTTCAATATTGCTCAAAACAATCTTGTATTCCTTATACGATTCCACAACCTGTTGCAAATCTTTATAGGTTTTATTCAAACCAGTAAAACGCTGCATATCCGAAATAATCTCAGGACTGCTAAGCTGCATTTCGATTTCTTCAAATCGTTGTTTTATGGCTTCTAATTTTTCGAGCATTTTTTTAAAAAACCGGTTTGCAAATTTAACAACAAAACCTGCCGGGTTTTTTATACGAGGCAGGTTGTAATATATGCATTGAAACTAATATTCAAATTTTCCTTTTTCGCTTTCGATGGTAAGCTTTTTCTTTTGTGATTTTTCTACTCTGCCGATTACCTGAGCATCCACATTAAATGATTTTGAAATTTTAATTATTTCATCAGCATGTTCCGGTGAAATATAAATTTCCATCCGGTGTCCCATATTAAACACACGGTAC
>JBDSOU010000206.1:0-28247 GCA_039914625.1 Bacteroidia bacterium | reverse complement strand
TTGCTCCGCCTAAAGCAAGACATCTTTTCAAATTTGATGTCGCACGTTGGTAAACAATCTTAGCAACTTTTGTTGAACCTACAAATGATACGGCTTCAATACCGGGA
Source organism: Bacteroidia bacterium (assembly GCA_039914625.1). Lineage (GTDB taxonomy): Bacteria > Bacteroidota > Bacteroidia > AKYH767-A > OLB10 > DATEMK01. The sequence continues at coordinate 28,140 of JBDSOU010000206.1, read as the reverse complement.
TGATCGCAAATTGCTTCTACTATTTCACGATCACCATTCACAACATTGAAAACTCCATCAGGCAAACCGGCTTCTTTCAATAATTCAGCAATGCGATTGGAAGAAACAGGAACCTGCTCTGATGGTTTTAAAATCATACAATTTCCAAGCGCGATTGCATTTGGAATAGTCCAATGAGGAACCATGTTTGGAAAATTAAAAGGAGCTATTGAAGCAACAACACCCAACGGTTTGTGTTCCACCCTGCATTCTACTCCTTTACTTACTTCTAATAGCTCCCCTGAAATTAATTGTGGCAATGAACATGCAAATTCCGTAAGCTCAATGCTCTTTTCAACTTCGGCTTTTGCTTCGTCAAATGTTTTTCCATTCTCTTCGTGAACCAAAGTTGCAAGCTCGTTCAGGTTTTTTTCGAGAAGTGTTTTGTAACGGTAAAATATCTGAACCCGTTCTTTGATTGGAGTTGAACTCCATACAGAGAATGCAGCCTCTGCCGATTTTACAGCTTCATCCAAATCTTTTGCTGAAGAAAGCGGAACTGTGGAAATTACTTTACCTGTTAATGGAGAAAGTACTTCCATTGTTTTATTTGTGCCATTAGTAAATTTTCCCGAAACATAATTTTTTACTTCGGGATATTTTAATGTGAGCATTTCCATGTTATTTATTTTATCTCCGTAAAGGTAGGAAAACAAGTGGTTGTTTTTATTTTATTTATTCTCCAATATCTTCATTCCATAATTCAGGTTTTTCACGGATAAATTTTTCCATCATCTCTATACATTCTTTGTTATGGAGATTAATAACCTCCACTCCGTGTTGTTTCATAAAGTTTTCTGCGCCAGTGAACGTTTTATTTTCACCGACCACCACCTTTTTAATATTGAATTGCACAACGGTTCCGGCACACATGTAACAAGGCATCAGCGTGCTGTATAAAATGCAGTCTTTATAATTGACAATTCTTCCGGCATTTCTTAAACAATCTGTTTCAGCGTGAGTCATCGGATCGTCTTTTTGCACACGCTGGTTGTGACCCCTTCCTATGATTTCACCGTTTTTCACCAATATTGCACCAATAGGAATTCCGCCTTCTGATAATCCTTTTTGAGCTTCTTCAAATGCAGCGAGAATAAAAGGATCCATAATTTCAGTATTTGAGTTATTGGTTAATAATAAAATGGGAAAACAATTAAAATACAAAATAACTGAATAACTTAGTAATCATACAACTCATCTTAAATTTATATTTTTACAAAAAAATTAAACTCAAAAAATATGACTCTCGAAATTACAGGAAAATTATTGCAGGTGCTTCCCGAGCAAACCGGCACAGGAAAAAGCGGAACTAACTGGGCAAAACAAGATTTTATTATTGAAACCCCTCATGAACAATATCCTAAAAAGATATGTTTCTCCGCCTGGGGTGATAAAATGCAAGTCCTCAAAACTTTGAATCCCGGCATGCAACTCAATGTTGCCTTCGATGTCGAATCACGCGAACATCAGGGAAAATGGTACACCAATTTAAAAGCATGGAAAATTGTTGCTGCCGGAAATGCGACATCCGGTGCGGAATATAACCAGGAACCAGTGGAATCCTCCCAGCCTTACAACGATTTGAATGCTGTTGCAGATGGCGGTTCAAAAGATGATTTGCCATTTTAATTAGCAGTTGAATTTTTTATGTGGCGAAAAGTTTTTTTATTTTTTGTCTGTTGTTTTTTGTCAATTAATTTTTGTCATGCTGACGAAGGCATGTGGCTTCCCATTTTTCTTAAAGAGTTAAATGGGGATGCCATGATCAAAAAAGGATTGAAGATTCCTCTTGACCAGATTTACAGTATTAATCATTCAAGTATTAAAGATGCCGTTGTATTGTTTGGTGGAGGATGCACAGCAGAAATAATTTCTGAGAATGGATTGATTTTAACCAACCATCATTGCGGATTCAGTTCTATACAGGCCCAAAGTTCCGTTGAACACGATTATCTTTCGAATGGCTATTGGGCGATGACTCAAGACCAGGAATTACCCTGTCCGAATTTATCAGTCACATTTATCATTCGCATTGAAGATGTTTCAGATTCGATCAATAAAAATCTGAATTCGAACATGAGTGAAATTGAACGTGAGGCAAGAATCCGGGAATTAAGCTTAAAGCTCGAAATGAAGTCGGTTGAAGGAACTCAATACGATGCAAAAATAAAACCGTTCTTCAACGGCAACCAGTTTTTCCTTTTTGTTACAGAAGTATTTAAAGACATTCGTTTGGTTGGCGCTCCTCCATCTTCCATCGGAAATTTCGGAGCTGATACAGATAACTGGATGTGGCCGCGTCACACAGGAGATTTTTCCATGTTCAGAATTTATGCTGATAAGGATAACAAGCCCGCAACGTATTCAAAAGAAAACATTCCCTACATGCCGCGTTATCATTTTACCATCTCCTTAAAAGGAATTCAGAAAAATGATTTCACCCTGGTGTATGGTTTCCCCGGAACTACAAAGGAGTATCTTCCCTCATACGCCATTGACATTGTTGAAAAAATATCTGATCCCGCAAAAATTAAAATCCGCGATACCCGGCTAAATATAATGGCAGACGGAATGAAAGTTTCCGATACTGTAAGAATTCAATACGCAGCAAAACGAAGGACGTTAGAAAACGCTTTTAAGAAATGGCAGGGCGAAATAAAAGGGTTGAAGCGATTGCAAACCGTTGAAAAGAAAAAAGAATTTGAAAAATCTTTTGCCGAATGGGTCACCGCAAATAACAAAACAGCATACAAAAACCTGCTCAAAGATTTTGAAAGAACCTATGGTGATTATTCAAATTACATTCTTGCAAATGATTATTACACCGAAGCCGTTCTCGGAATTGAATTGATCGCCTACGCTCAGAATTTTCAGAAATTGGTTGAATTGAGCGAAAAAGAAAAACCTGATGATGCCGAAATAAAAAAAGAAGCCGATAAATTAAAAACAAATAGTGCAGGATTTTTTAAAAATTATGACTTGCGGATTGATAAGGAAGTTTTTACAACGCTGTTGAAAATGTTTCATGATGATGTGGATAAATCATTTCATCCTTCCATTTTCAAAACGATTGAAGAGAACTATAAGAGCGATTTCAAAAAATATGCTGATGATGTTTTCGCAAAGACATTTATAACTTCTAAGAAAAAAGTGGATGAATTACTGACAAATTATTCTGCAAAGTCTGCCAGGAAAATAGTTAAAGACCCTGCTTACATTTTAATGAAAAGTTTAACCGAAAATCAGAAACAAAAAGTTGCAGGAGAATTTGCAGAGTTGAACGAACAATTAAATAAAATGAACCGTCTGTACATGGCTGCACAAATGGAAATGCAAAGTGATAAAAAGTTTTATCCTGATGCCAATCTTACATTGCGGGTTGCGTATGGGCAGGTGGAAGATTATGTTCCGCGCGATGCTGTGAAATATAATTTTTATACAACCCTTGAAGGTGTGATGGAAAAAGAGGATGCCGCAAATAATGAATTTATTGTTCCACAAAAATTAAAAGAACTGTATGAGAAAAAAGATTATGGCCGTTACGGGACAAATAATACCATGCCAGTTGCATTCATTGCATCCAACCATACCACAGGAGGCAATTCGGGCAGTCCGGTCATAAATGGAAACGGTGAACTGATTGGAATCAATTTTGACCGCGTTTGGGAAGGAACTATGAGCGATTATCAATATGATCCTGATCAATGCAGAAACATTGCAATTGATATTCGTTACACACTTTTTATCATTGATAAATTTGCAGGATGTAAAAGGTTAATTGATGAACTGACGATTTCAAATTGATCTTTTTTCTAAATTTTATATTCGTTAATTTAGCGAAACAAATAACCAAATTCTTCGTTTAAGTTTCATAAAACTATCTTTGCATTATGAAAAAATTAATCATTATTTCCCTTTTATTTCTATGTTCTGGTAACAAATTATTTGCACAATCAGATTTGCAGGCATCAGCAAAAAGCACTATTGAAACCTCTCCTGACATACTTGCAAAGTATCCCGGGGGAACAAAAATGCTTTACCAATTTTTTAACGATAACATTACGTTTAAATCTGAAGATATCCAGGCAGCAATAATGGGTGAACTGGTTTTGACATTTGTTATTGACACTGAAGGAAAAATTTCAGACATAGAGTTGAAAAAAGGAATCAATACAAATATCAATTCAGAAATTACCCGGATTGTAAAATCAATGTCTGCCTGGATTCCGGCACAATCGCACGGACAATTAGTAAAATCAAAATACAGCATTTTTCTTATGATTGACGCAACAAAGCTTAGCATTGCACCTATGTTTAATTAAGTTGTTGAATTAATGAATTGCTGAGTTATTGGGTTATTAAGAAATTTGCTGTTCATTTGTGTTTTGATTTCAATTTGACTCAATAACTCATCATTCAATAACTCAATAATTACATTTGGGTTCCATCAGGAAACTTGCAGGGCAAACAGCCATTTACGGGCTGAGCAGTATCATTGGTCGCCTGCTCAATTATCTGCTTGTTCCTTTTTATACACGCATTTTTACCCCGTCAGAATACGGAATTGTTTCAGAATTATTTGCCTATGTAAGTTTCATCATGATTCTTTTTACGTATGGAATGGAAACTTCTTTTTTTCATTTCTCAGAAAAAGAAACAGACAGGAATAAAGTTTATTCAACAGGAGTACTATCTTTATTCACTAGTTCATTTTTTCTTTCGGGTTTATTGATACTTTTTTCAACTTCAATTGCAAACTGGATTCAATATCCCAAACATCCAGAATATATTACATGGTTTGCTTTAATTCTCGCATTAGACACGCTCTGCGCTTTGCCATTTGCACAATTGCGCCAGCAAAATAAAGCCAAACGTTTTGCAGGAATTAAAATGGTTAACATTTTTGTAAACATAGGATTCAATATTTTTTTTCTTGTGCTGTGTCCGAAATGGATTCATGAACAAGGTTTTTTTAAAGAGCTGACTGATTTAGTTTACTCGCCTAAAATTGGAATCGGATATGTATTTATTTCTAACCTGATTGCCAGCATTGTTACATTATTGTTTTTGATTCCTCAATTCAGAGGGTTGAGGATTGAATTTGATTCTATCCTGTGGAAGCAGATGATTATTTATTGCATTCCTCTATTAATTGCAGGTTTTGCCGGAATGGTAAATGAAACTTTTGACCGTGCAGTGTATAAATATCTTGCCCCTGATAAAGCGATAGCTTTGAAGCAACTCGGAATTTATAGTGCATGTTATAAGCTTTCCATTATAATGACTTTATTCATCCAGACCTTCCGTTATGCTGCAGAACCTTTTTTTTTCAGCCAGTATAAAAATGAAAACAACAAAGTGGTGTATGCACGTGTGATGAAATATTTTGTCATTACCTGCTCTTTCATTTTTCTTGTGGTGATGTTATACATTGACATTTTTAAATTATTTATCGGGGAAGATTTTAGAAAAGGAGTTGGTGTTGTTCCGATTTTACTGTTGGCAAATATGTGCCTTGGAATTTTTTATAACCTTTCCATGTGGTACAAGCTCACCGGGCAAACCCGCTTCGGAGCTTACTTTTCAATTTTCGGTGCTGTGCTTACAATCATTCTTCTTTGGTGGTTAATCCCATTGATGGGATACATGGGTGCTGCTTGGGCTACACTTATTGTATATGCAGCAATGATGGTATTGTCTTACATCACCGGGCAAAAATATTTTTCCATTGATTATGATCTGCCGCGTAATTTTACTTTCATTGGTTTATCGCTATTAATTTATTTCGCAGGGTTAGGAATTGAAAAATTATTAAAACCAGGAGAAGTAACAGGATTTGTTATCAACACTGTGTTGCTGCTGGCATTTGCAGGTTTTATTTTTGTGCTCGAAAAACCGAAATTGAAACAAGCTTAATATTTATAAGTTTGTAATCTCAAAATTATTATTAATAAATATATGCTGAAAGTTAAAATCATTAACAACTCCCGTCATGCATTACCATCTTACGAAACACTTGCATCGGCAGGAATGGATTTGCGTGCGAATATTGATTCTTCAATTGAGTTAAAACCATTGCAACGTTCTCTCATCCCTACAGGATTATTTATTGAATTGCCTATTGGTCATGAAGCGCAGATTCGCCCACGCAGCGGGCTGGCATTTAAAAACGGAATTACTGTTTTAAACTCACCGGGAACTATTGATGCCGATTACCGCGGAGAGCTAAAAGTAATTTTGGTTAGTCTTTCTGATCAGCCTTTCACTATTCATGACGGAGACCGCATTGCACAAATGATTGTTTCAAAACACGAAAGAGTGGTGTGGGAAATTGCTGATGAATTATTGAACTCAGAAAGAGGAGCAGGAGGGTTTGGAAGTACAGGAAAAAAGTAAATTTAAACTATTGCGATTTGAAATTTTTCAACAAACTCTTCTATGCTCATTGCATCTTCCAATTTAAAATTTCCTATTCGTGTCCTGCACAGCGAAGCAAGATATGCTCCTGAATTTAATGCTATGCCAAAATCATTTGCAACAGAACGAATATAGGTGCCTTTGCTGCACACAATGCGAAAATGAACCAAAGGCATTTCTATTTGTGTGATTTCAAATTCTTTCATAAAAATTTCTCTTGGTTCAAGCTTTATTTCTTTCCCTTTTCGCGCTTTTTCGTAGGCACGTTGACCATTAATTTTTATTGCAGAATATGAAGGTGGTATTTGAAAAATTTTTCCCTGAAATTTTTTTGTTGTTTCAAAAATCAATTCATCAGTTATATGTGAACTATCAAATTGATGATCAATACTTGTCTCAAGATCATGAGAAGGTGTTGTTGCTCCAAGATAAAAACTTCCCGAATATTCTTTTTCCTGTGCCTGGTACGTATCAATTTCTTTAGTGAGTCTTCCTGTGCAAATAATTAAAAGTCCTGTTGCCAAAGGATCAAGTGTTCCTGCATGTCCTACTTTAAGACCTGAAGTTGTTGAATCTTCTGTGGGAATTTTCTTTAAAATATTCCGCACTTTATTCACGACATCAAAAGAAGTCCACTGATATGGTTTATTAATGAGGAGCAGTTCTCCTTTTTGAAAATCCATCTTGAAATTCATTCCTGATTATTCCAAATCTGTTGCTGACAGCAGAAAAAGAATTGTTAACTGATAATTTTTAGGTCCACACCCGATGCAAGGAGTATAATTATAGCTAAGCCGACAATAATTCTGTAATAACCAAATACCTTCAATCCGTGTTTGGTAAGAAAGCCGATGAAGCTTTTAATGGCAATTGCAGCAACAATAAAAGCAACAATGTTTCCAACAATCAGCATATTTACTTCGTGAGATTCAACAACGATCCCGGTTTTATAAAATTTATACAACTTCCAAACAGTTGCTGCAAACATGGTGGGCACTGCAAGAAAAAAAGAAAATTCTGCAGCAGCTTTCCTGTTCAGCTTTTGAAGCATTCCTCCCACGATGGTAGCTGCCGACCTCGACACACCGGGAATCATTGCAATACATTGAAACAATCCGATTTTGAAAGCAGAGGAATAAGAAATTTTATCACTATGCTCTTCTTTATTTTCTTTTACAAAAAAATCCAGGAAAATGAGAAACACGCCTCCCAGCAGCAGCATGTAAGCTACAACATAAACATTTCCCAAAAGCGAATCAATAAAATCATCCAATAATTTTCCGATTACAGCAGCAGGAATAAACGCAACAAACAGTTTTTTATAAAAATCTAACCCGGTTAAAAAGCGTTTCCAGTAAAGCATCACAACAGAAAGGATGGCGCCAAACTGAATAGCAACAGTAAAAGTTTTTGTAAAATTATCTTCTGCAATTCCCATCACCGAAGAAGCAATGATCATGTGCCCTGTCGAAGAGATGGGAAGAAACTCGGTGATTCCTTCTATAATAGCGAGTATGACGGCTTGAATGAGTGACAAGTTAGAAGCTGGAAATTAGAAATTGGAAGTTAGAAGTTAGAAATTGGTAATTGGTAATTGGTAATTGGTAATTTAACCTCAAATCATTTTAGTCTTTCGCTTTTTTTACAATAGCATAAATGTTTAAAATAAAGCCCGCCATTACAACTATCGGAGCAAGGGTAATTCTGCGAAAACTGAATACCTCAGGATTAAAAATTTTGGGATCATCAGATTTTCCTCCTGCCATGAGCATGAATCCTAAAATAATTAAACTGATTCCGGTAAGCATCAGCGTATAATTAATTTTGCCGAAAGCAAAATCTGTTTTTATTGCCGTTTCTTTTTTTACTGGTTTGGGCTTTTCTTTTGGCGCTGCCATGATTTTATTTTTTTATTTTTTTATTCAAAACAATTCGTCCGCTCTTTTGCTCAGGTATTTATTTACTGCCAGTAAAGTGCTTACCCCGGAAATTAAAATTCCTGCAATAATAACGGATCCCATAAGCGTGACCATTAATTTCATATCCTGCATTCCGAATAATTCAGGAATTTGTTTTTGCGCAAAATACAACAATCCCATCAATAAAATATTAGCTGCAATGGCTCCATACAATCCGCTCAGAATACCTTTTTTCAAAAGTGGTTTACGGATAAAACCACGTGTAGCACCTACTAATTGCATGCTTTTTATCAGTAACCGTCTTGCATAAAGTGAAAGCCTGATAGTATGATTGATAAGCACCCCCATTATAAAAAACAGCAATGCCCCGAATCCTAAAATAATCAGGCTGATTCTGCGCAGGTTTTTATTAATCGTTTCCATCAATGAATGTTCGTATCTTATTTCCTGCACGTACTTATTGCCACTGTAAGATGCTACAAAATTTTCTATCGTAACATTCTCTGCAAAGGCTGCTTTGAACGTAACATCAATAGTGTTTGACAAAGGATTTTTACCGAGAAACGAAACAAAATCTTCTCCCAGTTCAGCAGATAATTTTTTTGCAGCTTCATCTTTGGTGACAAGAGTTGCAGAATGCACAAACCTGTCGGATGAAACAGATAATAGCAGTGCATGAATATCTTCGTCTTTTGCATCTGGTTTCAACTGCATTGTCACTTGGAAATTTTCTTTAAAATAATCTGAAAGTCTTTTTGCATTCAAAACCAAAATTCCCAATATGCCAATAAGAAACAACACGAGTGAAATACTCACTACAGAAGAAAGATAAGATGAGCGAATCGCTTTTTTTGCAAGTCTGTTTCCTTCTTCTGACACGTGATTTTTTTATTGCGCGCAAAGATAGGAAAAGGTTCAAAGTTAGAGGCTCACACCTCAAATTTCCGATCAGAATCCTTCTAAGCAGGAGTCAGCACGGCCACAACTTAAGGTCAATGTTTTATTTTTTGAGTAATTAAGCAAAATAAAAATGAAGCAGAAACATGTTTCGAAAAAGTAAATTATCAGGCTTCCCTTTCCTCCATAATTTTCGCCACATATTTTCCTATGATGTCAAATTCCAGGTTGACAAAATCACCCGGTTTAAGAAATTTGAAAGTAGTGTTTTCAAAAGTGTACGGAATAATTGCCACTGAAATATAATTCTTTTGGTCCTGTCCGTCCTTTTGTGGGGAATTAACTACCGTGAGACTCACTCCATTAATACTTATTGAGCCTTTTTCTACAGTAATATTATTTTTTACCGCTTCATATTCAAAAACAAAAAGCCTGCTTCCGTTTTGGTCTTCTGTATTTTTACAAACTGCCGTCTGATCCACATGCCCCTGAACAAGGTGTCCGTCTAATCTTCCGTTCATCGTCAAACTGCGTTCAAGATTTATCAGATCATTTATTTTTAGCCTGGCAAGGTTTGTTTTCTGTAATGTTTCACCAATAGCTGTAACAATGTGTGTATCGCCCTCAGTTTTAATTACAGTAAGGCAAACGCCATTGTGTGAAACACTCTGGTCAATTTTTAACTCATGAGAAATTTTTGATCTGACCTGAAAATTCAAGTTGGCTCCTTTTTTTTCAAGAGCAATAACTTCACCTATCGTTTCAACAATACCGGTGAACATCAAAAATTATTTAATTACCCCGTTGGTGTTGCTTAGAATTTGAATAAAGCCCGGTTTCAATGCGCGTGATTTGATACCACTTCGATAAATTTCATTTACTGTACATAGGTAATAGTATACATCATCCGGACAAAGCTTACCGGTATTATCCACTTTTCCATTCCATTTAATGTCACGATCACTGGTGGCAAAAACTTCCTGTCCCCAACGGTTATAAATATGCAGATCAATATCTTTTACATAACGGCATGGCAAATCAAAAGAGAGTAAGAGATCATTTTTGCTGTTTCCGTCAGGAGTAAAAATATTGGGTATTTCAAAACAGGGACAATTGTCCACACAAATTTCATTGAGGTGTTCACTTTCATTTCCATTTGTATCGGTTGCTGTAATATAATAGCAGCCGGCAATGGAGGTATCATTTTCAAATGTTTTTACCAGAATGCCGGGATCGCTGATGGTAAGTAATATTTCATAAGGTGCTCCGTCAAACGGAGAATAATAAATAGTGTAATGATCCAGATCTGAAGCGCATGAAATATCAGGTTTTTCCCATTTAAAGTTTATGTGAGCAGAACCGCAGTCAAAATTCACCGTATCAAGTTCAGACATGCAAGGTGGTACATTATCATAAGGAATGGAGCACGCGCGCTGAGAAAAATTAATAATAGGATCAACAAAACCCGGACTTGAATAACTTCCGTCACTTTTTATATAATAACAATATTGCGTTCCGTTTACCAAACCCGTATCAGAAAAAGTTTGTGATGTTACCGAACCTATGGAATCCCATAAACTGGTGGCGGTATTTTCTCTATAAATAATATACGTGTCGTTATGCCACGGAACATTCAACTGCCAGCTTAAATTTAATTTATGATCAGTTGGAGAGATGGAAAGAAACGGGGCCGATGCCACCTGCGTTTTACCAATTAATCTGTTAGCTGTATTGTGCAATTCAATTACATACGAACAGGGACTGGTTGCAGTATTTCGTCCTGTATCAAGATAAGTTGTATCGTTCAGGTCATTTAATGAAGTTACAAACAACGGATTATCGCCATTAATAGTTGAGGATCTGTAAAGCCTGTATTCAAAAGGTCCCGGAAATTGAATGGTATCAAGTTCAGTCGGCTTTGACCATGCAACAAATACTCTTCCATTATTGGCATCTGTGCTATCAACACTCACATTAGTGATCACAGGAATATCTTTCTTGAGATGCGTGCAAACTTCTAATGAAGCATAACTTAGTGCACCGTCTTTAAAATAAGCTACAATCATGTAACAATAGTCAACACCCGGCACAAGTCCTGCGCCATTATTATTGTCAGTAAAAGTTATGTTATTTACTCCGGGTACAGTTCCGATTTTCGTGTAGCCGGTGTAAGCCGGAACTCCAGTTTCGCATAAAGCAGGTATGAATCCGTAGTATCCATTTCTGCGATAAATATAATATCCTTTTGCAGTATCAGGAAAGACATCACAAACTTCTTTATCCCAATTTAATTTTATAGAACTTCCAAGCGGAGCTGCTGCCGGATTTTTAGGCGATGGTGCAACCACTGTAATTCTAATTGTTTTTAAATCGGCAAGATTTACTTGCAGATTACTATCTTTTGCTTTAAATGTAATTAAGTAAGGTTGCTTGCGGACATGTGTACATGTTGTTTGCCAGGTAAACGTGCTGCTGGCGCTGCCAACACCCGTGGCAATTGGAAACTGTGCAGAATCAGGATTAAACGAAAAAGGTGCTCCCGTTGCAGTTAATGTTAAAGCATCATTGTTAGGATCAGTTGCTGAAACGTTAAAACTGATAAGTGTTCCGGCTGATACACAAATATCAGGAAGATTGTTGATGGATGGGGGCTGATTGGAAGAAGAATCAATGTTAATCTGCATATCGCGTTCCACATAACCAATCCGGTAACCGTTTCTCCATTCAATAACAAGAAAAGCAACATTGAATATTCCCACTAATGTAGGTGAATCCCAGACGAGATCACCTGTAACAGGATCCATTGTGCATGAATCGGATGCATAGGAGGACAACGGCTGAAATCCCGGTATAGGAAGTCCTCCCGATCCTTTACATTCAATAAGTTCATAAGATAAACTATCTCCATCCGGATCATAAGCATTCGGATTATGAATAAAAAGTTGGTTAACCGCTCCATCATCAATCGGGGGTTGAAGAAGCTGGACAGAGTTATTAAATCCGAGCGCTGACGAAATAATTAATTTTGATTCAAGGTAAAAAGGGACATTAACTGAGCCTGGAATATTCACAATTCCGCCAACGCGGTTGGGATCTTCAAAATTGACAATATAAGTGGAGGTGCCGGGATATACATGCGTGCCGATATAAATGTTTTTTTTAATGTCCGTTGCTATAATAATTCCATTTCCATTAATTCTCGGTAATGAGTCAGATGTTCCGTCACCCCAGTTAATTGGAAGATAAGGGCGGTCGGCCGGAGCAGAATTTTTGGTATAAGTAACAATGGTGATTTCGTAATTTAAACCGTTTAACTGTTTGAAAGTAATTTCGCCTGCCCTGTTATGTGTAGCATGTACAAAGAGTGAAGTAAAAATTGCCGGAAGAAAAAGTAGTAAAATTTTTTTCATTTCAAAAGATAAATAGATAACTTTTATGTGCCTGATTTATTTTGCTAAGGTACAAAATAATTTAATGATTCAGGTACCGGACTTTTGGGTTGCCGTCATAAAATGGTAAATTCATTATACAATCATTAGAATAGAAATCCATCTAACTTACCGGAATAGATGAATAAAATTGTTGTTTCACGCGGGTTTTGATCTTTTATAAAACGATTAAAAAAACCGCGTAACCTTACAAAAGCAATAACGTAATAAGAAACAATTCTTTTGAAATTGCATTGCCTGTATATTAAAGAATTAAAAGGAAAACTTAAAAAAAAACGCACAGAGATTAACCATCTGTGAACCATGAATGAAAAAATTATTTAGTTTTTTATTTATTTTTTTTATTGTCACCAGTGTACAAGCTCAGGATGTCAGCAGGTATGCCGGAATAGTAAGTTCCTCTGGTTCAACAGATGGCAGTGCCTCGGTTGCGAAATTTAACCACCCTCATGGAATCTGTGTGGACAAAACAGGAAATGTTTTTGTTGCTGATCAGCTAAACAATAAGATCAGAAAAATTACGCCTGCGCCTGTATCTGTCTCCACATTTGCCGGTTCAGGTGCTAACGGAAGCAATGATGGAACCGGAACAGCAGCAACTTTTAACGATCCTTGGGCAGTTGCATGTGATACAAACGGAAATCTGTATGTAGCAGATACCAGAAGCTATAAAATAAGAAAAATCACTACTGCTGGTATCGTAACAACTGTTGCGGGCACAGGAACTTTCGGAACCACTAACGGTTCTGTTAACGTTGCGCAATTTGGTTTTCCAACAGGAATTGCAGTTTCAAAAGATGGAAATATTATTTATGTGGCAGATCAAATGACACATACCATCCGGAAAATTCAAGGCGGAATGGTTAGCACTATTGCAGGAACAGCTTATTTGAGCGGAAGCACTGATGCAATTGGTCAGTCTGCAAGATTTGATCATCCTTATGCAATTTGTCTTGATAATACTGGAAATATAATTGTGACTGACTCATGGAATTTTAAAATTAGAAAAGTTGCAGTTGCAAACAATCAAGTTACAACTGTTGCCGGAACAGGATTAAAGGGATCTCTTAATGGATATTACAATGTCGCCACTTTTGACAGCACATGGGGAATTGCGGTGGACTCCATAGGAAATATTTATGTCGGTGATGGGGTAAATTATACTATCAGAAAAATTACTCCCACAGGATATGTTTCAAAATATTCCGGGATAACGGGTATGCCGGGATTTACTGACGGAGATTCAACTCACGCAACCTTTAGCGGAGTTACCGGACTTGCGTTTTACAAACCATTAAGAAGTCTTTTTGTTGCAGACGCATACAATCATTTAATCCGTAAAATTGCTCCTCTTTCAACAACTGTTGTTACTGTTACGACCAATTCAGCAAATAATACATTTTGTATTGGAGCAAATGTGACACTAATTGCAGCTCCGGCAGGATTAATAAATTACACATTCAAAGATGGCGCAACTATTTTAGGTGTTTCAGCAACGGGCACCTTCACTACTTCTGTTTTATCATTAGGAGTTCACAGTATTACCTGTACGGCTACAGATGCATTAGGGCTTCCCGTTACTTCTGATCCGATTACCGTAACCATAGTGGCAACTACCACTTCTTCTATAACACCTCCCGGGCCAATCAGCATCTGTTCAGGAGATTCAATATTGCTGAGTGCCTCCATTGGTATTGCTTATCATTGGAACACCGGAGCAGTTTCTCAGAAAATTTTTGCAAAAACTCCAGGCTCGTATATAGTAACCGTTACAAGTTCAGGAAGCTGTTCCGCGCAATCTCCACCTGTCACCGTTGCATTAAAACCTGTTCCCACCACAGTCCAAACGGCAAATGATACAATTTGTCCATTGCAGTCAGGTCAAATTATTGCTGTCCCTCAAACAGGAGTTTCTTACTACTGGTATTCACAACCTTCGGGCGGCAGCTTGATTTACACAGGTGCAAATTTTACCTCACCTGCAATTTCTCAAACTACTCCTTATTATATCGAACTGCATGGCTCTAACGGTTGCATAAACCCAAACCGCACTACTGTTTATGTCATTGTTGATCAAAAACCTTCTCCATCCTTTGAAGTTTCATTGCCTTCAATTGTTTCCAACGGTATTCAGGTTTATTTCTATAATTCTACATCAGGAGGTATTCTATACGAATGGAACTTCGGTGATCCACTTTCAGCAGAAAATGTTTCATCACTCGAAAACCCGACACACATCTATGCTTCATCAGGAGATTATAATGTAACGCTGATTGCAGCCAATCAAGAAGGCTGTGCAGAAACGTTGTATAAATTAATACACGTTGAGCATAACCTTTCTATTTTTATTCCTACCGCCTTCACTCCGAATAACGATAACAACAATGATATTTTCAGAGTAAGAGGAAGCAATATTAAAACGGTTTCCATAAATATTTTTAATCAATGGGGCCAGCTCATATATCAAAGTGAAGAAAATAAATGGGATGGTTCTGTGAATGGGGATATTGTTCAAAACGGAACGTATGTTTATTTAATTGATGTGATGTATGGCAATGAAACATCAGAGAAATTTAAAGGACAAATAACTGTAATCAGGTAAAATCATGGTCAAATTAATTTCAAGAATCATTTTTTTTATATCTGCCTGCAGCTATTTGAACGTAAATGGGCAGGATCCGCATTTCTCACAATATTTCAATACGCCTTTATATGTGAATCCTGCCAATGCAGGTAACGGTATAGAATATATGCGTGCTACCCTCGTTTACCGGAATCAATGGGCAAGTGTAGCAAGTCCTTTTGTTACGGAAGGCTTTTTGATTGACAAAACAGTAAACAGGTTAGGTTTTGGATTTTTTGCAGTTAAAAACAGTGCTGGAAAATCAAGCCTTAAACAACTGAATCTTGCAGGTACGCTTAATTACAATCTTCCCTTGGGAGAAACGAATCAGATCAGCGGAGCATTGCAGATTGGAATGCTGCACAAAAGTTTTAATCCTTCGGAAATGACATTTGACAGCCAGTTTAATGAAGATACAGGCTTTGATCCGACTGTAAGCTCAGGCGAGATTTTTACTTATACCAGCATTACACGTCCTGATGTAGGAATCGGAATTATGTGGCAGCACGGATTCGGAAACAAAAAAATAAATTTCAAACCTTATGGAGGATTTTCCATTGCTCACATAAATAATCCCTCTGAAACTTTCATTATCAGTGAAAATAAATTACCTGCGAAATATTCGTTCAATTTCGGAGCAGGAATTATGCTGAAAGAAAATCTCGAATTGCGTCCTTCTGTTCTCTACATGGCACAGGATCATTTTCACGAATTTAATTTTGGAACAGTTGCCAGTTTCATTGCCGAAAATAATAATAAATTCCAGGTTGGATTATATGACCGGAGCAACGATGCAATCATTGTTTATGCAGGTTACCAGGTGAGTCGAATATTCATTGGTACCAGCTACGATATTAATGTTTCTGGATTAAGCCCCGCAAGTCATAGCAGCGGAGGATTTGAAATCTCATTGAGCTTCATTCCTAAAGCGCCACCAAAAAAATCCAAATCGCCCCAACCAAAGAAAGCACAAAAAATAACAGTTCATAAAACTACTCAAAAAGTTCAGAAAGTTGAAAAGAAAATTTCTGCGGCTTCAATTGGTCAAACAGTTAATATACCCGAAAAAATAGAAGTAGTACGCATTCAGCCTCCTGTTGGAAAACCAGTAGTTGAACAAAAATCACAAGAGCAAACTCCGTCAGTTATTGTTCTGCCTGAAGAGCCAAAACCAATTGCGGCTGAAGGAATCAAGACCGTTACTTCAAAAGAAAAGGTTACTGAACCCGAACCAAAAGCTCAGGAAGCTCCTTTAGAATTCAGTTCTGCGATTATGGCAACAACAACGGAAAAGAAAGCAGAAACTCCTTCAGAAAAATCTGTTACAGCTGAGGTAGTTCTTCCTAAATCACACACGATTTACATTGACATGAACAAACCTGGTGTTGAAAAAGAAAATGGATCACTTGCGGAAAATAAAAATGCAGATACGGATGGTGACGGTATTAATGACATAGAAGATCATTGCCCGTTCATCAAAGGCGGAATAAAAACACAAGGCTGTCCTGATTCAGATGGTGACGGGATCCAGGATATGATGGATGAATGTCCGATGGAACCCGGTACAATGGAACATTTCGGCTGCCCGGAAAAAACACCTGCTGTTAACGAAGCAATGCTGATAAAGAAATTTAACAATATCCAGTTCCAGACCGGAAGCTCAAAAATAAAAACAACAGATATGTTTGACATCATTGAATATGCAATTGATCTGCTCTATCAATTCCCCAACAGCCGTGTCATCCTATCAGGACACACTGACAGCGAAGGAAATGATTTATTCAACATGCACCTTGCGGAAAAGCGGAATCTTATTGTAAAAAATTACATGATGAAAAAAGGAATTTCGGGAAGCCGCATCCAAATAATAAATTACGGGGAAACTATGCCGTTAGATAATAATACCTCAACTACCGGCAGGGCAAGAAACAGAAGAGTGGAAGTAAATATTTTAAAAAATTAGGGGTCGAATAAGAAAACAATCAATATTCCCTGCTTATAATTCTCTGCTGTAAACTAAAAAATGTTAGAAGTAATAAAATTCATTACACCTTTTATCATTGCAACTGTAATCACTGCAATAATAGCTCCGGTATGGATTGTATTTTGCAAAAAATTTCATTTGTTTGATAAGCCCGATAATAGAAAGCTGCATGTTACCAGCACCCCGTCCATGGGTGGATTCTCAATTGTTGCCGGAATACTTATATCCTATTTTATTTTTTGTACAAGTACTGATTTTGTCAAAATGAAATTTATTCTGGGTGCCTCCTTATTGCTGTTTGTAACCGGAATTTTTGATGATCTTTTAAACATGCGTCCACAGAAAAAATTTATCATGCAGATCATTGCGGGCACATTAGTCATTGCTGACGGAACACGTTTAACAAATTTATACGGCTTAATAGGAATTTATGATATTCCTCTGTGGTTTCAATATCCCATTACACTCCTCGTCATTGTATTATTCACCAATGCATTTAATTTTATTGATGGTATTGACGGGCTTGCAGGAAGCATCGGGCTGATAAGCACTGCAATTTTCGGATATCTTTTTTTAAAATACGGACAGCTTGATTTTGGGTTGCTGTGTATTTGCCTTACCGGAGCATTGCTCGGATTTTTATTTTACAACTTTCATCCGGCAAAAGTTTTTATGGGTGACACCGGTTCTCTGGTCATCGGGTTCCTGTTAATTTGTTTCGCCATTAACCTGCTCAAATTAAACATTATTACACCGGGTGAGGTGCTTGCCATTTCTCCTTCATTTGTTTTTGCTGTGTTATTTATTCCTGTCTATGACATCGCACGAGTTTCATTAATCAGGCTCCTTAATCGCGAATCCATTTTCAAAGCCGACCGCAATCACATTCATCACATGATCTTACGGCACGGTTTCGGTCATGGATGGGCTTCTCTTATGCTTGCCGTTTTTAATATTTTAATTATTATTCTTGAATACATATTAAGCTCGCTCAACGTAAACGGATTTATACTGCTCAGCATCTGCGTGGCAATGCTTACTATAAATTCCATAGTCATGATACGCATTGCAGGAATGCGAAAAAAACTCTTCGGAGAAGACCAGGAAAAGCTTGAAGTAAGCGATTAATATTTTTTATTCCCATTTTTCGCAAGTTCTGATTTTCTCTCTTAAAGAAACTTAATTCAAAAAATGCCTGAAAATAACTTTACGGTTATAAGTTTGAAAACTTATAATCGTAAAAGCGGAATGCTTTATTCCGTTTCCATTACGAATAAACATTTTTTCACACTTGTCCGATTTTTTCACAGGAATTAACTTTCATTAAAAAGTAAACTAATTTTACCGCCAGAAAAATATACTAAATATGAAATTCGCAACCAAAGCCATTCACGCAGGACAAGAACCTGACCCAACAACGGGAGCCATCATGACTCCCGTTTACTTTACTTCTACATATGTTCAGGAATCACCTGGCAAGCACAAGGGGTATGCTTATGCACGTGGAAAAAATCCTACACGTGCTGCATTGGAAAAATGTATAGCTGCATTGGAAAATGCAACACACGGTTTGTGTTTTTCAAGTGGCATGGGTGCAACCGATGCAATCATCAAACTGCTACGGCCGGGTGATGAAGTTATTGCCGGAAATGATCTTTACGGTGGCACTTATCGCATGTTCACCAAAGTCTTTGCTCATTACAATATCAAATTTCATTTTGTTGATATGTATGATGCAGCAAACATTAAAAAATTTGTCAATGAAAAAACAAAAATGATTTGGGTGGAAACTCCTACCAACCCCATGATGCAGATCATAGACATAAAATCTTGTTCAGAAATAGCAAAGCAAAGCAATATTATGCTGGTGGTGGACAATACATTTGCATCCCCTTTTCTGCAAAACCCGTTGGAACTTGGAGCAGACATAGTGATTCATTCTGCAACAAAATACCTTGGAGGCCATTCTGATGTAGTTATGGGTGCAACCTGCACAAACAATGATTCTATCCAGGAGCAACTCGCTTTTATTCATAACTCCTGCGGTGCAACTCCCGGACCAATGGATAGTTTCCTGGTGCTGCGGGGACTCAAAACCTTGCACATTCGTATGGAACGTCATTGTGCAAACGGCAAAGCAATTGCAAATATGCTCAAAACGCATCCTAAGATTGAAAAAGTTTATTGGCCCGGCTTCACCGATCACCCGAATCATGATATTGCAAAAAAACAAATGAAAGATTTTGGTGGAATGATTTCATTCATCATGAAAGGAGGCTCAATGGAAGAAGCTTTTCGTGTGGCTTCAAAATTTAAAGTATTTTCACTTGCGGAGTCATTAGGAGGCGTGGAATCGCTCATTGGCCATCCGGCTTCTATGACACATGCATCTATTCCAAAAGAAGAAAGAGAAAAATCGGGCGTGGTAGATTCATTGCTCCGGCTGAGCGTGGGGATTGAAGATATTGAGGATTTGCTCGAAGATTTAAGACAGGCTTTAGAATAGCAATTTCCCGTTCGGCTTATATAGCAAAAACCACATGCAAATGTGAAACTGTGAACAACTTACCCGGCCTTTGGCGGATTGATTCTTTTCTCTTAACTTTGTGGCTTAAATTTAATCCCCATAAACAATGAAAAAAATTTACTTGGCAATTCTGATAGCAGTATTGGTAATTTCCGCGATTCCTCAATTTGTAAACGCTCAGCAAACCGACTGGTGTTTGAGTGAAATTCTATTTCAGCAAAATGCCGCTAAAGACCCTTCCCTCCTGTTGAAACGGGAGCAGGACGAAATTATGACTCAGAAATATATTTCTGATCATGCGAATCAAAAAACAGCAAGTGTAGTCCGAATTATTCCGGTGGTTTTTCATGTGATACATGAAGGAGGCGCTGAAAATATTTCCATGGCACAAATACTTGATCAAATGGATATCCTGAACAAGGATTACAGGAGATTAAATGCCGATACTGTCAATACACCGGCTGTTTTTCAATCGCTCGGAGCAGATTGCCAGATTGAATTCAGGTTGGCACAATTAGATCCTAACGGAAATTGTACTGATGGAATAACCCGTAGATTTTCGCATCTTACCAATGATGCACGCGACAATATTAAAGCATTTGATTATTGGCCCAGCAATAAATATCTCAATATGTGGGTTGTGAAAAGCATTCTGAACACCAGTGGAGTAAATGGAATAATAATAGGATATGCTCAATTTCCCGGTGGCACTGCAACTACTGATGGTGTAGTACTTAAATACGACTGGACCGGCAGCATTGGTGCTGCGGCTGCTAATGGTGGTATGGGTCGAACAGCAACTCATGAGGTCGGACACTGGCTGAATTTACGCCACATATGGGGTGATGCTACCTGTGGAAATGATTTGGTGTTTGACACTCCCGTTCAAAATGTGAATTTTTCTACCTGTCCTACATGGCCCAAAATTGATGCCGCCTGTGGCAACGCTCCTAATGGCGCGCTTTTTCCTGATTATATGGATTACACCAATGGGAGTTGTCAGAATATTTTTTCCATAGGTCAAAGCCAGCGTATGGATGCAGCATTGGTCAACCCTTTATGGACAAGAAAAGATTTACATACTGCCGCAAATCTTATAGCCACAGGAACTGACGGAACACCGCCAGTTACCTGTACACCAGTTGCTGATTTTGTTACTGAAACCAAATTGATTTGTGCCGGAACAACACTTAGTTTTGAAGATGGCTCATGGAATGGAGATCCCACAACATGGACCTGGACATTCCAGGGGGGCAGTCCTCCAAATGCCACTACTCAAAATGTTGCTGTGCTGTACAGCACTCCCGGCACGTATGATGTGACGCTCACAGTTACTAACTCAGCGGGAACCAATACAAAAACTGCTGTGGGTATGGTAGTGGTAAGTCCCGCATCAGGTGTTATTGGTACGCTTCCGTTCCAGGAAGGCTTTGAATCTATCACTGTTCCCGGCAATGATTGGTTTGTTTATAACGATGTCGGAAATACCTGGGAGCAAACATCTGTTGCAGCTCATACAGGATTCACCAGCATGAGAATCAATAACTATTCAGGCAACCCGACAAACAGCAGAGATAATTTAATTACTACAAGCTTCGACCTTACTAATGTTTCAGGCACATCGCTTACATTCTGGAGAGCATTTGCTTACCGATCTAATTCATCCGAAGATTATCTCAAGGTTTACGCATCAACAACTTGCGGTCAGATCTGGACCTTGCGCTACACTAAAACAGGAATTGCGTTAGGTACAGCCGGTTTATTGTCATCTAATTTTGTGCCTTCTGCTTTACAGTGGGACAAAGATACGGTGAACCTTGCAAGCACTGCGGTTTCTGGGCATCCCGGTGTGCGGTTCAAGTTTGAATACTTCCAGGATACCGGCAATAATATTTATTTAGACGATATTAATCTTAACGGAGTGGTAGGTATGAACGAACTCCTCGCTGAGCAGTTGAATTTTGAAGTATATCCGAATCCAGCTCATACCAAAGCTAATGTTTCCTTTGCATTAATTGAAAAAAGTTTTATACGTCTTCAGATTTATGATGTAACAGGTCGCCAGGTGAGCACACTTGATGAACAAAACCTTGATGCCGGTGAATATCAATATGACGTTGACGGTAATCTCGACAATGGCATTTATTATATTCGCCTTTCGATAGGAGATCATTCAACTGTAAAAAAATTAGTCTTATATTAATAAAATAACCAGAAAAACATCCGGCATGAAAAAAAATTTATTAGTCCTCGTCACCATCCTTCTTTATTCTTTAATAACTATTCCCGGTACTTATGCGCAAAGCGATGTTCGTCAGTTTTGCGCTACAACCGAAATGAATGCAAAAGCCTTGGCAAAACATCCTGAATATGCAGCAAACCAGGCAAAACTTGAAAAGCAGACGGCCGATTACGCAAAGCAAGTGATTCAATCGGGCAATCAAAAGATACAAGGAGTCGTTTATATCATTCCTGTCGTTTTTCATGTGATTCATCAATGGGGTGCTGAAAATATAAGCGATGCACAGATTATTGATGCAGTAAATGTTTTAAACCGCGATTACCGCAAGCTCAATGCCGATACCAATGTAATCATTCCTTCCTTTACCGGGATTGCATCTGATGCAGAGATTGAATTTCGCTTAGCCCAGTTGGATCCCAGCGGAAATTGCACCAATGGAATTGACAGGATAGTTTCACCGCTTACCAATGCAGCGGATGACGCATCAAAATTAAATAACTGGCCCCAGAATAAGTATCTTAATATTTGGAGCGTGAAAACCATCGGTTCGGTGGGAGTTGCCGGTTACGCATATTATCCCGGATTTGCACCTCCCGGTAAAGACGGTGTCTTAATTCTTTCTGATTATATCGGAAGCATTGGTACCGGTAGTGTTTATACTTCCAGAGCATTGACTCATGAAGTAGGCCATTACCTGAATCTGCAGCATCCCTGGGGAAGTACTAACAGCCCGGGTGTGGCTTGCGGTGATGATGGTGTTACCGATACACCCATTACCAAAGGATGGAGTATTTGCCCGTTGCCTGCCAATGCCGCCATTTGCAACCCGCCTGTAATCGAAAACTATCAGAACTATATGGATTATTCCTATTGTGGCAAAATGTACACTCTTGGACAGAAAAACCGTATGAGAGCAGCTTTGTTATCTGGAGTTGGGCTAAGAAACAATCTTTGGACATCTGCTAACCGCTTAGCTACTGGAACTGATGGCACAAATTACACCTGCGTTCCCCTTGTGAATTTTAATTCTTCACCAAAATTTATTTGTGCCGGAAATTCCGCTTCATTTATTGATGCTACCATGAATCTTAACGGAACACCGCTCACAAGGCTATGGTCTTTCTCAGGTGGAACTCCCACAAGTGACACTTCTGCCAATCCAACCATTCAATACACCAATGCCGGAACCTATGATGTTACACTCACCGTTACTAATTCCTCAGGTACGGATACAAAAACAGTTTCGGGTATGGTCATTGTTAGTCCTTCATGGGCTTCAGTAGGCGCTCTTCCTTATTCAGAAGGTTTTGAAAGCATCACTATTCCCGGCAACGACTGGTATGTTATTAATGATGGCGGAAATCCATGGGAACAATCCACTACAGCAGCGCATACGGGCTTTACCAGCATGAGAATTAATAATTATAGTGGCAATCCTTCCGGAACTGCTGACCAGTTAATTACCACGAGCTTTGATCTTTCAAACATTTCTAACACGCAGCTGTATTTCTGGAGGGCATTTGCCTACCGCTCCAATGCAACCACCGATCAGCTTAAAATTTATGCTTCGTCCACCTGCGGACAACTATGGTCGTTGCGTTATACAAAAGCCGGCACTGCGCTTTCAACAGCCGGACTGGTTTCTTCTAACTTTACACCTAATGCTGCCCAATGGCATCGCGACACCGTAAACCTTGCAAGCTCGGTTGTTTCAGGGCATCCTAACATCAGGTTTAAATTTGAATATACACAAAATACAGGAAATAATTTATACATTGATGATCTCAACCTCAATGGAACGGTAGGCATTAATGAAGAGAATGCTGTACAGATGAATTTTGACGTATATCCTAATCCCGCTCATGCAAAAGCGCATATTTCTTTTACGTTAGCTGAAAAAAATAATGTGCAGCTCACCATTTATGATGTAGCCGGGCGCGAAGTACAAACAATGGTAGAAAAAAGCCTCCCTTCCGGGGAATATCAGTATGATGTGGAAAACGATATTGACAACGGTGTTTATTTTGTAACCCTGACAATCGGAGAAAGCCGTTCCGTAAAAAAATTAGTTTTGAAGTAATTCAAGCATTCATCCATAATAAATGGGCAGCAGCAGTGCTGCCTTTTTAGTTTCTTATTTGTTTTAAAATTGTAATTCAGTACCTTTGAAAATGCCCGAGAAAAAATTCTCATTCAAATTAAAGTACATTGTTTATGCCACGCCTGAAATTGTATTTGACGCATTAACCAAAACTTCCATCATTAAAAAATGGAGCGATGCAAAAGGCAAAGTTTCAGAAAAAGAGGGAGGAGAATTTGAATTATTTGACGAATGGGTAACCGGGAAAGTGCTGATCTACAACCCAGGCAAAAAACTTTCTTATTCATGGAAACCCTCTGAATGGGATAAAAAAACCGTTCCATCTATGGTTACTTACACTTTTAACCCTCACAAAGCAGGGACTGAAATTATTTTAGAACATACAGATTTTCCATCTTTAGAAGAATCCAATAAGCACAAAGACGGCTGGATAGACTTTGTATTTGAACCGCTCAACGACTATTTCACGTCTGAATTGTGAGAACAGCAACCGGCAATAGCAAGCAAATAGTTGACAAACAAGATTCGCAATTCGTATATTCGTAATAATTTGTAATTCGCAGATAATGAATCGAAGCTTCTCAGATGGTCTCAATTTCCTCTCCAAGCTCACTCCGCGCAGAACATGGAATGCTGCTAAAGTGCTCAGCGGGTACTATGTTTCTAAATGGAGCAGTAGGCCCGTTCATTGGGGAATGCCTCTCAGCATTTCATTTGAGCCGACCACCTCATGCAACTTGCGGTGCCCCGAATGCCCCAGCGGATTGCGTTCATTTACGCGCAAAACAGGAATGCTCGACCAGGATTTTTTTAAAAAGACCATTGACGAAATCGAAAAAGATTTGCTCTACCTCATTTTTTATTTCCAGGGCGAACCGTATCTCAATAAAAACTTTCTCGACCTTGTAAAGCACGCTTCCTCCAAAGGAATTTACACCGCCACCTCCACCAACGCCCATTACCTTGATGATGATAATGCCCGCAAAACTGTCGAATCCGGCTTAGACCGCCTCATCATTTCCATTGACGGAACCACGCAGGAAACCTACGAAAGTTATCGTATAGGAGGTCAGTTAGACAAAGTCATTGCAGGGACCAAAAATATAGTGAAATGGAAACGCGAATTAAAATCAAAAACTCCGCATGTCATTTTCCAGTTCCTCGTGGTAAAACCTAACGAACATCAGATAGATGATGTGCAAAAGCTGGCAAAAGAACTTGGCGTAAACGAAGTAGGTTTAAAAACAGCGCAGGTATATGACTACGAGCACGGCAGCCCCTTCATTCCCGAAAACGATAAATACTCACGTTACGCTCTGCAAGCTGACGGCACCTATAAAATAAAAAACCGCCTCATCAACCATTGCTGGAAACTCTGGCATAGTTGCGTTATCACGTGGGACGGCATTGTAGTGCCCTGCTGTTTCGACAAAGATGCATGGTACAAAATGGGCGATTTAAAAGAGCAGGCTTTTCGTGATCTGTGGAACAACGAGCTTTACCAGAAATTCCGTGCCGATGTTTTACGCTCCCGCAGCGAAATTGACATGTGCAAAAACTGCACAGAAGGAACTAAAGTATGGGCATAGATTTTTGAATGCGATTTTGTATGTTCTGATTTATTCACTTTATTATTTCTGTTTGCTCACCAAAAAATTACATTCAACCCCTTCATGCAACTTCTAGCTTCCAACTGCCAAAATTAAATCATAAATTTTCTCCAGCCGTTCCGCACAATCCTCCGGGTTATGAAACTTCACAATACGCTCAATGGATTTTTTCCCTTTCGTTTCAATCTGCGCGGGATTATCAATGATGTCTTTGATTACAATATACAATTGTTCCGTAAGCAAATCAGAAAATTTTTTTCTTTCTTCAGGGGTGATACACAGTGCATCTCCCAGCGAATTAACTGGCACCGGTATCACCCATCCTGCATCCGCATCATTTATTTCCGGCAGTGCGCGCACATTCGTAGTAATGACCGGGCAGCCGCTTGCCTGCGCTTCAAGCACCGAGTACCCGTATGTATCAGCCCACGAAGTCAATATCCCGATATGCGACAGGTTTAACAGTTCCAGCACTTTTACATTTGGAAGCTGCGAATGGCGAAAAATATTTTCCGGGTACTTTGCTGTTATTCTCACTGCTTCGGTCACGTCATCAACAGTGCTTTTAGTTGCATAATCGCCATATTCAAACCCCGAAACTATATGCAGCTTCACAGACATTTTTTTTTCCAGCAGCCTGTCAAATACCCGCAACACTTCACGTCCGCCCTTGGTAAATAATTCGTTCCCCACAAGGGTAAAAGTTATATAGTCGCTGTCCAGTTTCTTTAGACCATACTCTTTTACACACAATGCTTGTGGAGGGTGAAGTATTTGCATCTTCGAATAAAGAGCATCCTTATAAGAAGAATAATATTTATCCATTCGTGCGCGCTGGTGAGCGGCCGTACTTTCTGAAATAGCAATAATCGCTTTGCAGTCAGAACCGGCCAGCGCCCGTATTGCCCTTTCTGCTTTTTTAACACTTACAAAATCGCCCCATCGCGGAAGGTCGGTTTCAAATGTGGTAAGCCATGGCTTTTTTCCGAAGCTGATCGTATTAAAAAAATGAAAAAACGGGGCACTTTGCAAACCAAAATCATTAAAGGTGTTCAAAAAATAATAGCTCGATCGGTGCGATAACCGGTAATACACCCGTTCCATGACGCTATACAGGTCGTAATATTTTTTGAATCTATATTTTTTAAAAGGTAGTGACACAAAATTTCTTCGTTGCGGGTAACCCAAAGAATTAGTTCCTGCAACAATGTGAGGAAGTACTGCTTTTTCTCTTTTTTGAAAAGTCATATTGATCTTAATCGCACAAACATACTAAAGCAAATCGCCATTCAAAAACTTTTTCCATGTGTTAAATCAACAAGGAAATTCACAATTCCCGGAAAATGTCTTAAGCCTCCTATCACGGTGTTGGTTGTAAAGCTTTTTCCGAAAAGCGATTGCAACTTTCTCCCCGCGGAAAGCCGGAATGAAAAATTTTTATTCCATTCCTTTTTATAACAATGCTCTAATTCATTTCTCGAAATTTTATTTTCAAGAAAAGAAACTATTAAAGGAGCGGCAATTGCAGAAGCATGCATGGCCATGCTCATTCCATTTCCGCAGAGTGGGGTAATCATCCCTGCAGCATCACCAGCCATAAGCACATGATCTTCAACAAGCGGTTTACGGGAAAAGCTGATTTGCGAAATCACGCAGGGCGCCTCTGCCAGTTTCGGGAATTCAAAAAAATATTTTTTCAGAAAAGGATTTTTCATCAGAATTTTTTCTTCCATCTGCTGAATATTATTATTCATTCTCTGAAGATTACCCGAAGTGGTCATATAACAAAGACAGTGGCGATCGTTATCCACTTTTGAAATTCCGCAATAACCGCTCTCGAAATTGTGAAGTTCAATTCGCTCATCAGGCAAATCTGCTTTTACATGATACTTTACACCCACATAATTGTTCTGCGCGGAAGATGGAGCGAAAAAAAATTTGCGTTTAAAAAAATAATCAAGATTAGAACGCTTGCCGTAAGCCCCTGCCACTACGGTGGCACCATAAGTTGAATCCCCCGTTGAAACAAAATGCAAATTGTTTTGAAAAGTAACAGAGAAAACTTTTTTACCATCTGAAAGAATAACCCCTTCTTTTACCGCAATATCAGCAAGCATTTTATCAAGAGTAAAACGGCTGATTCCGAATCCACCCAAATTCAAATTATGCTTTAAAAAATTTCCGTTGGGAGATGAAATAATCAGTTCCGTAATTTTCGGAACATTCATTTCTGCAAGCGGCAGGCCCATTCGCTCCAGGAATTTCCAGGATTCCATTGAAATATATTCACCGCATACTTTGTGAAAAGGGTAATTGTTTTTTTCCAAAAGAA
>JBDSOU010000228.1:0-4520 GCA_039914625.1 Bacteroidia bacterium | reverse complement strand
AATCCCGATAAAATCGGGACAAGTTGTGAAGCAACCAAGGGCTGCTTTTGTACGGTTGCGTTTCTTCTCTTTTTATTTTAAAGAAGGGATAACCAAAACGGCCTTGCCGATAAATCGGGAGAGGTTGCCCGGCTTGCGATGAAATTCATTCCCTGCATAACTCTATTGCAAGTTGCTGTGCCGCCCAGGGGTTGCCAATAACTAAAAAGAATATGTCAAGCCAGCCATCGCATTCAATTTATACGAAGGATAGTTATACCATAAATAATAACGGGATGCGGCAAGGTTGTTTAACGTAATAAAAACAGAAAGTTTTTTTGAATACTGATAATCTATTCCGAGGTTTAAATCTAAGTAAGATTTCAGCGTAGTTCCTTTTCCGTCAATGCTTACAGCAGATCGCTCTCCGGTGTAAAACAATTCGACTTTTGTAAAAATCTTATCAGCAATATTATAATTCCCGCCAAGGGTGAGAAGAAAAGACGGTTTAAACCAGGGCTTCGTACTATCTGGGAGGTTATACGTAAAATAATCTGTCTTGAAATTAATGCCAAATTTTTCTCCGTGCATATATTGCACTTCCGCATGAAGATTAAATTGCGAATTGTCATAATAGACAGGAGTATATGTAGTAATTCCTGTTGTATTTAAACTGTTTATAAAAAATACATCATCAAGCAAGCGTGAGAAACCGGCATAAGCAGTAAGTTGAAGTTCGCGATCAGGTTTTGCAGTGATGCCGCCTTTTATTGTAAACTTTTCATTCGTATTTATAAGTTGATTCTGATCGGTTACAGGTGAGGCAACAAGAAAATGATTTTCGTTATTCAAACTTCTTAAACTATTTTTCCTGAGATTACCACATAGTTCTCCAAACAAGGTAACTTCTTCTTTAATCAAAGGATATTTTACTTCTGCCACAGGATAGAAATGGTAATGTGTTTCATCAAAACCACTTTCAATTGCAATGTTTGCACCTGCCGAAATGTTTATTCCTTCATAAGACAATTCATATCTCGGATTTAAACGAAAGATGGTACGGTTTGTACTTACCGGAACTGTTCCCCCTGTAATACATTCTACTCCGGGAGGACATAAATCATATTTGAATTCAGCTTTTGAAATATCAATAATTAAATCTGCTTTAACATAATTTCCGTTTCCAATATGTTTTCCACCCATTCCTTTAATTTCAAAATCAGTTTCTAACTGGTCGCGATTGTCTGAGAAATTGTAGAAACCAATTCCTGCTTTATAATCAAGCATGTCTTTATTGTTGTGAGAACTTGCGATAGAGAAATCTCCATAAAAAGTTTTGAATAAATGTTTTGTTGTATCTTTTGAATATAAATTAGGCGGATCAAAATACCCGTAGTAATGATATACTTCCCTGTCATAACCAACCTTTCCGCTAAGCACAGAATTTTCCATAAATTTATTTCCAAATACTTCCAACTTGTTTTCACTGAAACCGGGAAAGCCATATTCGCCAATATCACCGCTTGAGGAAAGATGTTTGAAATGAACTCCTGCATCAAATTCTTTTGAACGCAATGCATTATAAAAAACCTCTCCATAAGGAGTGCTATAATTTCCATAACCTCCTTTGACAAAGCCATTGTAAAGCTTTTTTATGTTTTCATCTTTAATCTTCACAGGCTTGATTGGTGTTATGTTGTATTTGGTATCAAGTTTTTTTGGTTCAATGGTATATTTCAAATCAGGAGCGTCAAAAGAAGCAGTATCTTTTTGAGGTACATCACTTATTTTTATCGCATCTGATAATGTAGGCTGATAAGCTTTTACAACAGTTACCTGTTCGTCACCAACATTTCCTGTTTTTGGATTGTCTTCCTGGGCAAAAAGAAGAGAGTAGGAAGTAGAAAGTAGAAAGAAAACTAAAATTGTTTTTCTATAAATTGATTTTATTTTCATTTTTTATCTTCAATTAAATAAATTACCGGATTTGTATTGGAACTTCATACTTTATACTTGATACTTCTATTTCAATTCTCATCCGTAGTGTCTTTCTCAATAGGAATCAACAATTCTTTATCCTGGATTTCTTTTTTTTCCATTTCATTTTCGGTTTCTACCATTACATCATATTTTTTCTGAGCATTAAAAATGATGTCTTCAGGATCGTTTGCATCTTTTTTATAGTTCTCGATAATACTTTTCAAAGTATGCTTTGCCTGGAAAGTGTCTTTCAGTGCAATATAATTATCCGCAAGAAGAATAAAGCTTTTGGCTACCCAGAAATCATAAGCAGGAACCTGGTTGACCACATCAAAACATTTTTTCTTTGAATCTTTAAAATTATTCTGCATGTAAGAAATGAGGGCGAGGTTATATTTTGCTTCAGCGCCAATTACACTATTGGTAATTTTTGAGATGGCTTTAAATTCATTATTGGCATTTGTGAGATCGGAAGTTTCCAAAGATGATTTTCCATAGATAAGATGCGCTTCGTTGGTTTGTTCCGTTATTGCTTTATCCTGTGCAAGAACTTTCTGCGCATAAGTTATAGCAGTGTCATATTTCTTCAGATTAAAATTACATCGCATTTGTCCCGCCTGAGAAGATATAATGTTGTCCTTGAAATCGGCTGACTCTTCCAAAGTTCTGAATTCTTCAAGAGCTTTTTCATAATTTTTATTATTGTAATTAATTGTTGCTGCATTAAGCAAAGCTTTTTCGCTGAAAACATTTTTCGGCTTTTCCAAAATAGTTTCATAACCAATTAATGCTTTGTCAAAGTTTTTTGATTTGTAATCACACTCCGCTTTATAAAAAGTTGCGTTCAATAAAAAAGCTCCGTTAGGAAAACGTGTTAAATAATTCTCAAAATCTTTTGCCGCGCTTGCAGTTTCTCCTTTAAGATAGCGCTGCTCTGCTGCTTCATATGTAATGGAATCCTGCGCGCCCGAACTTATATCAGCAAACGAAACATTTTTTGCATAATTAAAATATTCGTCAGGCTTGCCGGAGTTTACATAAATATTTTTTACTGCCGTCAAAGCTTCGGTTGCTTCAGGTGTTGAGGGATAATCTTTAATTACCTGTTTGAATAGGTCTAACGCCTTATCATCTTTCTTATCATTAAAATAAATCAGCGCAATATTCAGCTTGGCTTTTTTAACATAATTACTTTTCGGGAAAGAAGAAATAATTTTTTTGAATTGTTGTTCTGCATCCTCCTCCCGGTTAAGTACAACCAATGCAACTCCTCTTTCAAAAACTGCATCATCAGCATAAGCAGACTTTGGGTATTTTGTAATCAATTGCGCCATTGTTTCTTCTTTAGATTTGATATTTCCCTGAATGCCCTGCATCATTCCCTTTTGGAAAAGGCTGTAATCGGCAGCGCTGGAATTATTTGCAATTGCATCCGAATAAAAATTTTGTGCACCCGAATAATCCTTCTGCATAAAAAATGCATCACCGATTCGTGTAAGCGCATCGTTATATCTTGCAGGATCTGTTTCTGATTTATCTTTTATGTATTTGCGAAACCACGTTTGTGCATCCCCGTAATTTTCCTTTTTGAAATAACTGTAGCCCATTCCATAATTCGCATTATTATAATTAGGGAGATTCAAAGACTTTGGGTTAAAAATAAAAATCCTGTATTCCTTTATTGCGTCATCATATTTCTGCTGCGCATATAATGCTTCGGCTTTCCAATACATTGCCAGCGCTTGTATTTCGGGATCAGCTTTGCTCACAATTGCTTTATTAAAAAGCCCGATTGCTTTTTCTTTATCGCCATCATTATAATATTCTATTCCGCGGTAATAAGCAACTTTCTGATATGCTGCTTTTGCAGAAGGGCTTTTATCCGTAATAGTTTCCAGTGAAGCCAATGCGTCTTTATAATTCTTAGTAGTAAGATAAAGTTGTGCAAGCATTTCATTTGCCTGGTCGGTTTTTGCAGATTTCGGATATGCTTTCAGATAATCTCTGAAAGCATTTACAGCAACCGGTTGGTAGTTTAATTCAAAGGAAAGTTTGGCGTAATTAAACAAAGCATCTTCTTTAATTTCTTTGTCAAAATCCATCTTAGATGCAAACTGGAAAGAGCTTCGCGCATTTTCTTTATTGTTATTTTTTATAAAACAATCTGCAAGATGATAATAAGCATTCTGCGCCAAAGCATCTTTTACATTAATCACCTTTTGAAAACCGGCAATTGCATTATCATAATGCGCGAGCTTGTAATCACAAAAAGCAATCTGGTAATAATCTTCGCGGCTGGGTTGCGGAAAATTTTTGCGGTAATCTTCAAAATATTTCAGCGCCTCTTCGTAGTTGCCTTTCTTATAATAGGATTCGGCAATCAATCTTTTAATATCCGTTGCATTCGCCAATTTCGCATTTTCCAAAAGAGGTATTGCATATTTTATCAGCTCATCATACTTTGCCTGTTCATAATAAATCTGCACTATATAATAAGGCACCATTGCGCCAAACGATTCTGAATCTTTTAACTTTTCAAAATTCGCCAAAGCTGTTTCATA
>JBDSOU010000190.1:0-32458 GCA_039914625.1 Bacteroidia bacterium | reverse complement strand
GATACCACTAAAATATTTCACTTTGACGCATCGGCAGAATCGCTTTACGGAATCCATCAGAAATTTTTATTTCTTAAAAAACGAAATGTTCCTGTAAAAAACTGTCTGATTATTCTCGATTATGCTTTGCTGTCAAAAACAGAAAACCAGGAAGGACACATAGTCAGAAAGCATTACCTGTTAACAGGCGAAAGCAAATTTGATTTTCAGTTCCTGTTTTTTAAAGCATACCTTGACCGTAACTTTCTCAGAGCATACTATGATTTGAAAATTACACACCACTTTAAACCCTATATGCAAAAAGTAATGCTTAGAAAAACATTTGACTATGAACCGGTGACCAATGAATTGCAACTTAAATCAGATGAAGCAGCTATCGGGAACGGAACCTTTTACAATAAGAAAAAAATAAATACGTTTGCGCGAAAAGATACACTGACTACAAAAATTTCTCCTCCTGTAATTGATTCAATGCAATGGAGTTTTCTGAACGACATAAAGTCTATTCTTGTTGAAGATGCGGCTGATTATAAAATCATCATCAGTCCGCTATATCATCAGAAATACCTGAACCCTGCTGATGTAAAAAAGCTAAAAGATATTTTCGGGCCTGAAAATGTTTTTGATTTTTCGGGAAAAAATAAATTCACTGATGACTATAGAAATTATTACGATATTATTCATTACCGTCCAACAGTGACAAGAGGAATTTTAAAAATGATTTATCAAAAACAGTAATACAAACAACAACACTGTCAAATCAAATTTACTTTTATGTAAGGCAGATTTATTTCCTGAAAATTATTTAAAAATAATTTATAATCTTTTCTCTGATCGGCAGAAGCAACATTTTCAAATCCATAACGATCATAAAAATCTTTTACCTGGTCGTTCTTCAGAGTTTTAATAAAAGAACTCAAAACAGTTTCAATGCCGGACTCTTTTAATTTATTCATGATGTGATTCATAAAAGCCATTTCAACATTTCTTCCAATCACGCGGCAACTCATCAGGAATGTATCTATCACAGCAAATTTATTTTTTTTATCAAGAACAACAATGCTAATTCCTGTAATTCCGTAATCACCGAATTTATCAGCGAGCGAAAAATCAAAAATTTTAAAATCATCGCTGCCAATAAATTTTGTAATCTCCGCTTCGGTATAACGTTTTGTAGTCAGATTAAACTGGTTGGTCTTTTGTGTGAGTTGAGCATTGCGTGTGATGTGCGGCACATGATCTTCCGAAATTGTCACAACCAATTCCAATGATTTCAAATAATCTTCAACGTTAGTAAATCCTGCTTTTTCATTTTCACGTGCTGACTGCTCTTTGTACATTGCTGTTTTCTTAGCATCCTCAGCAGTGGAATGCATATTAAAAAAATACTGTGATGCCGCTATAAGTTGAAAAGGATAATCATAAATTTTTTCAGGAACCTGCAATACTGAAACCGTTGGAAGATTTTCTTTGATGAAATTTGTTTCAAAATCAGAATCATCAACCATCACGAAACTATCTGCTCCTATGTTCAGATCGTTCGCAATCGCTTTAAGATTGGAAACTTTGTCCTGCCAGTTTACTTTTTTTATGGCGAGATGCTCTTCTTTAATTTTTTGATCGGGATGATTGGTGAGAACCGCATTCACATCATCAGGATTATTTTTGCTGTTCAATCCGAGCAACACACCTTGTTTATTTAAATCAAGAGCAATGCTTTGCATATACTCAAAACACACTCCTTCTTTTGATTTGCCGCTCATTTTAATTCCTTCCGGTCCGTCTTCACCGATGATGCCTTTCCAGAGTGTGTTATCACAATCCAGGATCAGCGCTTTTTTTGTTTTGCCATTTACAGAAAGAATTACAGGTAAAATGTATTCACTATAAGTTTTGAAAAATTCCACACTGTAAAGCGCTTTCGATGAAAAGTAATAACGCATGTCAATGCTTTTTGAAACCCCGTTTCTTGCAATTACTTTATCAATGTCAGCAATAAAAATATGGGGCGATTTCTTTTTCTTCACATAATCATTCAGTTCATCACACACTTTATCAAAGTTATTTTCGCGCAACTGAAGATGATTAAAAATAAGCGAAGAAAATTTATTAAAAATTACCAATGGTGTCGAACGGAGATTTTCCAGCACAAAATCAATTTCCGATTTTGTTTTTGCTATGATTAGATTTAATTCTTCATCACTTAAAATATTCGCCTTGTATTGAAGTCCGTCAATGAGATTACAAAGTTCCCAAAATACAATTACAAGTGTGGATGAATTAAATTTTCCGCTGTCCTGAACAATATTGTCATAATCACCAAATGAAACAGAAGCGTTCACATCCTGTTTTCTGCAATGGTATTCCAATATTTCTTTTGACTGATTAACAATAATATTTGACAAAACAGCAATACCATAGTCTTTTAAAGAAAGAGCAGATTTGAGTTCTTTATTTTTATTTACAATTTCGAGATAAGTCATGATTACATTTCTAAAAATTCAATCAACCCGAATCCTGCAACCTGGTAAAACGAAACAGGATGGTTGTTAAATAAAATTGCCTGCTTGGGTTTTGATACGCATATAAGACGATTGCCCCCAGCTTTCATTTTTTCCAATGCTTCATTTACATTTGATGTACGGTAACAAATATGATAAATAATTTCATTTCTGTCTGCAAGCATTTTATCGAGCGGTCCTTTTGTTTCAGAGGGGAAAATCAGTTCCACATCGGGCATTTCATTTCCCGTGCACATCTTTAGATTTACATTTTGAAGAGCATCAAAAACTTTTTCACCAATTTCATATCCCATACTATTCAAAAAGTGAATAGCTTTTTCGGGTTTTGAAACTGCTAATCCAAAATGATGAAATGTAAGCCCAAACTGATTCATGATTAATGTTCGAGCACCATCGCGATGTTAACCGGAAGCAATTTTTTTAAATTTTCTTCCACAGAAAGTTTGTTATTAGATGCTGTCAGAAAATATTCTTTCAATTTTAATCCTCCATCATTCACACATTTGTCAAGGTCTTCAACGTTTGTAAACAAAGCAATGTGATCAATTGCCGGGGCATTAATAACTGTAGTAACATAGATAAAAGCATCCTGCTTAGAAGATTTATTTATTTTTTTGATGAATGCAACAGGGCTTTCAACATGTTCCAGAACTTCACCCATAACTACCGCATCATATTTTTCATTCAAATCAACAGCAAGAAAATCTATAAGCTTCAATTCATAGTTTGAAAACTTTCCGAAGAAGCCGCTTTCGAGAATTGATTTTGTCAAACGAATACTTGTGGGACTAATATCTACACCAATAAAATTTTCGAAAGAAGTTTTCTTTTGCGCATCCATAAAATAGTATCCATGACCCGGACCAATTTCAAGATATTTTCCTTTGCGGTTTTTCGGAATACGATCAGAAAACCAACGTTTCATCTGGCAATGCTGTGGCCAGAGAAAAGAGGTAATGGCAAGTCCGTACATATACTTGGTCATGTAATCATCATTAAGATAAACCGAACCGGCAACTTCTTCATAAGTTGAATAACGGTAATGTTTATGACGAAGAAAATAAATCTGTTCGCGCAACGTATCTTTAACAATAAGATCATAACATTTTGCAATGTAACTGATCTCAAGGCTTTCTTTGGTTACTAAAAAATCAATATAGATATTAAGATTTTCAATTTCTTCAGGAGTTAAGGCTTCAAGACTTGATTGAATAAATGATTTTTGCATTTTATTCAGCACAACAATTTCTTCAAGCAATGCTTTCAGGTTTTTGTTTAATAAGATGGTTTGTTCCATAGGGAAATTTTAAGAGCGCAAAAGTAGTAATTTAGTCGGGAGTTCAGAGCGACCACCGATGTGCCTGTATGTTATTTTTATTTCTTATGCATCCTGATAATATCCTGTTCAACATAAAATAATAAATCAGGTCTTTTGGTTGCTACTGTAATTTTCACTTCATCTATTGTAGGATACCCATTTGTTCCAGTAAATAAACGGGCATCATCAATAAGAATCACGTGGTTTTTTATCGGGTGATTAAAAATACTGTCAAGTTCACCGAATATGGGACACACCAATTCATTTCCTTTTGGGTCAAGAACAGAATTATAATGCCCGTCAAGCCAGAATAAGGTCGTTTCATTTATTTTATCGTTGAGCAATGATGCCAATACTTTACCACTATCACCATTTATGATTTCAATATTTTTTTTTGCAGCAAAACGTTTCTTTGCATTGTCAAAATAATTTTTATTTATTTCAACAGAAAAAACTTTTTTGAACAAGGATTGTACAGTGGCAATAGTATCTCCCGCTGCAGACCCGGTTTCAAAAAATACCGGTGTGCGGTATTTTTTTGCATACGCTTTTATTATTTTTCTTTTAATAAAATACGGTGGAGGAACGGGCATACCGGCAAGATTCCATTTAACCAACTGGTATTGGTCTTTAAAAGATTTAAGAACCTTAAAAATGGAGGATTGCCTAATCTTATATTTTAGCTGTGACATTTTTCAGTTCAAGGTTTAACATTTCAATGTGCAAAGTTCCAATTTTAATTCAAAACACCGAACTTTTATACTTTTATCCATGTTTCAGGAATCAGGTCCTGATATTCTGCTGCGGCAGTTTCCACATTATCTGTTGCAGGATTGATCCATCTTGAGGGTGCACAAATAATTTTACGCTGATAGTTTCCGAGCCATGCTGCCCACCAACTGAACGAACTGTTGGCAATAATAAAATGTTTGCACGTACTCATCAACCGAAGATCTTCATAACTCTTATCAGGAAAAATATTTTTGAATAAGATTAAGCTGTTTCTGTAATAATAATTATTTTCTAATTTAAAATGTTTCTTTGTTGAATTGTGTGTCACATAAGTTACCTCACCATCGGGCTTTAAATTTTCTCTCACCCATTTAGGATCATCAGAAAAAATAAAAAAATGAGGATTACTGATTTTATCTTTTATATAGTTAAGACATCTTTGATAATATTTCAAATCGCAAATTCCTCCATAGCGTGCATTGGTTTTATCAATCGTTACGAAATCTCCGCGTCTTACGTGTATTGCAACCGATTCACATTTATTCATCTGTTCAATCAGATTTTTATTTTTTCCTGACGGATGATGTTTAAATGTGAAATCGTTTCTGATGAGTGGATCGTAGTCTTTGAAATATTTTTCCGATTGCCAGTATCCCTTCAGAAAAACGCTGTTCTTTATTTCAAAAATTTTTTTATTAAATCCTCCGGGTATTTCTTTGTAAACTTCAATGACGTTTTTTTCTACTAATTTCCTTGTTTCGTTTTCACTGATGAACTGTTCTTCAACGTTTAAATATTTCAGCGAATAGGTGCGATGCCAGTTACGGCTGAGCTTGTGTGTAAATAATTTTAAAGGGATTTTGTTTTTGAAAGAGAGGCGTCTGCCTGCTGCATATTGAAACATCTGGTTACCCAGACCTCCGCTTAATTCAACAATAACCATTTTTAAAATAAACTTGACCCTTATGCAGCCTCAAAGATATTAAAAACGCTTTATTGCACCCTGAAATTTTTCGATCTTTTAAAATATCGAATTCCTTTTATATTGCTATTTTTGGCAACCTCATTAAATTTTACAATCTTAAATTATCTGACAAAAATATGATGCCTCAGAAAGGAAATGGTTTTGATGTTAAAAATCTGCTTTTGCTTGTTTTTTTTGGAGTGGTTTCAGGATGTGCTTTTACATTGAATATTCTTGCGCTTGCTTTTCATCAAGGACTCAGTTCAATAAAGCTGGGAGGATGGATGGCTTTTGGAAGTGTTCTATTCATTTTTTTATTTTTAGTTACACGAAAAATTATTTTATGGCTCGTCTTCCGTTCCACTCTTCCGGATGAAGTTAAAAATAAATTTTCAAAATACCATACGTTCACTTATTCCGTTTTTTTTCTGCTGCTTTCAGGAGCAGTTGGAATTAAACTTGAACTATTGCCCATCATAGCCGGTTTGCTTTTTCTATTGGTGCAGGCATTGCTGATTTATTTTTTAATGAACAATCAGCACAAAGAGAAATTATTTTTATCACTGGAATGGCTGGCTTTTCTCTTTTTAATTTCAGGCTTTGCAGCAATCATTTACCAGATTGTCTGGCAAAAGGTTTTGTTTGCTTCGTTCGGAGTGAATATTGAATCGGTGACCATTGTTGTTTCAATTTTTATGTTCGGGCTGGGAACAGGATCCATTATAGGAGGAATATTGTCAAAAAAATATCCAGCTCATCTTCCTAACCTCTTTTTTATTTGTGAGGTTCTTATAGGAATCTTTGGGATAGCCAGCATTCCGTTAATAAAAATAGTGAGCAGTATGATTGTTCAAGGCTCTCTGTTTGAAATAGGCTTGTCAATCGGAGGATTACTTATTATTCCCACAATTTTAATGGGTGCAACTCTTCCTATTCTTGTCACCTACCTTCACCGTCATTATCAGAATATCGGAAAGTCAGTCGGGTTTTTGTATTGTGTGAATACGATAGGCTCGGCTATCGCCTGTTTTATAACAGCTAAAATTCTTTTTTCATTTTTTGGAAAACAAACGGCTGTAATTTTTGCTGCATGTTGCAACCTTGCAGCCGGGTGGCTTGTTTATAAATATACTCAGAGGTTAAAGAAGAGTCAGCAGTCAACAGTCAACAGTCAACAGTCAATAGTCAACCGTCAGCAGTCAACAGACGGAAAACTGACAACTGATATTCCTCAAAATCAATTAAAATTTTTTATTGTTCTCGTCCTTTCTGTCATGACGGGGTACATTTCACTTAGCCAGGAAATACTTTGGTTCAGAGTGGTGTCTTATACTACAGGCGGCATGCCAAGTGTGTTTGCCTATGTTTTAGGAACGTTTCTTTTTGGAGTGGCTTTCAGTTCGTATGCTGTGAAAAGAGTTTGTGAGAAAGGAAAAATTCACCCGGTAACTCTTATTGCGCTGATGCTTTTTTTATCTTCCATTGTTTATTACATCTCTATTCCTTTTACAGGATTTGTGATTTCGCATTCTATCATACTCGGAATGTTTTCCATATTCGGGGCAGTAGGATTAATTTCTTTTCTCATAGGAGGAATTTTTCCTTTACTCTGTCATTTCGGAATAACAAAAAATAAATCCGTAGGAATTTATTTGTCATGGATTTATTTTGCCAACATCATTGGCGCAACCGCAGGACCTTTGCTTACCGGGTTTGTGCTGATGAATTATTTTACGCTCGAAAAAAATGTGCAGATCATTTGCATTCTAACATTAATTCTTGCTGCAGTTGTCTCGATTTCTTCTCCGGCTTCAATCCGGATAAAAAGCGCCATGGTAATAAGTGTTGCTCTTACCGTTGCAATGCTATTTTTAATTCAGCCTTATGCTTTTGCGGATATACTGGAAAAACTACAATACAAACAGCAATTCTTCAAAAAAGCACCTTTTAAATATTCTGTTCAAAACCGTAATGGAATTGTAACTGTAGGACAGGGTACAGAACACACATATCATAATGACATAGTTTATGGGGGTGGATACTATGACGGCAAATTTAACCTTGATCCGGTTTCAAATTCTAACCGTATCAGGAGAGCGTATATGATTTCGGCTCTGCACCGTAATCCTGAAGAAGTACTGGTGATAGGGCTGGCTTCCGGATCATGGACACGAGTAGTCGGAGATTACCCTATGGTAAAAAAGATTGCAATTATTGAAATTAATCCCGGGTATTTGAAAATTATACCAAGCTATCCTCATATTGCCTCTATACTCAATGACCCGAGAAGCACTGTATATATAGATGACGGACGCAGATGGCTGAGCCGTAACCCGGATAAAAAATTTGATTTTATCATGATCAACAATACCTTCCATTGGCGTGACGGGTCAACAAATCTTTTGTCGGTTGAATTTTTAAAAATGTGCAGAAATCACTTAAAAGATGGAGGCGTAATCTATTTTAATTCCACTGGTTGTGAGGACATTTTATTTACAGCCGCTCAGGTATTCAGTCATGTTACAAATGTTGGGAGTTTTGTGGCAGCAAGCGATGTGCCTTTCGATCAGACTGAAGATGAAAAGCGGGCTAATCTTTTAAAATTTCATCGTGATGGAGCACCCGTTTTTAGCACGGATTCAGCAAATGTTCATGTGCTTGTAAATCTTGTTAGGAGAGATTTGAAGGATAAGGCTGATCAGCTGAGAAGCCGGACTGATCTGATCAGTGTTTCGGATGATAATATGGCGACTGAATATAAGACAGGGGTAAGGCGGGTGTACCAGCCTAAAAATTCATGGGGCAGAATTTTTAATAAATGAAACTTTTAATTTGATTTTATTTATATTTTTACGAATTCAAAAAACATACATACCATGACAATCGTTTTACAAAAAATTATTCCAAGCCGTGAAACCACCAATCATCCTCAAAAAGGGATCAATAAAACTACGGCTGAAAAACCGGTGGAAGCAACAGCTGATACTTCGAACACAGCCACGAAACCTTCTGTAAAAAAAGAAAAGAAATAAATTATTTGGATTATTTCTCACCGAGAAGAATATGGAATGAGTGGGATAATCGCTGCACCATTTTTTCTTCAGTGAAATTCAAGAGGTACAATCGCCTGCTTTCTTGAGACATTTTCTTTCTTAGTTCCTCGTTTTCTATCAAAAGGTTTAATTTCTCAGCAATCTGTTCCGGATGTTTTGGTTGAACAATAAATCCATTCTGTCCGTGAAAAACAGATTCTACTATTGCTCCCTGGTCAGTTGAGATGATTGGAAGCCCTGATGCCATTGCTTCAACAATAACCCATGGGTGCCCTTCGGGTTCACGTGGTGTAAAAACAAAAATGTCCGATGAAGCCAGGTGCCTGAACTTTTCTTTATCAATTTCAGGAGGATATATTGTTACCGGCAATTTATTGTCATCAATTAATTTGAGGCATTTAATTTTTGTATTCTCATTTCTCCATCCACCGATGATAGTGACTGCATATGTTTTCTGATAATTACTTTTTAATAATACAAGTGCATCAAGAACATCTTCAATTCCTTTGCTTGCCTGTAAATTTCCGAGATAAATAATTTTTACAGGATCACCAATGTTTTCATGTTTGACTGGTATATCATAATCAGCTCCATTGGGAACTACAAAAATTTTATCATCCGAAAAGTAATCTTCAAATAAATATTTGAGATTATTACCCAACACAATTATTCCATGCGTTGATTTTAGAATGTTTTTCACATACCATTTTGTGAGTAAAGAAGCTTTATTCTGAATCCAGTTTTTAAAATCACTTCCCCTGAGTTGCAGAATAATTTTTCTTCCTGATATTTTTGAAATAATTATAAAAACAGAATCTTTTATAAAGCCGACAGTAGTCTGGCTGATTGGAATCCATACAAGATCGGGCTTATTTTTCAAAACCGCTTTCCACAATTTAAAATAAATAGCATTGTTCTTAATAATTTTTTTTATGCTCCATTTGCCAAGTGTGAGAAGCGATTCATTGGCTTTGGTATCAATGTGAATAAGATCAAAATTATTTTTCAGAGAAGAATTCAAAATGATTTCAGTGGCAATGGAAGGCCCCATATACGGAGGAGGAAGTTTTCCAAGCATTAAAATCTTTTTTTTCATTGAAAATATGCAGAAGTCAGTTTTGGGTCTGGAGTAATTATTAAAATAAAATCTGATGTAAATGTATCAGGCAACTAACTTTGAACTTTCTACAGATTCAGCCGCTAATAACTTTGATCTTTCTTCCATTTCCTGTCTCCTCAAAACATTTTCAGGAATTGAAAAATAAGCAAATACGGTGAGGATAACATACATAAAAGCAGGATAAATTGTAGGAACGGTTGATACAGAAAATAAAAGAAGGCTTCCCAATGCTCCTAACCCTAAATACAGCATGTTTAAACGATCTTTAATTATTCGTCTGAAAAGATTAAAAAGCAAGATCAGATAAAAGGTTAAACCAACATATCCCACACAAATTAAATTACGGATATAATCATTGTGAATTCCCCCTGTAATAAATGAAAAAGGCAATCCGCCATTAAAAGGCATACCGAATAATTGTGACAATAAAGAGCTGTTGCCGAAAATCTCTGTGATCCTCTCCCAGCGCCCTACTCTGCCATGAAGATAATAAGCTTCATCACCTTCACCAGAGGCTACGTCAACATCCGTTTGAATAAGAGGCATTAATTTTTCGTCAATAGTATCTTTTCCATAAGAGTAAACGATCAGGGCAAGAATAGAGGCAAAAATCAAGGCGCCTACTGCATTTTTTTTAAAAGCTATTAAAAAATAAAGAATGTTTAAAGCAATAAAAACCACATCAGTAGAAACGTGGCTCATTTTAATTAGCATGGCCGTTCCCAATACTATATTTATAATAACGTTTCTGATTCGTGCATTACGGGATAAGGAGGTGTTGGTAGAAAGCAAAAAGTAATAATTAATAAGTGTACACAGTGTAACATAGGTGGCATAATTGAAAACATCCGCATAACTTCCCTGGTATCTTTCTACTCCCCGGGAATGCACTAAATTCAGGGGATGTACAAACATCTCAAACATAAATACGCAAATAACAACAATAGAGCTGTATAAAAAGGATTGAAGTAAGCCGTCAACATCTTTCTTACTCCTGACGAAATACCTGAGAAAAAAAAACATGTAAACAATCGCAGTTATCTTAATGGCTACAGTCCAAAAAGGCAACAGGGCTATTCCTGAAATTGACATGACTATTATTCCTGCAATGACAAACCCGCCATATATTCTGAAATTACCATCAATATTAGATTGCGGAGGTCTTTTCATTTTTTTAAGAGTAAAAAAAATAACAATTGGTGTCAATACACCAACTATATTTA
The DNA here is from genome assembly GCA_039914625.1 of Bacteroidia bacterium. GTDB lineage: Bacteria > Bacteroidota > Bacteroidia > AKYH767-A > OLB10 > DATEMK01. The sequence goes on along the minus strand of JBDSOU010000190.1, from coordinate 21,526 downwards.
GTGGAGAGAGAAAAGGAGAAACCTCTTTCAGGTAATAAAAGTTATCAATTATAGGTCGGAGGAGAACGAGCCAAACAAACCATCGCAATGAATCTGGCAATGATTTGTACCATTCTTTCCATTCTTTGAATTTCATGGTAAATAATTTATTTTAAGAGGCGCAAAGATATTCTATTAATAGTAATCAGTAATGATCGTAGGTGCGGAGTTAGAAGTGAGGAGGCTGAAGAAACAATAAAGTTAGCTATGGCTTCAGGGCTTTTGAGTACCAAATATTATTCAAGAAGAACACTTTCTAAAAGTCCTCCTGCGCTTATTTCAATACTTGCATTTTTTGCGATAAACACTTCAGCATTCTTTCCCATACTTTCTGCAAGAACGAGATTATCCAGCAAAGAATTTATTTTTTTTAATACATCAGACTGATTGTTGTAATCAACTGCAAATCCTGTTTCACCATCTTTAATAAGATCATAAGTCGCTCCTGCATTATAGGATGACATCACAGGAATACCTGCAGCCATTGCCTCATTCACCACCAAACCCCACACATCAAAATCAGTTTGGAATAAAAAACAAATGCTCGCTGCAAGATATTTTGGTAAATCATTTTTCTGAATGAATCCGTGAAATTTTATTACATCATCCAGTTTCTTTTCTGCAACCATTTTTTCCAGAAGCTGTTTTTCATTTCCATCGCCAAGAATATCAAGCACAAAATCATTTCTTGTTTTGGAAAGTTGTTCAATGATCTCAATTAATTTGCTCACATTTTTTCGAGGAACCAAATAACCTATATAAATAAAATGCTTTTTCTCTGGTTGCTTTATTGCTGCTCTTATTTTATTAGTTTCCTGAAAAAAAAATTTAGTGTCAACAGTATTAATGGCGATGTAAACTTTTTCAGATGGTGCTCCCATTTTAACTAGATATTCTTTAGCCTTTGAACCGTAAGCAACAAAAGCTGAAGCTCGTTTAATCAGGAATCTTCGTTCAAACTTTCTGAACCATGAATCCAACCTTCCCGGAAAATCCAACGCGCCTGACCAGATCACATAATCAATTCTTCTGAAGAAGAAAGATCGTAACCATATTTTAACAGTAGCGATACTGAACCCGCTGACTATTATTTTATCAGGTTTAAATTCGGAAATTACCTGATTAATGCCACTGTACGTAAAAAAAGTTTTTTCAGTATTTCCGAAATGTATTTTGATTGATTTCAGAATTTCATAATTGAATTTGATTTCAGAAAAATCCAAAGTGAATTTTCTGCGCTTGTATCCTTTAGAGCCAAAAACAACTTTCAGCTCCATATTTTTTTCTTTCAACTGACGATTTAGTTCATTGAAAAGAGGAATACGGTAATGCTGCGGAACATTTGAAATTAAAAGTACACGTCTTACCATCAGGCATTTATCCATTTTTTAAACCATGCCATCAAAAAGTAAACAGTGAAAAGATCATTGGTTCCGCTTTGTTTTCCTTGCTTAATTTTGTTTAATAACGTCAATAATCCGGTTTCATTAAACAAATTTGTATTGGCACAAAATGATTTAAGATTTGTTTCCACATAATCTGTCATCACTTCATTTCCCCATTCCTTTAGCGGAACATTAAATCCCATTTTCTTCCGGTACAAAATTTCTTTCGGCAAAATTTTTTCAAGCGCCTTTTTCAAAATATATTTCGGCTCATTATTCATTATCTTAAATTTACCCGGAACCGACAATGCGAAATTAACAAACTCATAATCCATAAACGGTGTGCGCAACTCTATTGAGTTAGCCATGCCAAGCCTGTCAGCGCGATAGAGATAGCGGTTAGTGTCAGTAAATTTATATCCAAGGTAACACATCCAGTCAATGTCTTCTTTACTGTGATTTGGAATGTTGTCAAACATTTTTCTGTATTCAAGAATCATCTGGTATGAACTCCAGCCTTTTGATCTTTCTAAAAAGCTGTCACATAAAAAATTTCTTTTTACTGATTCTTTAAAGCTTCTTGCCCCGCCCCAAAAAAATTCCTGATCAAGCGATGCGCGATGAAACATTTCGCTTGCCGGAGATGAATCGTCAAAAGTATTGTAGGATTTAGCAATTATTTTTTTCAGAAAAGAGGGGGCTTTGGAGTATGAATGAAACAGCGGATAAAATTTTAAATATTTTGCGTAATTTTTATATCCGGCAAAAAGTTCGTCACTGCCATCGCCAGTTAATACCACAATGGTATTTTTTTCTTTTGCTAATTGCGAAATAAAATAAATAGGGATGCATGTTGAATCAGCAAGAGGCTCATCAAATATGTCAACAATTTTCGGAAGAAAATTTTTCATGTCATCTGGTGATACCATTTTTTCATAATGATCCGTTCCGAAAAGTTTTGAAATCTTTTTAGCATGTTCCAGTTCATCATACTCTGGCTGACCTTGAAATCCGATGGAATATGTTTTAACCGGATGCGCGCTCATTTTGCTCATCATCGCAACCACAGCGCTTGAATCCACGCCACCACTGAGGAAAGCGCCCACCGGGACATCAGCCACCATTCGATAGTTTACAGATTTTTGCAATCCATCAAAAGTTTTTTGTTCAAGTGATTCTAAATTTTCATTCTGTAAATTTTGATAATCCACTTCCCAATACTTTTCATAATTTTTTATTCCGTCTTTATTCACCACCATAAAATGCCCCGGATGAATTTTGAAAATGTTTTTGAACATGGTTGCCGGAGGCGGAAGCATATTGAATGTAAGAAAATGATAAAATGCTTTTTCGTCCAATTCAGGTTTTATCCATGATAGTGTAAGCAGTGATTTGATTTCAGACGTGAAAGAAAATATTCCGTTTTGAGAAGAATAGTATAAAGGTTTTTTTCCGGCACGATCTTTTGCAAGAAACAATTCCTGTTTTGAATGGTTCCAGATGGCAAACGCAAACATGCCATTCAAAAATTTCAAACAATCATGCCCGTATTTTTCATAAAGGAAAAGCAATACTTCTGTGTCGCTGTTTGATTTGAATTTATTTTCTTTTACATGTTCTTTAATTTCCTTGTAGTTATAAATTTCACCGTTGAAAATAATTGCATTCCCTTTTTCACTCACCATGGGCTGATGTCCTGCCGCTGAAAGATCAATAATGCTTAACCGCTGATGCCCGAAATAAATTCCTGCCAGTTCATTTTTCCACAAACCGCTGTCATCAGGACCGCGATGCCGGATACAATGATTCATTTTAGTTACCAGCGATTCGCCATCGTTTAAAATAACTTTTGAAAAATTATAAATACCGTTTATACCGCACATCTGGAAGTTGGAAGTTGGAGGTTAGAAGTCGGAGGTCAGAAGTCAGATGTTTGTAGTTGAAAATTGGAAATTTATTTTTTGCTTATTCATTAATTAAATCTGTAATGGTTTTTATCCATTCATTTTCAAAATATGTTTTATCAAATTGCTGAACGTATTTAAAACCCTTTTCTGAAAATTCTTTTTTCTTTTTTAAGACTTCTTCTACCGCTTCCGGAAGAATAGAGTTGTCAGTTACAATTTTCTGACCAGCTCCATCCAGTAATTCTTTCATGCCACCTCTTCCTGAACCGATCACAGGAGTGTTGCACAGCAATGATTCATGCGCAATGCGATTCCATCCTTCGACCATTGTTGAAAGTGTGATGACCAAATCACTTGCATGCAATAATCGCAAATAGTCAAAACGGCTGAGGCTTAAAAATTTTACCGGCAAATCAGATGCATTGTTTTTTGATCCGGACATTACTAATTGATACGGTTTGTTGCGAAGCGCTTTATACACTTCATAAACTCCTTTCGGACGATGAGCGTTTCCAATATAAATGAGGGCTTGCTCAGCATTGAATTGATATTGTGATTTGAATTTTTTTATTTCTTCTTCCCGCAAAAAATAATCCGATGAATTAAAAGAATTGTAAATGACTTTAATCTTTTTGCAGCCTAAATCCGAGAGATAATCTTCCCAATATTTTGAAACAGTAACAACCAAATCCATTTTCAGCAAACTTTTTTTCATGCGATTGAAAAACAAACGATGTTGAAAATCTTTTAAAAAAAAATCTTCGTCAATGTGATGAATCATTGCAACGTGCTTTGAATTTTTCGCAACATTTCCGAATACCATCGGGTAAGGTTCTTTAATGATTACATCAGCATTGGGATAATAGGCTTTCATCCTCATCCAATAACCCAGGGTATTTTCTTTTTCAACAAGCAAAGCATTTTTATCAATCTCAATTTCAAAATTATTTTTCAAAGCCAAAGCCGCATGAAAGTCATACGCATTCCCCCCGTTAGCGCCATTCAATAATTTCCCTGATTGAAAGGAAGCATAAACGAGCGGAGCACGGGTTTGCCATAAAATTTTTTTCATAAGCTATAGCCCAGCCTTTTCATTGCAGGAAAACAATATTCTGTGAAAATCTTTTTGTATTCGTCAGGCCATTCCGGAAAATCAGGCAATACATCAGGCTGGTAATGTTTGCCTTTTACTTTTGCATACGTATAGCGGAATAAAGCGCTGCGGGTTTTGTTTACTTTTTTATTTTTTATTTCTTCCCATTTATTTTTTTCCAAAGTAAATCCAAACGGTTTTAAAAGTTTTTCATTGAAGTAATTATAATCTTCTGTCAATTCTTCCAGTTTAATGACCGGAACATTTTTATCCAATAAGTTTTCGACAGCGTTTCTCCAGTTCCAGCAAACCTGTTCAAAGCGGTTGCCATCCATCCATCGCTGAATATCTTTTTTTTCTTTTGGCAGCAGATGAATATCATTTTCATTTCTGCGGGTATAAATGGACCGCACCACTTCTTTGGGATTTCTTGCCAAATGAAAAACCGCTTTGGGTTTAAAAACTTTTTGCAGGTCGTCCGTTGCATTTTGCAAATAAGAATCTGAATCAATATACCAGCCGGAATGGATGTCGGCTTCAATTTTCTTTTTTTTTCGCAGCAGGTATTCTGTTGCGTAAGAGGTATCTTGCAGATACCAGCTTAACAGCCAGAATTCCCGGCTGCCTGTATCTTCATGCCCTACATGAACGTCACGGATTTTTGAAAGCAATGCACTGATAAAAGAAGTACCTGATCTGCCCAATCCTGTTATAAAAATATAGTTCATTGTTATACTTCAGCGTTGAATTTATTCTGATCAGCCAAAGGATTAATGTACATGAAGATTCATCGTAAGTGTAAAAAAATTAGGCAGAAATTTCCTGTTGTATTCAAAATATTTTTTTTCAAACTCAAATTTATTTTCAAGAATGGAAGGAATATTATCAGATGTAACCGGAACTTCAAAGCTGAATTGATTTAATTTATTTTGAATGCGGAAATAACGTTTTCCTAAAAATGAAAGAGTTACAGGCAACACAAATCCCTTTCTTGAAAAACGAACAGTGCCTTTTGACGGTACCACTGAAATATTGTTTGTTATCAGATAAGATGTTTTTCCCGGAAGATAAAATTTGTGATTCTCAAATAACGATTTTATAAACAATTCAAACTCTTTATAAAATTCATTCCACCAGTTTATAATTGATTTAGTTGACGGTGTATGGCTGAACCAGTTTTTTCTCCATTCAATGATTTCTGAAATTTTTTCGACTAACCTGCCCGAATGAATTCCAAGAAATTCACAATCATACTGCAACGCTTTCACATGAAGGAGCAAATCGCGGACACGCAACACACGATAGGACTGCTGAAGATAAACGGTAATGCACATTCTGATTAAGTATTCGATTGCCACCTGTTTTTTTAAGACCTCAGTATTTTCCGGAGACAGGAATGGATTTGTCCTCGTATCCGTTCCGTAAAGGAGCGTAAAATTATTAAAAAAAGTAAAGCGTTTAACATCCGCAAAATCTCTCTCGGAAATGCCGTAAAGATTATGAACAAACAAATATTTTTCTTCCGTTGAAAGATTTCCAAGAAAATTTTGTTCAACTTTTTGATTGTCCTTGAAAACCACGATCATATCAAGATCAGAAATACCCGGGCTGGAGATGCTTCCAACTTGGTAAACTGAAATTGTTTCAGGTAACGCAGCTAATCGTTTAACCATAGCATTCAATGTCTGCATATACCCTGATTCGGATACATAATGGGGAAGGTCAATTATACGGTAGCTCATTTTGAAAGATTGATTTTCAGTTCGGCAATAAAATCTTTCATCTGCTGAATAAAAGAATCGTCAAATTTGTTTTTCAAAGATGCAGGCAAACTTTCGGAAAAATTCTTCGCAGAAAATATTCTGGAAAACAGGCTGGGCTTATTTTTTAATGAGCGGTAAAACGATGGAGGATGGTAATTCCAATTTGTTCTGAGAGCAGATATTTCATCCATCACATTATATTTTTCCTGCAATTCATTTTTCACTTTTTCAAAACTAAACTTTTTAAATATTCCGTTACCGGATTTTGCCTGTAAATAAAAGGAGGGGAGCAGCATGAACTCGCTTAAAAGATTTTTAAAACTGTAATAGTTTTTCAGAAACTCTCTGTTGTCAAGCTTTTTCAAAATTCCCAAAGCCATTTTATTAAAAGAATCATGGAATTCAGTTTTGAATCCTGATTTATTTAAGTATATTGTAATTTTATTTTCCCCGAACAAACATTTTGAATAATTTAAAAGTTCGTGCGGAAAATAATATTCAGGATAATTTTTTAAATCGTTTTCTGTGAGAATGAACCAACCATGATGTTGCAGCGGATCCATTTCAAACATTATTTTTTCGGACTGTTTTAAAATCATTGCGGTATTTTTTAACCTGCCGGCATTGCGAAAAATTTCATTTCTCAAAATAATAAATCCGTCAAAATCACTGTATGAAATTTCCTCAGAAGTCGCTACGCTTCCATGAACATAAGCTCCAATCAAATCATCACTGATTTTTGTTTTCAAAAAATCTGAAATATTTTTTGCCTTGTTATTGTTTCCCGAATAGTTTTGAATTTCATGGATAATTGTATCAAAATTCTCAACCGGGTTTTCAATCTCACTGAATGCTGCTGCGACTCTTCTTCCATTTTTATTAAATGGAACGGATGGGAAAAAAACACTCCATAACTTATCTGGCTGACTCAAACAACCATTTCTAAAATATCTTAAAACCAATAATCGGAATGCTTCGCTACTCAACTGAAATCGGAAATTATCAAAATAATAGATACCTTGGGCAGGCAGGCGAATTTACAAATGATTTTCAACTTGAACTTTCTCCCTGCTTAGGATGGATGATTTTTTATTTCTTAATTGAGCATAAAAAAATTTTATAGGAGGAGCCTGCAAGTTGAGGGTATAAAACCGGAGAGTTGCTGAAAGGGTATTAAAAAATGGTTTGAATTTTCTTTGTTTGAGATAATTGAACAACAACTTTGCATAGATAATATTCATGGCGCTTTTAATATTGTTCTTTACTTTTTTTGATTTGAAATATTTAAGCATTGCCTGGTAGGTTTTCAGTTTGTTTTCTTCTTTTTTAAACGGAGATGTTCCAGCGTAAACTCCCGATCCGTGAAGGCATTTATTTCCGGTTACTTTATTTATGAATTTCACTTTTCCACTCTGACTTATGATTGATTTGAGAAACATATCCGCGTTTGTTACTTTATAAAACTCATCCGGATAATTTAAAGGCAAAGCATTTTTCCTGAAAATGGTGGTTAGGGTCGGAGGTGAGATTTTAGCCACAAAAGATTCATGCGTGAATTCATCTGTTTTATAATTAAGCAAAGATTTTACTGTGATATTTCCTGATTGATTGACAAGGCGAATATTTGTAAAACACAAGGCGAATTCCGGATTGTCTTCAAGAAATGTTACCTGTTCCTGCAGCTTATTTTTATCAGTCCATGAATCATCGCCATCTAAAAGAGCAATGTATTTTCCGCGACACTGTGAAATTGTATTTAAAAAATTAAATCGAGAAGGCGCCATTCCCTTCCGCCTTTCGTCATTTCTATCCCATAAGAACAGCCTGATTTTTTCCGGATAATTTTCAGCATATTCCATGCATGTTTCCCTCGTACCATCTGTAGATCCGTCTTCACCAATGCAGATTTCAAATGGGAATGTGGTTTTTTGCATTAAGACACTGTCAATACAGCGCCTTATAAAATCTGCATTTTGATAGGTTATTATCCTGATGCTTGCTAAAGGAAAATTCGCTGCTGTCATTTTTTCAGATGATACAAGATCTGTCCTGAAATGAAAGAGCCGGTTTTTTTTCCGGTGTTATAGTCAATGTAAATTTTAATACACTTTGAAAATCCAGTAAGCCTGATTAAACTATCCAACTCATAAGCATGATGAATATATACCTTGGATGAACTGCCTTTGGCATTCAAATAAAAATTTCCTGAACCTTCCTTAGTCAGGACATCCCTTATAAAATTCTTTAGTACATTTTTCAAACCATAATAACGCACGTTGTACCTGTTATTCACATCGAAAAAAAATTCGCCTGTTTCACTTAGCAGGGAATAAACTTTTTTCAGAAACTTCAACTTTATTTCTTTCGACTCCAAATGACCGAATACATTCCACATACTTGTTATAAGATCATAAGATTCATCACTTGTATATTCTAAGAAATTATTTTCAACAATTTTAATATTTTGTTTTTCATGGTTGCTCGCCAAACGGATCATTTCTGTACTTTCATCCAGCAAAACAGCAGATTGCGGATTTATGGAATTAATGATTCGGACACTTCTTGTTGCGTCACCACAACCGATGTCAAGATAATGAATTATTTTTTTTTCTTTCATTAACCCGGTAACGATTTGCTCTGCACTTAACAAATAGGGCAACCTGCTTTCCTGAATCTGATGATATTTTTTTGCAACCTCATCATAATAATCCCTGCTCGTAATCATAAGTATCCGTGTTGACTCAGTTCGTTCCTGCAGGCGTTTTCAAAATATTCTATCTCCTGCTTTTGCAATTCATTTTTATATTTTCCAACATTTGAAATGTCAGGAGATTCTTTAAGTTTTTCTTTCCATTGAATAAATTCTGCGGGTTCATAAAGTTCAAATTGATTGGTGCCGGCATAATCAAGCATGACTGCATTATAATTCACTCCTAAAAACTTCGTTGCTTTTTTTAAAATTTCCTCAGGTCGCGCAACTAAATCTTCATACCTTATTTCGATCCATTGTTCCGTTCTTTTTTTATTTAAAAATTCTGAAATATAATTTACGTTTAACTTCCATCGTTCAGCAATGTCTTCAATCTTGCCGGAGAGATTTGGGGCATATTTTGAATTTATATCACGATTGGATAAATTTTTAAATGAACAGGCTACATCTCTTCCATCCCTGACAATATGAATATAGCTGCATGATGGAAAATAATTTTCAATAACAGACAGTTTCTCTTTCCATAATTTATTTTTATCGCCCCATGCTAAAATATCCTTCTTGCCCGATTTTTTACCATACAGCAAATAAATGGTTTTAACAAAATCGCTAAACGAATTCACTCGAGCATTTGAAAGTTCCTGGCTTATTTCTTCCCGGCTTAAATTCCATGTTTCAAATTTTCGACTGGTCATAAGATCATTAAAAAGCTCATCAGTTCCGGTTGAACTTTTCCAGTTTTTATATTTTTCTTCTAACCATAAAAAGAAATGACATTCGGGCGGAATAATAATATTCGGATGAGTGGTTAACATTAATCGAAACAAAGATGTGCCTGAACGAGGGTTTCCAATAATAAAAAAAGGATTCATCTTATAGTTGTTGCAATAAATTGATGCAAGAATGAATGGTCAGAAATTACAATCCATTCAATAATTTTTGCACAAAAATAACATAAAACTACCTTTAGCTCATGCTTGAATTAAATACGGATGGATGTTTTTACAGATTGGCTTTGATTCGAAAAAGATTTTTCAGAAATGCAAAGAGTGAAAAACAAAAATATGTAAAATATTGGTATTAATCACCAATCCAATTTCTTCCTTAATAATTCAAATAATTTCTGATTCCAGAAGCTGTAATATTCTGTCAGCATTAAGTTTACAGATGCATCTATTTTTTCCGCATAACGCACGCCTTGTTTTTTTACAACTATTTTTTCAATAACCTTTTGCGCCTTGCTAAAATCGTAATGTGAAACACCGAGGAACTTTTCAATGGCATGGAGCATTTCTAATTTTGAATCCACAAGCTCTCTGAATCCAAAAACCAATAACTGATCTTTAGAAAAATATTTCAGGTATTCGGTTAGCTGAGTACAATAAATTCCTTTTCTGACAAAAGAGGGTTCTTCTCCAAAAAAAGCATTTGATTTCATATGCTCCAATTCATGCGAAACACATTCTTCAAAAGAGGGAAAATCCTTGCGATCTTCAAATAAATATTTATGCAACAGATAACTGCTGTCACCGGGCAAACTCTTAGATAAAATATCAGGAATTGATTTATTCAAAAAAAAATTGTGATACATATTCCAAGCTGAATAAGCTCTGTCAACAGGATTTCGTAAAACAACAATGAGTTTTATGTCTGGATTGTAACTATGAATTCGCTGTGCTGCAGGCTTGCTGTACAAATAATTTGGAGTTGCTTCATAAAAAAGTTTTTTCGCTTTCAGGGGATGTTTAAAATGATTTTCGTACCAGCTGATTCCTTTATTATAGTTTATGTCTTTATTAAAAAAATGAATTTCTTTAAGTGATCCTTTCACAAGAACGGGATGCGCACTGAGATAATAATGCAATGAACTGGTGCCCGACTTTTGCGCACCGATAATTAAAAAAGCAGGGGCGCTGCCAGGCAGCAATGACTTCAAGTTTTTATAAGCGAGTCTTTTAACTGACCTCATGAATCTTTTCTGGTTTTCGCGACAAAGGTAAAGGAATTAGTATTTAAAGACAGGCTACAGGCAGGTAAAAGCCAATCAGGAATTAATAACTCTATATACATTAATTTTATTCAGAAAAGTATTTTTTTTAATCTCATCTGAAAGTTGTGCAGGAAAATAATTTGGCTCTTTTGAAATATGCGCCCATTTATTATCATTAATTGCTGAGACTAAGTCACATTTATTATTAATGAAAAAGAACATACTGTCTGTCCAGTTTTTTCCTCTTTCTCTGTACATATTGTGGATGAATGCTCTGTCAATAATCAGGTAATTTGCCCGAACTGCATACACTGCTTCTTCAAATGATTGTGACGGTCGTCCTATGCGGGGATTCAACCCTGAAGCAGAATAATAATGCTGGTCTTTGAAATCAAGATAATACAATCCACTTCCCATGATTGTTGAATTACGGTTCGTAACAACACTTTTAAGTTCTTTCCTGATGCGTTGAAATTCTTTGGAATTTTCATTTTGCTTTTGAATTCCTGAAAAATCCGATAAAAATATTATACACAGTATCGCGGTTAAAATGTGCACTAACTTGCTTTTTTCGGAAATAGTAAGACTTAGTTCGTAAATGGCGGCAGCAATTAAAACGGCACATAAGGGCAAAACGAAAATATTATAGAATCCATTGCTTGATGATAACAACGGAAGAACAATGAGGGGCACCACTATAGCAATAAATAAAATATCAATGTATTTATATACTGGAGAGTTTTTTTTCTTTTTAAATAAATAGTAAAATGAGATGCAGGATGCAAGAAAGAAAAGAAGTGAGAATGGTCTGGCGAATACACTTGACGGAGTAAATTTTTTGTAAAAAATCAGCGGCAATGAAATAATAACTTTAATGCCGCGTCTGAGGATCGGAGGTCCGCTTCCTTGCAGCAAATTTCCTCCTCCCGCAGCAACGGATATAACAGCAGGAGCATGTTGCAAGTAGTATAAATAAAATATACCTGCTAACATGCTTATGCCGAAAAACAATGTATTAAGAGAAAAAATATTTTTGTATTCGCGCAGCAGGTAAAGGCATCCGAAAGTTGCAGGAATTACAATTGCATTCGGATGAAGAGTAATAGTAGTGAGTCCTGTATATATTCCTGAAAAAAATAATAAGATAGTTTTTTTCCATGAATTCTCCATTTCAATAATGTAAATGAAAAATAAAAGACCAGCTAAATAAGCAGCAGTAATCATTATTTCCGGACGCTGACTATGAAGGTGACTGAAAAACTCGGGAGTGATAATAAGTAATATTGCAGCAAAAAGCGCCATTGCTTTATTCAACCCGGTTTTTATTGCAACCTGGTAAGTCAGAAAACAAACAAGCAGGCTCCATGCAAAAGCTGTAAGCCTGAATGCATAAATATCATCAATCGGTACCCATGCAATAAAAAATGCCTGTGATGCAGTTTTTACTATCCCCTGGTACTTGCTTCCCGAAGTGGCATTAAACAAAGATGTCATATATGGCGAAAGTTCTTTTGGAAGCAATGGATCACCCTGATGATGATATTTCAAAAGAAAATGAGCGCGCGATATTTCCCAAAGCTCATCCGCTTTTACCGGAGGAATATTCAGGAAAAAAATTCCGAAAATAAAATATGCTACCACAACGAATATACTAAAAACAAAAAGAAGCTTATAGTTTTTCATCAGTGCTTTCTCTCTCGAAGATGCATTAAGCTTTTTTCAGCGAGTTCTTTAACTGACCCCATGAGTGGATTCCGTTTTTCACGACAAAAGTAAATGAATCAGTTTTCAAAAGATAGTTTGCGAGCATGTAGTACGCAATGTAAACCAGGGATTTCAACGTTCCGAGAAATAAAAAACTTTTAACATTGTAAAATAAAAGATAAATTAGAAAATAGCCCGCAGCAAAGATAATCAGGTAAGGAAAAACAGTATTAAATTGTTTTTTAAACGAAATGTTCAAATGCCTTGTAACTACAAAATTATTAAACAGCCAGTTTATATAGGCAATAATCACTACAGCCCAGAGAAACGTATTGAATCCGAGAAAATACGCAACTCCAAAAGCAGGCAATACAATTAATCTTCTGACATTGCCGTACCAAAAATTTTCTTTTGATTTTCCTTTAGCAAGAAATGCGCTGACAATTATTGAGTTGATTGGCAAAACAAATGATTTCAGCGCAAGCACCTGGAATATTAAAACAGATGGTTCCCACTTTTTTCCGAAAAGACAAATAATTATATCCGGACCGGCAAAAACCATAATGCCTGTGAGCATAAAAGAAATGAATGCAATGAAATGCAGTAATTTGAAAAGAATCATTTTGTATTGAACATCATCATCCTGAACTTTACTCAGGATAGGATAGAAAACTTTTGTGATGCTTGATGAAGAATATTTTGTAACCAATGCATTTACTGAATCCGCCCGGCTGTAATAGCCCAGAATAGTCGGAGAAAAAAGTTTTCCAACTACTAATACATCCAAACGGCTGAAAAATCTGTTTAACAATTGAGACATAAAACTGTATGAACTGAAGCTGGTTAATTTTTTTACTTCTTTCCATGAAAATTCAAGCTTGGGATACCAATCAGCCACACGCCAGAGAATCAGCACATCCACAAATGTTGCAATGAGATTTTGTGCTACCAATGCAAAAACACCCCATTTCATAAACGCAAGATAAATTCCGAAGACTCCTCCAATGCACTGTGAAATTATTTGTCGGATGGTGAGCGTTTTGAAATTTATGTTTCGTGCAAGTATGGTGCGCTGAACAATATTCAGCGAGGAGATAAAAATGCTCAAAGACAGCCACCGGATTATTTCTGTTACTTTATCATTATGATAAAAGCTTCCGATAAGGGGTGCGCCCAGTTGAAAGATAAGGACCAAAAAAGCACCGAAAGCGATATTGATATAAAAAACCGAAGAGTAGGTTAACGAAGTGTTGTTTTTATTTTGAATAAGTGCAGAAGCAAAACCAAGGTCTGAAAAAATCTGAAGCAGGTTAATAATTACCAATGCCATTCCGACCAAACCGAATTCAGCAGGCTGCAATAAACGTGCAAGAAAAATTGAAATAATAAAACCAATTCCATGCTGCGAAAATGTTCCGGCTAAATCCCAGATAATTGCACGCTGTGCTTTTCGCTTCAGTTCAGCCATGAAATATTTTGAAGTTGGAAATTAGAAGCTGGAGATTGGAGGTTGGAGGTTGGAAGTTGGAGATTAGAGATTGGAATCGTTCGAACTTCAAACCCGGTTTGATAGTGAATTTATTTTTTCAAGTACAAATCCCATTGTGCTGCTGTCTAAATCAGGAAATATCGGGAGGCATAATACTTCTTCGGTTATTTTTTCTGCCACAGGCATTTTTCCCGGTAAAGCTGATTCCAATCCTCTGTAAGCGGGAAACTGGCTGATCAACGGATAGAAATATCTCCTTGTGTAAATATTATGTTTTCTTAATTCGGTGTAAACTTCGTCCCGGCTTTTTCCAAATTTATTTTTATCAATAAGAACAGGAAAATAGGAGTAGCAATGTTTAACTCCGGGAATATCATTGAAAACTTTTATTCCGTGAATATTTTTTAATTGTTCCCGATACTTTTTTGCAATTTCTTTTCTTTTTGCGATCAGTTCATCCACATATTTTAACTGAAGCAACCCAAAAGCAGATTGCACTTCATTCATTTTTGCATTGATGCCCGGAGCAATCACGGTGGTTTCTCCTGCAAATCCGAAATTCTTCAGCAGGTCAATTCTTTTTTTCATTGCCTCATCACGGCAAACAATTGCTCCTCCTTCAAATGTATTGTAAACTTTTGTAGCATGAAAACTCATTACAGATAAATCTCCGAAATTCAAAACAGGTTCTTCATTGATGGTAACCCCGAATGTATGGCAGGCATCATAAATAACTTTAAGCCCGTAAGTATCGGCTATCTGCTGAATCTCCACCACATTGCAGGGATTTCCGTAAACGTGAACGGGAAGAATGGCAGTTGTTTTTGGTGTTATAGCAGCCTCAATTTTTTTTGGATCAAGATTAAAATTATCAGGATCAATATCTGTAAACACAGGTTTAATATTGTTCCACCAGAGTGCATGAGTAGTTGCAACAAAACTAAATGGTGAGGTTATTACTTCACCTGTAATTCTTAAAGCTTGTAAAGCAGTGACTAAAGCAAGTGTGCCGTTTGAAAAAAGTGAAATGTATTTTACATTCAGGTAATCGCATAATTCTTTTTCAAGCTGCTGGTGAAATTGCCCGTTATTGGTGAGCCATTTACTTTCCCATATTTCTTCAAGATATTTTATAAACTCAGGCAACGGAGGCATTGAGGGCTGCGTAACATAAAGCGGCTTATCTAATTTTAATGAAGTTAAATTGCCGGTAGTATCTTTTGTTTCCATTTTTTAAACACAATAAATTTTTAACTTAATAACTTAAATTTTTTTAACAGGCATTGAATAAAAAGTCTGGTTAAATCGCTGTAATTTGATTTGAAGATAATTTGCAATCTATCCATTCCCCTTCAAACGTGCAATTATATTTTTTATAGAATTCAATAGCCGGGGTATTCCAATCCAGTACCTGCCAGTGCATGGTTTTTGCCTTCATCTTTTTTGCTTCAGCGATCACCGCATCAAACAATTTTTTTCCAATGCCTGATTTCCGGTAAGATTCCGTCACCACCAAATCTTCAAGGAACAGGCCTTTTCCTCTCCATGTTGAATATTTGGTAAAATAAAATGCAATTCCCACAATCTTGTTTTCCAATTCAGCCACGAGTAGCCCATAGACAGGCGAAGCGCCAAATCCATCCTCAATCATTTGTTCAATTGTATTGGTAACCTGATCAGGTGCTTTTTCATAAGCGGCCAATTCCATCACCAATTGATGAACAGCCGGAATGTCTTCTTGTTTGCCTTTTCTTATGATCAGAGACATATAATTGAAATTACCAATTACCAATTACTAATTACTAATTACTAAAACCAACTTCCAACTTCCAACTTCCTGCTTACGGGACAAAGTTAAATTTTAAAACTACAACCTTTAACTTTCCACTAATTTTGGCCCTGGACATTTTTATGAAATTACATTTCCGCAAATCCGGCACAGGCAAACCACTGATGATTCTTCATGGATTATTCGGTTCATCTGACAACTGGCAGACACTTGCAAAAAAGTTTGCAGAAATTAATTTTGAAGTCTATCTCGTTGACCAGCGAAATCACGGACGCTCACCGCACTCGGAATTGTTTTCATATCAGGATATGAGTGAAGATATTTATGAGTTTATGAACGATGTAAAGTTGGATTCTGCTTTTGTTATCGGTCATTCGATGGGAGGCAAGACAGCAATGGAGTTAGCAATGAATCATCCTGATAAAATTTCAAAATTGATTGTTGCGGATATATCACCCAAAAAATATCAGGTGCAAAATCGTGATGTTGCTGAGGCATTGCTTCAAATTAATTTGAATGAATTAAAAACAAGAGGTGAAGTGGAAAAACAGCTTGCTCAAAAAATTTCAGATACCGGAACCCTGCAATTTCTTGTAAAAAATCTGTATTGGAAAGAAACCGGCATGCTTGATTGGCGGTTTAATCTCAAAGCAATTTCTGAAAATATTGAAAAAATGAGCGATGCAATAGAGTTTACCCACCCGTTTGAAAAACCTGCACTTTTTATTCGCGGTGAAAAATCAAATTATATCTCAAAAGAAGATGAACCGCTTATCAAAAAATATTTTCCTTACGCTGAAATAAAAACCGCCCCCCAATCCGGCCACTGGGTTCATGCTGACAATCCCGAATGGTTTTTGAAAACTTCCATCAAGTTTTTAACCATTGACTCCAAACATTAAACCTCAAATTTCCGTCACCCCTCCCGAAATAATAAACTTCATCATCTCAGTTCCTGAAGCATCAATTTTAGTAACATTTTCAGCAGGCACTATAAAAAGCTGTCCGTTAAATCCATAAGAAAAAGGAAAGTAAACAGCGAACTTGCCTAAGGGAATGCCAAGGTTGGTAAGATCATTTTCAGTTACAAAACCTATTCGCTGAATTTCAGGATCTTTTGCCATGGTTACGAGAACAGGTTGTGTAAATCTTTTCTTTTCACCAACGAAAGCTTCAATCAAATCTTTTACTGATGAATAAACTATTTTGAGCAGCGGAGTTTTTCCTAACAGCTTTTCCATAATTGTAAAAGCCGGGTTTGCAACCAGGGTTGAAGCAAAATACCCAAAAAGTGTGATGATAAAAAAAAGGGCGAGGATTCCCAACCCGGGCAAATCAATATTGGGTAGCCCAGGAATTTTTAACGGTATTTGAAAAGGTAACAGGCTGTCAATCCAGATAATGGATTTAAACAACACCACAAAACTTACAACTATAGGCACCGTTACAAGCAGGCCCTGCAAGAAGTAATTAAATAATTTACGCATCATGGGAATTTATTTTAAAATGCAAATATCAGTAAAAGTATAAGTTTCCTGAGTCCTGTTCTAAACTCTGAAACTTGAACTTTGCAATTTCACATCAAATAATATTTATCGTTTGCGGAAGACAAAAGGACGCAGGTTGGTCTGGAAATTTTGAATTATCAGGAGCGGAAGAAATTTATTACAAAGCAACTGCCTGTGAAAAAATTATTTCTCTCTCACATATTCCGCTTTGTAAACAAAATAATCGCAGTCTCCCTGCCAGGGGAAGCTTTTTATAACCTGGTTATAATGCAGTCTGACAACCTTCCCTTCATATTTCTTAAGACTGTCAATTGCGCCATTATCATTTGATGGCACTGAAAATTCCCACGCATTGTTTACTATGGTACTATTAGCCGCATTAACTCCGCCAAGAAATAATTCGCCTTCGTATGTTTTAAAAACATATCCTTTTTTGGTAAATTTTGAAAGATACCCTGTTCTTGATCCATCACTGTAATGAAAGTGACTCACAAAGTACATGGATACAAGTAATAATAGTACTAATATTATTACAATCTTCAGCAGAACTTTTTTAAACTTAGTCATAACCGAGAATTTTTTAGGGAGGTAAAAGTAAGAAAGATCAAAATAATAATGATTTATTAAATAATTGGTCGCGTTGCTTTTAATGTAATATCGCCCCCGTAAGGTTCAGTGGTGAATGAAAAATAGTATTATTGGATTTTAAACAAAACCGGCTTGCTCGGGCTGGCATCATTTTCAAAAGATGCAATTTGAATATTCAGGATATAATCTCCGTCAGGTATTTCATCGGGTACATAAATCATTTCGGTGATGGTGCAATCAAACTGTGGCGCAGCGGGATAATTCCAGAAGGCATGATGTGCCAAAAGTTTTCCGCCATCTTCTTCGCGGTCAACGGAAGGAAGATCAATCAGCAGGTGTTTTATGCCGATGCTTCTCATCCATTCGGCAGCTTCATATTCAAGATATGCAGGATTGGTGTGTGAATATTGCATGGTGAGTTTTGACGGATCGTTCGGCAATGTACGTATCACAAGCGCGTTGGCAAAAACGTTGTGAACTTCCGGCACCAGCTGCTTCTTAGTGATTACCAGATCACCGTTTTCTCTTTTCTCCGGCTGAATGCTTACCAGCTTTGCACCAAAGAAAAATTTTCTCAAACATTGATTGAGCGAAATAAATTCCCTGCTGATGTGCCCCACGCATTCAGTATGTGTGCCGTTTCCATGCGGGTTAAAAAAAATATTCCTGAAATTAACCGAACCTCCCTGGCTTACTTCCCCCACCCAATCTCCCATACGAACGGGTTCTATCCGCACAGGTGCTGCATACCATGCATTCGGATTCTTGGTCCCCGCACGCAGGGGTATGGAAATGTCAATTGGGTTGTTCAGGTCAATTTCATAATAACTGTCGTGGTAATGAATGCGGGCATGCATGATTTATATTTTCTTTAATAAAATAATCCGGATGCGATTTTATCTGCAAATAATTTTCCTTTATCCGTCAGGTAAAAAATATTTTCCTTTTCGGAAAGGAAGCCGTCCTTACTGAAATTTTTTGTTTCCTTCAAAAAATGTTTTTCAAATTCAACACCGAAAGTATTAATTATTTGGTTAAGTGATGTGCCCCACTTGGTGCGGAGCGAGGTGAGTACATATTCATTATATTTTTGTGAAATAGTCAATTCTTCTTTTTCAAAATTCAGCTTGTTGTTCAAAAGAGATTTTATATAAAGGGAATTATTTGCAATATTCCATTGCCTCGAAGTTCCGTTGTAAGAATGAGCCGAAGGGCCTAATCCGAGATACTGTTCTCCTTTCCAGTAGTTGCTGTTATGCACTGCGTATTTTTCATTCCTGCAAAAGTTGGAAATTTCATAATGCTCAAACCCATTTTCACGACTTAATTTCACAAGCAGCTCAAATTGATCTGCTGTTTTCTGATCATTCACTTCAGCAACTTTTCTCTGCCTGATCATTTTTGCCAATGCAGTTTTGGCTTCCACAGTTAATGAATAGCATGAAAGGTGATTCACATTTAAGGCAAAAGCAGTTTGCAGGTTGTTGATCCAAGTTTCATTGTTCATTCCGGGAGTTCCGTAAATGAGGTCAATTGACAAGTTTTCGAAACCAGCATCATTTGCCGCCTGAACTGAATTTAAAGCCATTTCTGAATCATGCGCACGATTCATAAAACGAAGGTCAGGATCTGAAAAAGACTGAATGCCGATACTCAGGCGGTTAACCGGAGTTTTGCGCAACGATTTCAAATATTCTTTTGTCAGATCATCAGGATTGGCTTCGAGTGTGTTTTCTGCTCCGGGCTGGATTTGAAAATATTTTGAAAGCTGATAGAAAATGGAATTGATTTCTTTTTCAGACAAGAGGGAAGGGGTGCCGCCACCGAAGTAAATGGAATTGATAGTCGGAAGTCGTAAGTCGTAAGTCGTAAGTCGTACAGCAGCAGATTGATTGGTGTTTTGAGGGTTTAAAGAAAAATAATCTTTTTGTAATCCTATTTCATTTAACAATGCCGTCAAAAAATCATTTTTGTTTTTGAGTGAAGTTGAAAAATGAAAATCACAGTAATGACAAGCCTGTTTGCAGAATGGAATATGAATGTAAATACCTGCCATCAACGGAAAGCGAATCAAACATCAATTAAATTTTTGAACTTCCTTTTAAATGTTGCCAATTCCGACTCTGTTAATTTACCAAGCCGGACAATAATGTCTTCTTTTTTTAGTGTTACTATCCGGTCAACTTTCAGCACAGACCTGCTTCTGAGTTTATTTGCAGCAGTGGGTTCAAGAAAAATTTCATTTTCAGTTTTCTTTTCAGGGAGCACCGAACTGATAGCAGAAACAATTACGTCCTTATGTTTGTCTTTTGTGAAACCTATTATTACTGCCGGTCTCACTTTGCGGTTTGTCATTTCTGCAAACGGAAAAGGTACAAGAATAATATCGCCTGTTTTCACTTCTTACTTTTGCCAAGAAAGTCCTGATAAATATCTTCTTTGGGGTCTTCCCAAAAGGCGAAAGAATTTGTCTGTGAAGAAAAGTCACGCAATTGAGTTGCATCTTCCAACTCTTCAATGAAAGTGATTACAACTTTGAACTTTTTATTCTTAGGTGTTTCTTCCAAAGGCTTTATATTTTTTCCGTCATAAAAACCAGAAATACTTAGCATCGTTTTATTTTTTTCAAAGATATAAAAATGAAATTTATTTTTTCACTGAGAACCAATTGTGGGTTTAAAAATAAATTCCAACAATTTGCTGATGCAATTAAACCTTATTGAGCACTATCCTGAACACCGTTCCTTTGTTCAGCTCAGAGCTTTTTACAAAAATATGTCCTGAATGGTATTCTTCAATGATGCGTTTGGAGAGTGATAATCCTAAACCCCAGCCGCGCTTTTTGGAGGTGTAGCCGGGCTTGAAAACAGTTTTGAATTTTGATTTTTGAATTCCTTTGCCGGTATCGCAAATATCAATGTATGCAAATTGCTGCTGATCAGTTATGAGGATTGAAATTTTTCCGTTGCCCTCAATGGCATCCACAGCGTTTTTAAAAATATTTTCCAGCACCCATTCAAATAACGGCACATTGATAGGCACATAAATTATATGCGAATGATTCGGAACGCTGGTAACTGAAAAATCAACTTTAGAGGATATGCGCGATTTGATGTAAGCGATGGAATTGTGGATTACTTCTGCAATGTTTTCTTTTTTCAAAGTAGGGGCTGAACCTATTTTTGAAAAACGCTCGGTGATAGTTTGCAGGCGGTTCACATCTTTTTGTATTTCCACAACGTGTTCATCATTTTTATTTTGCAGTTTCAGGTATTCCAACCAGGCAACTAATGATGACAGCGGAGTACCCAGTTGATGAGCGGTTTCTTTTGCCATACCTACCCAAACCTGGTTCTGCTCTGCTTTGCGCGATGAGCTAAAGGCAAGGTACGAAACGAGCAGAAAAAGAGAAATAACGCCCAATTGAAAATAGGGATAGTAGCGCAGCTGCTGAAGGATTACCGAATCTTTGTAATAAATATAATTGGTGTTGTTCTTATCAATTTTAACATCAATCGGAACATGCTGCTTTTTCATTTCTGCAATTTGTTCGTGCAGGTA
>JBDSOU010000117.1:0-5618 GCA_039914625.1 Bacteroidia bacterium | reverse complement strand
AGGTGTTAGAATTCATAAGTTCAACAATTTTTTCCGGGGAAATATTTTTCCCTTCTACTCTTAAAATTTTATCACAGTCTTCTAAATCAAAATTGATTTTATGTTTCGGGAAATGTCCGGCAAGCTTACTGATAAGAATTTTTGCTTCTTTAGGTTTCTCAACATTTGTTTTGAAAACTTCTACCATATTATTTTTTTGAAACCGTAGCTTTACTTTTTCATCGGTCTATAGTTGAGAAGGACCACTCCGCTTTTAAATGTTCTTGTCGCTGTTAGTTCCATGTCCAATTTGTGGCTTACGTTGTTAAAAAGGGGGGTCCCCTCTCCTATCGCAACAGGGTCAATCATTATAGAGTATACATCAATCAAATCATGTTCAGCAAAAAGAGTAATGATGCTTCCGCTGCCGAGAATTGTCATATCATTTCCCTGTAACTTTTTCAACTTTTTTATTTCTTCGACAATGTTTGTCCTGATCAATGTTGTGTTTTTCCAATCTGCTTTTTTCAGCGTTTTTGAAAAAACAATTTTGTCAGCGCTGTTCATTCCTTCAGCAACTTCAGGAGTATTTTGCATTGCCATTGGTGTGGTCCAGTATCCTGACATCATTTCGTAAGTAACGCGGCCAAACAGAAGTGTGTTGCCAGACTTCAGGCTTTCGGAAGAGAATTCACCTTCTTCTCCTCCATGACGGTGCCAGCTTATGTCAGCATTAAGCCCTTTAAAAAATCCGTTGAGTGTTATAAAATTAAATGCTGTTAGTTTTCTCATATTATTTTCTTTAATTGCCGTTGCTTAGTTTTAATTTTTTGTGATAAAAAATATAAGAGAGTGCTTCCCAAACCAAAAATAAAACCATAACTATCCATCCACTTACGGGCGAACCAACAGCAATAACTGAATACGTTGCCCCGATTAAATCAAAAGCTAATCCCGCATAAGCCCATTCTTTAATTCGAGGATAACCGGGGATGAGAATTCCGGCAACTCCCAGCACTTTTGCAACTCCTATAAAGGGTGTGAAGTATTTCGGATAACCCAGCAGTCCTGTCATAAAATCAACGGCTTCTTTTGTATTCATGATGTCGGGTATAGCAGAAAATAACATGAATGCACCAAACGTGCCGGTAAAAACCCAGTATAGAATATTTATTTTTTTCATAGTGAACTAATTTTAGTTGTTAGTATTTTTAGTGTAGTTAAGCAACCAGTGATTTCCATACTTATCAGTAAGATCACCGAACAATGCTCCCCAGAAAGTATTCTCTAAAGGATGGTCTGCTTTTCCTCCTGTCGAAAGTTTTTTGTAACAGTTTTCTATTTCATTTTCACTGCTGCAATTGAGGCAAAGCGAAACTGAATTTCCTTTTCTGAGTCCCTGTTCGGGAACCATATCAGAAGCCATCAGCACTAAACCGTTTTTGGATAAGGTTGCATGCAAAATGCTTTCCTTCATTTGAGAGGGCATTTTGTCCGCCATAGGAGATTCGCCAATTGTTTGCAATGTCAGTTCTCCTCCGAGACATTCTTTGTAAAATGTCATTGCTTCACGGCAGTTTCCGTTAAAAGTTAAATAAGAATTAATTTGTGTCATCTGGTAATTTCCCTGCCTTTAATTTTCCGAAATCTGTTTTACAAGCGCTAACGCTTTGGGAAATACTTCTTCAAAATATATTTGAAACTCTTCGTTCGCATCCATTGCTAATTCCACATCTAATTGAGTAATTCCGTTTTCTTCTGATAAGAAATAACTTTCCAGGGCATTTTCCAAATCCTTGAGTTCTTCAACACCGTTCTTTATTTCACCCATATGTTTAAATGTCATTTGCCGGTTAATAATTTTTTTATCAATGATGCTGTGCATGCCGCTGCCTTTGGCATCCATGAATTTAATTTTACTTCCTTCGTTCCAGTCGCTCACGGCATGTGAACCCGGAGTGAATGGAGCAGTCCATTGCCTGTAAGTAGTATCGTTCCATAACGTGGTCCATACTTTTTCTTTCGGAGCATTAATTTTGATTGAGAATTTTAATGGTGCCATCGCTTAGTGTATTCTTTAAATTAATTTTAAAATATAAACTTTTTTCTTTTAAAGCTGCCGCCACAGATTCACAGATTAAAGCTGTTTTTAAATACCAAAAATCTGTGAATCTGTCGCATTAAAATAAGCTTCAAGCTTCCATCAATTTCCCTATGTCAAACTTTTTCATTTTCATAAAAGCCTGCATTACTCTGCCTGATTTTTCAGGATCACTCATGAGCTTGGCAAGAACAGTCGGAACAATTTGCCACGATACTCCGAACTTATCTTTCAGCCATCCGCACTGACTTTCTGCTCCGTCTTCGGTAAGCTTGTTCCAGTAATAATCAATTTCTTCCTGTGTTTCGCAATCAATCACAAACGAAACTGCTTCGTTAGGTTTAAACATCGGGCCTCCGTTCAATCCCATAAATTTTTTACCGTTCAGCTCCCAGATCACAACCATAGGGTTTTCGGAAGTTATTTTTGAATTTTTAAAAACAGAGCAATAAAATTCAGCGGCAGCTTTTGCAGTGCCGTCAAACCATAAGCATGGATAAATTTGATTTGTCATTGTGTGAGTTTTTTATAAGTTGATTTATTTATTTTTTTGCATTGCAGTTTACCATCCATTGCACACCATATTTAGCGGTGCAGCTTCCGAAGTACGCTCCCCAGAACATATCCTGGAGTTCCATCGTAACTTTTCCTCCTACGGACAGCGCATCAAATAATTTTTTTGTTTCTACTCTTGTGTCCGGTTCAATGCTAATGTGCATGTTGTTTCCGAAATTCACTTTGAATCCCATGGACTCCGGTGCATCGGTTGCCATCAGCACATGCCCGCCAACAATTGGCAATTCAATGTGCATGACAAGATTTTTGTCTGCTTCAGCCATAGATGGCATTCCATCTTGTGGCGGAACATCGCTGAACCGTGCAATTCCTCCGGTGAATTCACCGCCAAATATTGATTTGTAAAATTTAAATGCTTCTTCCGTATTGCGGACAAAGTTTAAATACGTGTTTGTTCTTGCCATTTTATTTTGTTTTTAATTGTTAACTATAAATTTGTTTTAGTTTGACTCTGTATATTTTTTGAAATTATCAAGAATTGCCTGCCATCCTCCTCTTTGCATTTCAACCGGGTTTTCATTTTCTGCTTCAAAAGCAACATCCACATGCGTTGAATTGCCCTGGTTTGTAAATTTAATTTTCGCTTTTCTTCCATCGCCCATCGTGTAGGCAATGTATTCATTCGGCTTAACCGCATCATATATTCCCCAAAAATCAAAACCCATACTTCCGTCCCGGGATTCCATGCGTGAAAGAAATTTTCCGCCAACTCTTAAATCATTTTCAGCGCGGGGAGTGTGCCAGTCATCCGAAGCGTTGTTCCATTTAATAATGTGTTCAGGGCTTGTCCAGGTTTTCCAGACTTTTTCTGCCGGTGCATTTACTGTTGCTTGCACAGTGATTATGGTTTTTTCTGCAGTTGTCATTTTTTTAATTTTTATCCCGATAGTTATCGGGAGTGAATAATAATGTTGAATTGATAATGCAAAGATGCAGCGAGAAATTGAAACCTGTGAGTTGTGAAAACGACAACTTCGGGGGTTGATTGCGACAAACAAGTTATTTACCTTTGCGGGATGAAAATAAGTCATAAGTCATAAGTCATAAGTCATAAGTCATAAGTCGTAAGTCGTAAGTCAAAAGGAAATTATGGTAATAGAAAAATTTGAAGATATTATCGGATGGCAGAAAGCGCAGGATTTTGCAGAAGACATTTATAAAGCATTTGGCGGCTTAAAAGATTTTGGTTTTAAAGACCAAATTTGCCGGGCTACGGTTTCAATTTCTAATAATATTGCAGAAGGGTTTGACAGAAGCTCCGATGCTGATTTTGCAAGATTCCTATATATGGCAATCGGCTCTTGCAGCGAAGTAAAATCCATGCTTTACTTAGCTGTCCGAATAAATTATATTTCAGAAGAACAGAAAAATATCCTGCTTCGCAAGGGCAATGAAATTTCAAAAATAATAAGAGGATTAATTAAAGCACTAAATATTAGTCGTAAGTCTTGAAAGAGTCATAAGTCATAAGTCTTAAGTCTTAAGTCATAAGATAAAAACGTAGTATGCTTATTTCTTTCTCCTCGCCTCTTACGACTTATAACTTACGACTTACGACTAATACCAACTTACAACTTACGACTTATAACTTACGACTTATGACTTACGACTTACGACTAATACCAACTTACAACTTATAACTTACGACTTACGACTAATACCAACTTACGACTTATAACTTACGACTAACGTATGAAAACCGTCTCCATCCTCGTTCCCGAAACCGCTGTCATAGAAGCCATCGGTGACCCGCGCTATATGTTCACTGCTGTGAATGAATTTCTGCTGTCAGCCGGAAAGCGTCCGTTGTTTAATGTTCAATTAGTTGGTTTGAAAAAAGAAGTGAAGCTGCTGAACGGCTTAATCACTATTCACCCCGACTTGCTTTTGAAAGATGCAAAGAAAACCGACCTCATTTTTATTCCTGCATTGAGCGGTAATTTAAAAGCTGCTGTTGAACTGAACAAAGCATATATTCCGTGGATAGTTGATCAGTATAGAAAAGGAGCTGAAGTAGCTTCCCTTTGCATAGGCGCTTTTTTATTGGCGGCTACCGGGTTGCTCAATGGAAAAAAATGTTCCACGCATTGGCTTTCTGCAACTGAATTCAGAGAAACATTTCCCGAAGTGGAGCTGGTTGACGGCAGCATTATTTCAGAGGAAAATGGAGTTTATTCAAGCGGGGGCGCTAACTCTTACTGGAATTTACTTTTGTATCTCGTTGAAAAATATACCGACCGTGAAACGGCAATTCTTGCTTCCAAGTTTTTTGCAATAGATATTGACCGCGACAGCCAGTCAAAGTTTATGATGTTCCAGGGGCAGCGAAATCATAATGATGAGGCAGTGATAAAGGCGCAGAATTTTATTGAGAAAAATTTCCATGATAAAATTGCTGTTGACGAACTGGCTGATACCTGTGCCGTTGGCAGAAGAAGCTTTGAAAGACGGTTTAAAAAAGCAACTAACAATACGGTGATCGAATATATTCAACGCGTAAAAATAGAAGCTGCAAAAAGAAGCTTTGAAAGCAGCCGGAAAAATATTTCAGAGGTAATGTATGATGTGGGCTATACCGATACGAAAGCTTTCAGGGATGTATTCAAAAAAATTACAGGATTAACTCCCATTGAATACCGGAATAAATATAATAAGCAGGCTATGGTTTCGTAAGAAATCAATAAACCAGTAAAAAATTACTCATTCACACATTTCTCTTTCTCACTCTTTAACTATCTTTCTTACCTCACCGTTTTGTCTTTTCATAAAAAATATATTTGGAAAATGCGAAACATCCACATTGGTGTTACTGTTGGCACTTAACTTTAATGACAGCAGTTCTTTTCCTGCAACATCAATAAACTGCACAACCTCTTCCTTTTCTGCACCTGTAACGGTTAATGAACTTGCAGCTGGATTAGGATACACAGCAGGTTCGTTTACAGCAACAATAGATGGTATT
>JBDSOU010000167.1:0-15998 GCA_039914625.1 Bacteroidia bacterium | reverse complement strand
TCCAGGATATTATAACAGCAAATCCCGGAATACAATTTATACAATTCAGGTTTGTATTCAGAAGCAGCCCGTTTAATGTTATCTTGGATGGTATTTCTATTGACGATATTTGTGTAACACAGCCGGGCCCGAACGATGCAGGAACGATTCAAATTGTGCAGCCCTCTGCTGCTGCACCCGCAGGTGATTGCGACTTGGTTATAGTAACCATTTATAACTATGGCTCAGCCCCTATTACCAGCACCAATATTTCTTATTCGATTGATACCATCGGCTGTACCACCTGCCCCATCATTTTTGGTCCGTATCCTTGGACAGGAACACTTGCTCCGGGCGCGTCCACTACTGATACACTTCCGTGTTTCACCGTTCCTGCCGGCAGCTTTGATCTTTGTACCTGGACCGATCTGACCAATGACCTTGACGCTACCAATGATACCACCTGCACCACTCTTGTAGGTATCGCCACCTTTACAATAGACTCTGCCACTCAGTATTGTGATGATTTTGAGGGAAGCAGTTATTGGTACAACATTCTTAATGCAGGGGGTGCTCCCACTACAAATTGGGAATTAGGAACTCCTGCGTATAATGCTACCTCAGGCGCCCATTCCGGTGTTAATGCATGGGATATTAACCTCAATACAGCCTATGATGATAATTCATCAACATCATTGTATACACCAATTTTCAAAGTCTCTAACACTGTAAATCCATACCTGAGCTTCTGGATTAATTATAATACCGAGTTCGGATATGATGCGGTAAGATTGCAATATGATACAAATAACACTGGTAACTGGACGAATTTAATTCCCAATGACACAATGAACTGGTATCCGCAGGGACAGGCAGCATGCAGCGGAGCACGCGGATGGCGCGGAAATTCCGGAGGATGGCAGCATGTTACAGCAAATGATTTGAGCACAATGAACTTGGGAGGAACTACCCAATATGTTCAGTTCAGGTTTAATTTCTGTTCAGATGCCATTATAAACATTGACGGATTTTCTTTAGATGATTTCTGTTTCGCAATGCCCGCTCCGTATGATGCAGGTGTACCGCAAATCACATCACCCGATTTCTCCGCTGCGGCAGGTATTTGCCAGGATGTTATTGTTAACATAAAGAATTTCGGCTCCAATACGCTAACCAGCTTCAATGTTTATTATGCTATTGACACCATTGGCTGCACTACCTGTCCGATACAATTTGGCCCTTTCCCATGGACAGGGACGCTTGCGCCCGGTGCCACCACCTCTTTTACGATGCCCTGCTTTAACGTTCCTGCCGGGCAATATACAATATGCTCTTGGACATCGCTTACGGCAGACGGCAATGCCTTTAACGATACTACCTGTACGCAAAGCACTGGCGTTCCGATTCTGCCTTTATCATATACCAGCTCTTATTGTGATGATTTTAACGGACCCAATATCGGATGGACGGTAGAAACAACAGGCCAATCCGGCACTGATTGGCAATTGGGACAACCAACTGTCGGTCAAACCAACAATGCATTCTCACCGCCCAATTGCTGGGATGTAAATCTTACTACTACTTATGGATCAAATGCATTTACATACTTATATACTCCCATATTTGATTGGGCAGGTGCAAATGGCCTCAACCCTGTACTTAGTTTTTATTTGAACTTTAATACAGGTCAAAACCAGGATGGCGTGCATGTGGAGTTTAAGAAAGACAACAATAACTGGACGACTTTATTTTCAACCGGAAATACTGACAATTGGTATAATGCAACCACAACGTGCAGCCCCGGCTGGTCAGGCACTTCATTCGCAGCTGTTTTTAATCCTCCCGCCAACATAAACGGATGGATACAGGTAATAGACAGCGATCTTGCTATTTTGAACGGAGCAACAACTGTTCAGTTCAGATTTGCTTTCTGTTCTGTAAACTTTCCTTTCGGTGACGGATTCTCAATTGATAATTTCTGTGTTACTGTACCCGTGCCTTTAACGGTATCGCCAACAACATGTAATAATACCTCTAACCCGCCATTCATTTTCCCGGGTCAGACTATTACATTTAATACTGATATTAAAAACCAGGGCTTTACTCCGATCACTTCTGCGGTTGCCTGTTTATATATTGATGGCGTATTGCAGGGAGGCGCATGTGATACTATTAATTATTCACCGGCACTCGCGTTCCACCAATCAGCGAACCACGTATTTTCCAGCAGCTATGTTACCACACCGGGAGTTCATACTACCTGTATGGTTACTACCTTCCCGAACCAGGGTAATGATCTGAATCCGACAGATGACACCATCTGCTGTTCGATTTCAGTAATTGATACGGTTGGTGTGGGTTCCGCTCCTTATTGTCCTGACTTTGACAGCAGCCCGCAATGGGTGACTTATAATTCCTATCCGCCTTACGCAGCCACTTCATCATGGGTATTGGGAACTCCTAACATTAGCTTTATGACTGGTGCAAATACAGGAGTCAAAGCGTGGAAGACAGGATCATTAACAGGAACCTATCCGAATAATGATTCATCGTCTTTGTTCACTCCAGCATTTAATATTCTTGCGGGAAGAACCTACCGGTTAAGCTTCTCACAGCAACAAAGTACTGAGACATACCAGGATGGCGGAGTTGTGGAATTTTCTATTGATAATGGAGCATCATGGCAGGTATATGGATCTCCATGTTCCGGACCATCATGTACATGGTTCACTTCGTTCTTCGTTACGGCTCTTGGAGGATCACCACCTCTTCCGGGATGGTCAGGAGTAATTCCAACGTGGCAGCAACGGCACAATGATTATTGTTTCCCGATTTATAACGGGTTGACCAGTTATGCTGTAATGTTCCGTTTCCGTTTTGCATCTGATTACAGTGTATCTGATTTAGGATGGCTGATTGATGACTTCTGTTTCGAGGACCTGAACATTACCTGCCCGACAGGCATGGAAGATATCAGCAATTCATCAGGAATGCAGTTAGGACAAAATCATCCGAACCCGGCTAATGGCCTCACGAACATAGATTATATGATTCCTGAAAGAGGAACTGTATCGCTCACCGTTACCAACCTGATGGGTCAGGTGGTTGAAACACTTGTTGATGAAGACCAGGCACAGGGTATCCATTCTATAAGTTTTGATGCCAATAAGCTGAATTCGGGAGTATACTTCTATTCGCTCACATTTAACAACGAATCATTGGTGAAGAAGATGGTGATTACCAAATAATGGTTTAATAAAAAGTAAGGAAAATCCTCCCGTGCATTTTACGGGAGGATTTTTTTATTTATACCGGTTGTCGGAACTATTACGAAGCTTTAACTGAGAAAAATTTAAAAAATCTCCTGCTATCAAATGAAGGTTTAGAAAAGCGGTTATACCGATTTCTTTTGGATTATTTTATAATAGGTATTGGTATTACATTCCCGGTTGTTCAGTTTGAATCGGCTCCGGCACTACCATCTCCGGCATCCTCAAAGGCTTCAACTGCACAGCCGGCTTTGAAGATTTACGAGTGCGCGGCATAGGTGTTTATAGTTTTATACTTTTGTAAAAAAATATTATGCGCATCAAAACCATTTCCGTTCCTGAAAATTCAATTATCGAAATGCTTAAATCATTACCCGAAAATACGCTTGCCGATATTTTCTGGAAAACGTTTGTTCACAGTGATGCAACACCGTTATCTAAAGAAGAGAAAAAAGATATACTGAAAGCAAGAGCAGAGCACAACAGGAAGCAAACGGTGAAATGGCAGAATATCAGGTAGAATTTTCTACACGCGCTGCCAAAGAATACAAGCGGCTTCCTTCAAATATCAAAGCACTGATTGATGCTGCGCGAGCAAGCTTTCTGAAGGCGGACATTTGGACATTAAGCCACTTAAAGGAGAAAAAAACACTTACCGGATCAGGGTTGGTTCTTACAGAATACTTTATTTAAAAATCAATGACGCATTTTTAATTGTCCGTATTGCGCACCGGCAAAGTATTTACAATTAGTTCTTGAGTGAATATAGTTTCTTCCGGCATCATCAAAGGTTTCAACTGCACAACCGGCTTTGAAGATTTCCGCGTTCGTGGCAAGACGGGCGCTGCACGGTATTTTTTAATTTTCTTTTTCAAAACTTCTTTCGGGCGACCGTATTTTATTTGTTTGCGGGCGGCTTTGAAAGATTTGCAGAAGGCTGGAAATTGTCGAAAGGAAGGAAGAAGTGAACTCATTTGGTCATTAAGCAATTTATCAGTCTGCTCAATTTTTTCTGCAAGCAAAGATGTTGCACTCATTCGTTCAATTTTTGCAGAACGGGGCAGAATGAAAACGTCATTATAATTTTTAATCAGTTTTTCAAGATGGTC
Organism: Bacteroidia bacterium; assembly: GCA_039914625.1. Classification (GTDB taxonomy): domain Bacteria; phylum Bacteroidota; class Bacteroidia; order AKYH767-A; family OLB10; genus DATEMK01. Next base: position 11,641 of record JBDSOU010000167.1, on the reverse strand, counting down.
AACTTCTTTTTTTCGGATTCCGAAATCCTGGAAACAATCAAGGTTTTCCACAAGAAATTTATGGACATACATGCATCTGAAAAGGCAGTTGTATTGTCTCACCCGGGTTAAATCGCTCTGGCAAAAATCAAAAGGTGCAGCAATATCCAGGCGTGGTATCGTTAAAGCGTAAGCGCGAATAACGCTTGCAAGCTCAGCAGCAAATTCTGTCATTGCTATGCGGTTTTCCAGCTTTTTATCGGCATGGTGTTTTGTAGGCAAAGCCTGTTTTTCGGCTGCCAGCAGAATTTCTTTCAACAGTGCATCAAACTGTTTTAAGCACCGCATCATTGCAGGTATCATCGCTATTATTGCAATGTTCTCGCGGCAAATTTGAATCAAAGTCAGGTAAGAATTGATTTTTTGTATTTGACGTGCTTTCATGGTTATGAGAAGTTTAACGTTTAAAGTTAAAAATTTACAGCTTTTACATCATTTGTTTATGCTATCGGGAGATTCCTTTTTTCTTTCATGTCATTGTTTTTTCCTTAAGAGTCATTTGCTTTTTCTTTCGTGTCATTGTTTATTCATTGGAAAGCAGTTTGTTTTGTTTTTCCGCCAACTTCAATTTCTTTCGAGTCACAGGTTAATTATTTGAATCCAATTGGTCTTTCCTACGAACCAGCTTCAAAATTGTTCCATTCAATTGCTTTTCTTGCGATGTAAGCTGAATGTTTGACACTGCAAAGCACAATGTATTAAAAGCGAGCAGCACATTATTGATTGCAACATACGATTGTAATAAGGTAAAACATGATTGAAAGGTTGTAACATGCGATTGTATTATTGTAATGTCATCATGATCTGACGTCAACAGGAATTTGACGGATTTGATGACCGATTGTTTTAACGAAAGAACCATTTGTAAAAATTATAATCCATAAAACCAATTAGGTTATTCCCTCAAACCCGTTTATATTTGCAATAATGAAACCCCAACCCTATGCACAAGCCGCCCAAACGGTGCTGATGATACGCCCGAAGTTTTTCGGATTCAACCACCAGACTGCAGGGACCAACATATTTCAAAACTTTTTTGACAACCAGACGGATGTGAGCAAAAAGGCAGTGATGGAATTTGACCGTTTCGTTGCCCTGTTGCAGAAAAATAAGATAGATGTAATTGTTATTAATGACCAGGATTTTAATATTACACCCGATGCAGTATTTCCTAACAACTGGTTCTCTACGCATCATGACGGAAAGGTGATCCTGTACCCGCTGCTTGCCGCAAACAGGAGATTGGAAGTTCGTCCCGAGATTTTTAAAATACTGATGTATAAATACAATTACCCGATGCCGGATTTTAAAAATTACACAGACCTCGAAAATGAAGGGTTGTTTCTTGAAGGAACCGGCAGCCTTGTGTTTGATCATGCAAATAAAATTGCGTATGCAAATATTTCATCGCGCACCTCCCGCACGGTGATTGAACCGGTGTGCAGGCTGCTGAATTATGAACCGGTAACTTTTTATGCCACCTCCAGTGATGATGATGAAATTTATCATACCAATGTACTGCTCACAGTAGCCGAAAACTTTGCAGTAATTTGTGCGGAGAGTATTATTACTGAAAAAAGTAAAAAGACGGTTGTGGATAGGCTTGCCTCAACGGGTCATGAAATAATTTTGATTACCTATAACCAGGTGGAAGCGTTTGCCGGAAATATGCTGCAGGTAAGAAACAAAAAAGGAGAATTGGTTACCATAATGTCGCAAAAGGCTTATGATTGCCTTGAAGAACAACAGCTGAAGGCTATTTCAAAGCACAGTAAAATACTTCCTGTTTCAATTCCTGTTATAGAAAGAGTAGGCGGTGGAAGTGTACGATGCATGATGGCTGAAATTTTTCTGCCTAAAACTCCAGCCTTAAAAAAGAAGCCGAAAGCAGAAAAGGTTTAAGGCTGGAGGTTTGAAATCAAATGAAAGTTACGGAGCCAAAATCAAAAGAGGATTTCGATACGTATTACCGGCTTCGTTGGGAAACTTTGAGGCAACCCTGGAACGAACCCGAAGGTACCGAAAAAGATGAATCGGATGCTGATTCGATTCATGCTTTTATAAAAACAGAATACGGGAAAGTAATCGCCATCGGACGTTTGCATTTTAATAATTTGACCGAAAGCCAAATCAGATTTATGGGCGTTCACCCGGATTATCGCGGAAAGAACATTGGCGGAAAAATTCTTGAATATCTTGAACAAAAAGCAAAGGAAAAAGGTGCCGGAAAAGTCATTTTACATGCACGTGATAATGCTGTCAATTTTTACATCCGCAACGGATACGAGGTTGTTGAAAAGTCTTATGTGCTGTTTGATACCATACAACATTACCTGATGCAAAAAGTACTTAAATGAATTGTTTATGCCAAATTGGAAAAGATTATTTTAAGTTTAATCAAATAATAAATTAACGCTGGGTATTAACTGTTTAAGATTGCTTTTTGACATGATGTCATATTCTTAAAAATACATCTGTAATAGAGTTATCGCTGAAAGAGTCAAATGAAAAAGAGAATATTTGAATAATTACTTCAAGTTCTTTTTTAAACAATATTTAAACAATAAAATTGAAAACAGGTAACTGACAAAATGTGTTAATGTATCATTTTGGAACTTGACGTTCTTTGTGGTTTTATTTCCTTTGTTCTTCGTGGTAAAAAAATAAATTTAACCACAAGGCACTCAAAGTTTTTTACAAAGATTCACAAAAAGAGCTTAAACTGATACCTGCCCAAAGTGTAAATTCAGCATCATAAAGAAAGTTCCAAATTCCAATTTCTAACGTCCAATTTCCAACGTCCATAAATGAACATAGACATCATCACCATCCTACCCGACCTGTTAAGAAGTCCGTTTGAAGATTCCATTTTGAAACGGGCAATCGCAAAAGGACTGGTTACGGTGAACCTGATAAACCTCCGCGATTATTCAACCGACAAACATAAAAGCGTTGATGATTATCAATACGGAGGAGGTGCCGGAATGGTGATGATGATTGAACCGGTTTCAAATTGCATAGCTTCCTTAAAAGAAAAAAGATCTTATGACGAGGTCATTTACACCAGCCCTGATGGTGAACTTTTTAAGCAAAAAACAGCGAATAATTTATCCCTTTATAATAACCTGCTGATCCTTTGCGGACATTATAAAGGAGTGGACGAACGCATCCGCGAACATTTTATAACCAAAGAAATCTCTATTGGAAACTATGTTTTGTCGGGCGGTGAGCTGGCTGCCGCTGTCATTTGTGATGCAGTAATACGGTTGCTTCCCGGAGTTTTAAATAATGAAACCTCTGCCCTTTCCGATTCTTTCCAGGATGACCTGATTGCTCCCCCGGTTTACACCCGCCCGGCTGATTTTAACGGATGGAAAGTTCCTGATATTCTCCTTTCGGGACATGAAAAGAACATCAATGAGTGGCGGCACGAACAGTCGCTGAAACGAACGGGCGAAAGACGGCCGGGGCTTTTGAAGTAGGTTGGAAGATGGAAGTTGGAAGATGGAAGATGGAATGTTTTCATGTTGAATAACAGGAAAGTAAAAAAATATTTTGCAATCTAAAACGGACAAAAGTCAAAATTCCGTAAACTTGCAGTCCTTTTCCCATAAGGAGAGTATTTAAAAGCCAAAACATTATGAAAACAGATTTGATGAAAGTAGCCGAGGAGGCTACAGTAAAAATAGAATCGCGCCCCGATTTTAAAGCAGGTGATACTGTAACGGTGTATTATAAAATCATTGAAGGAACTAAAGAACGCGAACAGCAATTCCAGGGTGTGGTGCTGCAGCGCAAGGGGCATTCGGTTACACAAACATTTACTGTACGCAAAATTTCAAATGGTATTGGTGTGGAACGTATTTTTCCATTATACAGCCCTAAGATTTCTAAAATAGAAGTGAACAAACGCGGTTCAGTACGCAGGGCGCGCATTTTCTACCTGAGAGATATTTCAGGAAAAGCGGCCCGTATTGAAGAAAGGAAAGTTCCTACTGCTGCGGAAATGGCCAACCGTGAAATTGCAAAAACTGCAAAAGCAAAATCATCAAAACCTAAGAAAGCCGCAAAAGAAAAAGAAACGGAAGAAACAGTTAAATCGTAAGCAGATACCATTTGCTGTAAGCCAAAGCCCCCGTCTGAAAAGATGGGGGCTTTTGGTTTTTTTTCATTAGGCAAATGAAGTTGTAACCAAATTGGTAACATTTTTTTATCTTTGCAGTATTAATGAGAGTCATTGCAGTAAAAACATTAAAAGAATATTGGGGAAAATATTCAAAGGCAGAACAATCGTTGTTTGCATGGTATGAAGAAGCAGAAGTTGCACAATGGAATAATCCGAATGAACTAAAAAATCAATTCAGAAACGCCTCTGTGTTAAATGACAAAAGAGTAGTTTTTAATATTCACGGAAACAATTACAGACTCATTGTTGATGTAGAATACAGGTTGAAAATTATTTTTATTGTATGGTTTGGAACACATCAGGAATATGATAAAATAAACGCGAAAGCAATAAGTTATGTTAAAACCAATAAAAAATAACAAACAATATCGGGAAGCATTGGATCGTATTTACACCCTGATGCAGCACACAGTGAAAACCGGCTCGAAAGAATCAGATGAAATGGAAGTTTTATCTATTCTTGTAAAGGAATATGAAAACAAATATTTTCCTGTTCCAAAACCAAAGCCACTGGAAGCAATTAAATTTCGCTTGGAACAAATGGGCATGTCAGAAACGGAGCTTTCGGCAATTTTAGGACACCGTTCAAGAAAATCTGAAATTTTTTCGGGCAAAAGAAAATTAAGTCTTGAAATGATTCGGAAGTTAAATGAGATACTCCGGATTCCCGCAGAAGTATTAATTCAACCCTATTAATAATTTCAATGCAGGCTTTATTGCTTTTCATAAGCACCAAGGTCAGGGGCGCTTCCGGCAATGCGGAGTTTACTATCCAAATCTAATTGTAAATTGAACGGAAGGTAAGATCCATTGCCTGCATCAATTGCAGGAGAACTGCCATCAAGCATATAATCGTTATCTGAACAATTGATAAACTGGGGATCCTGGTTGCTGATAATATTTTCAAAATGCGCAGCATCTGAAATATGAATGCTTGTATCGTTTTTCATCAGGCAATTTCCAAAAGAATATTCGGAGTTTGCTCCCGAAATAAAATCCAGTTGCAATTCATTATCAATATTTCCATAGATGATGCAATTCCTGAAATTTGCAACATTCAGATTTACGGCATGATCGCCCGTTATATCTGAATAATAATTATTCAGGTAAACCGAAGGAGTGGTGCGTTGTCCCCCATTCAGGCAATTATTTGAAAACGTGCAATGCAAAAAATCATAGCTGCCTCCAATGGTCAATGCCGCAATATACTGGCCGCAGTTTGCAAACACATTATTCACGCCATGAACCGTATAATCGCGCGCAAGCATTCCAAAGCCGCTCATGTTTTTAATAATGGTATTAGTTACCCTGAGCTTGCGTGGATTCTGTCCATAAGCCGTGAATAAATTTTCAGGCTGCAAACCAATGAAACCGTTTTTGATAATGGCATAATCAATTTCATTTGAATCCGGACCAAAACCTTCGTTGATCCAAATTCTGTCCCACTGACCGGGCAAATCCTGGTATGAATCTTCGAGGCGAGTTCCCTGGAAAGTAACGGGGTGTTGGTAACTACCTGTCGCTTTTAAAATACCGCCTTGGAACACCCACAAACCAGAATTGGCATAAAAATAAATTTTGGTTCCTTCAGTGATAGTCAACTTGCACCCGGAATCAACTACTGCATACCCGTAAATAACATAAGGCAGGATGCTGTCCCAAATAGCATTGCAAGGAATTATTGAATACTGAATTCCAGAAAAATTACCTGTCGGGGTAAAAAAATGTGCATTCTGCCCGAAAGCAACCAGATCAACATCCTGCAGGTTGCCATTAGTTTCAAACAAAATAGAATCGGTTACAAGGAAAGGAGTTGTAGAATTATTCGGATCAATGGTTATTTCAACAAAAATAATAAGGCTGTCTTTTGGCCCTATCTCCACATCGGCTGTACTTTTTGTTGCCACTCCATCCACATTCATGCGGTAGCTGGAAGAACTTCCTTTGGCAAGCCTGATGGAAGAAATTTTTAACGGCTGGCTTTCTTTATTATAAACAACAAGGTATTGTGTGGTAGAACCAATGGTTGTAAAAATGGTATCAAATAAAAGGGTATCCTCCGAAAAAGAGAGTTTTACTGAAGCATCCGTGTTAAAATCATTTTCCTTACGGCATGAAGAAAAATAATAAATCACAACAAATGCTACTAAAATTTTTAAAAGGTTTTTCATTACGGGCAAAGATAGAAAGGTTTACTATTTATCACAACGTATCCGGTATCGGGTTTATCGTGAACGTGTCCTGCTACTGCTTTGGTATGGCAGCCCGCATAAAATATTTATTTATCCTGCCACCTTTCCCTCATACCTGGCGGGTTCATTTTCTCATTTTCAAGTTTCCATCATCGCTTTGAACTCTTGCGAAACGGTATTTTATATTCAAAAATCTTTTTTCGTAAAAATAATAAGATACGGAGGCGAGAATTACCGTTATGGTTATGCTTAAAAGATAAAGAGCGGCTTCCTGCCCGATTGAAGAAAAATTGAAATGAAAAGCTAAAACAAGAATTTGAAGCGCTATAACAATACATAACTGGTGAAACATATATAAGCCGTATGATATTTTGCCAAGATAATCGGGTATGATATGATTCAGCTTCAGAAGTGAACTGGTATTAGAAGAAACGTTGAGGATAATAATGCAAAAAAGGATGCTGTAAATTTCGTGATTCGCAAATGGAAAAACGAACCCGGTAAGGCTTAATGCGCAGGTCAATAGCAATACAATAACCTGCGTGCTTTTCAAAAATAAAACCTGAAGTATTTTATTTTTTTTATAATACAGCAGGTAAGCGCCTAATCCTCCAATAGCCATGCAACTGATGCGAAATTGCCCGAGGTACATACTAATCCATGTGCTTTCAGTAACTATATGATGGTTAAAATGATATTTGGCTACTGTTAATAAATCATCAAGAATTAGTGTAAGGATCAGCATGCCCACGATAATGAACAACAGCGCTTTGAGCAACGACCCTGTTAATTGCACTATCCAGGGCCATACGAGATAAAATTGTTCTTCTACTCCAATACTCCACGCCTGCCCTAAGTATGGAACTGTAACAAAAAATAAATTGGAGACATTGGGGAAAATAAGGAAATATAAAATGGTTTTATAGGTCAAGCCATTTGAAACAAAAGGGGTCCATCCGGGAATGTCAAGGAATTTAATTTGAGGAAATATATATAAAGAAAGGATTACAACCAGATAGTAAAGAGGCCATATTCTGAGCATTCTCCTGATGTAAAACTTTTTTACGGAAATGGTTTTGAATTTTTCTTTTTCAACGACCAATAAATAGGTTATTAAAAATCCGCTCAAAACAAAGAAGAGGGTAACGCCTGATCCCCCGACATTATAAAAAAAGGACGTTTGCCAGTGATTAAAATAACCAAACTGAAACCGGACTTGTTCAATGTTGTGAATGATTACCACAAAAGCAGCAATGGCACGTAACCCATTCAGGCCCCGAAAATGTACTTTATCTTTCAGATGCTTTCAATTATTGTATTTGCTCGAGAAGTACAGGCTGCGCCAGAGAAACAAATAAACTATTCGGAATTAAATTCAATATTAAAGCGTTAAGGTACAATGCAAATATAAAATAATTAATACACTTCCCAATGATCAGATAGTGTCTTCCAAAAAAACTTCACTTTAGCATGGAAGGTTGCACCAGGATCCTTTAAACTTTAATGCAAATGGCATGACGAAATAATTTTTCAATAGAAAGATTTGGTTGGGCAGTCCTGAAAATATAAAAGCCGGAAAAAAATTTCCGGCTAATACCTAACCTTAGGTAATGTAATGATACTGCTATTTTTGAAATTACAATGATTTTTTTTGCTTACTCAGGCACCGCTTCCACCCGTTTTATTTCGGGCACTGCTTTCAAAATAGACTGTTCAATGCCCGCTTTCATTGTCATGGCGCTCATGTTGCACGAACTGCAAGCGCCAAGCAGACGCAGCTTCACTGTCATGTCATCGGTAACTTCCAAAAGCGATACGTTGCCGTTATCGGCAATAAGGTAAGGACGCAGCTGCTCTAACGTATCCTCTACACGTAAAATTATTTTTTCGTCAACCATTGGGGAAGTGATAAGTTATAAGTCGTAAGTGATAAGTGATAAGTGATAAGAGAAAGTGGTCATTGGGTTTTAGCCCAAAGTGGGAACAGGTTTTGTTGGTTCCATGTTTGCATTGCGGATGGCAACTTGCTGCGCAACTGCTTTTGCAAGATCCATGAATGCCATTCCGGTAGCAGTTGCTTCGTCCAATGCAGCGGGCAGCCCGTTGTCGCCTCCTTCGCGAATGCTTTGCACTAACGGAATTTGTCCGAGCAGTGGAATGCTTAATTCTTTTGCAAGATCAGCAGCTCCGTTTTTTCCAAAAATATAATATTTATGATCGGGCAATTCTGCGGGAGTGAAGTATGCCATGTTTTCAACCAGGCCGAGCACAGGCACTTTTACGGATTCCATTTTAAACATGCCAATTCCTTTTCGTGCATCAGCAAGTGCAACGTTCTGCGGAGTGGAGACTATAATTGCTCCCGTTACAGGAACTGCCGAAACTAATGTGAGATGTATATCGCTTGTTCCGGGAGGAAGGTCAATGAGCATGTAATCTAATTCGCCCCAGTCGGCATCAGAAAATAATTGCCGCAAAGCTTTTGAAGCCATTGGCCCGCGCCACACAATTGCCTGGTCGGGATCAACAAGAAACCCGATTGAAAGCAGCTTTACGCCATATTTTTCAAGCGGAACCATAAATTGCTTTCCATCGCGTTCGTTTACAAACAAACGTTCGTTAGTTGCACCAAACATGATGGGTTGCGAAGGCCCGAAAATATCGGCATCAATCAAACCCACGCTGGCACCGTTTTTTGCAAGAGCAATAGCAAGGTTTGCAGCCACCGTTGATTTACCCACTCCGCCTTTTCCGGAAGCAACAGCAATAATATTTTTTACTCCCGGCAGCAATGCCTGGCCATCGTTTCTTCGCGAAGTAACATTAGAAGTCATGTTCACCTTCACATTCGCATCTTTATCCACATAATGAATAATAGCATTGACACATGCGCGGTGAATCATTTCCTTCATAGGGCATGCAGGTGTGGTAAGCACCACCGTAAAGCTTACATCTTTCCCGCTTACTTCCACATCGCGGACCATGTTAAGAGTCACCAAATCTTTTTTCAGATCGGGATCATCCACATAGCGCAATGCATCAATTACCTGTTCTTTTGTAATGGACATTGTTTGAGAATAAAAATCATCTTACAAAGGTATTAAAAAGCGATCCTTGCAAGATAAAAAAATGATGAAAACAAATTGAGTAAAGTAAATGGCAATGAATGTTAACGTTTGTCATCAGGACCCAATGTGCGGACTTCATTATCTTTTTTCGCTAAAATTTTTTTGCGCAATATGGTGAACAGCCCGACAACACCGAGTGCAATAAATTTCCACGCTTTTAAAAGTATGATCCCTAATTTAGCAAACAGCCCGGCTTTAGCAAGAATGCCGCCAACAATCAGTCCGCCAATGCCATATTCCGCCACTTTATCAATGCCTGAATCGAAATCTTCATAACGGTTGCCTTTATTAAAATCTGTGCTTGCTAAAATTTTATCAACGTTTTTCTTCACTTCCGGCATCATGTCCATGCCTGAAACTATATTCAAAACAAGCACTCCTTTTCTTCCCAGCATCCGGATATTATAATTCAGCGTATGGCTGCTGTCCGTTCCGAATTGCAGCTCCTTTGCCCAATGGAGCTTATGATTTTTTTTATCGTAAAACGGTTCGCGCGCCCATCCTGTAAGATGTATTTCAGGATAGCCCTCTTTCACTCTTTCAGCATTGGCTACTTCTGATTGTTCCTTCATGGTCTTCAAAAGATCATCATATTTAATATCAGCAGCATCATCATCTTTCACATACCCGTCTTCCTCATAAGTTACTATCACTCCCCATGCATCGGAGCTTAAAAGACTGTGGCTGTCAGAAACAAACATTCCTAAAACAGTTTCGTCTTTAGGGTTTTCCCAAAGATCTGTCAGCAGCTTTTGAGCATCACCGGCATTGAGAAAAGAAAAGCTATCAGGGACATTAATGGTGGCAAGGCCATCTTTGAGATTAATTGTTCCCTTTTTGTAATCAAATGAATTGATGATGCTGTCTAAGTGAGCAATCAGATTGGATAAAGCAGTACTTGCAGAATCCGATGGCAATGAATCGTTAGAATCGTTATTTGCTTTTACATTTAACAATGAGCAAATAAAAATAATGATAGTGATGATTTTTTTCATAGTGATTAATGGTTAGAGATTAAGAAGATTAAGAATTAGGCGGGCTAAGGTAAGATTACTATTGAAAACAGCAAAAAAAAGAATTAATTCGTTACAGTTCCGCTTAATTCAACGGGAGTAACAACTTTATTGTAAGCTGCAGAATCTTTCACAAGCGTGTCATTAAAAATAACTTTCACCTGGAAATTAGAATCTGTCTTCAAAGTGTTTACATAATCCACATGAATGTAGTAATCTTCCTGCTTGTTAACAATGTGGGAAGCAACCCAAAATCCGCCAGTGCTTGTATAAGAAACGGTTTTACGTGAGCCACTGTCAAAATAATAATCTGAATTGTACGAAATGTTCACAGAGTTGCTGTCTGCAATTTTTACATAATAAGTTACTTTCACAGAAGTAAAATCATTTTCTTTCTTGCAGGCAGAAAAAAGTAATGTGAAAAATAAAATAATAAGTGAAAGTTGCTTCAACATGATTTTCAATTGATGAGCAAAAGTAATGAATCTGCTTATTTAAAAATTGACAGGAATTTTATAGTTTTGAAAAAAGAAATCGTTATGAATATACAATCAGAAAAATTAAAATTAATTGAATGGCTTGTTGCGCTACAGGACAAAACAATAATTGAAAAGTTAAAATATTTAAAAGAAAATATTTCCGATTCTGCTGATTGGTGGGACACCATTTCAGAAGCTGAAAAAGAATCAATTGACAGGGGATTAAAAGATGTTGAAAATGGAAGGACAACTCCTCATTCCGAAATAAGAAAAAAATATGAAAAGTGGTTATAAAATTATTTGGACTGATGAGGCAAAATTCAACCTGCTGCAAATTATAACTTACCTGGAAAATACATGGACTGAAAAAGAAATAAAAAAATTTTATACGAAACTTGAAGAAACCATTTCGCTTATTTCATCAAATCCAAAGTTATTTCGGTTAACTGACAAACGTAAAAATGTTCGCAAATGTGTCCTGTTTTCGACACTTCAAAAAAGAAATCGCCTGAAAGAGGTATAAATACTGAAAATTGTATTTAAGATAGGGTGTCTTTGCTGTATTTTAGCGGGTGTTTGTTGGCAAGAAAAAATAAGAGCTTCT
>JBDSOU010000053.1:0-28440 GCA_039914625.1 Bacteroidia bacterium | reverse complement strand
CCTGCTTTAATTGCATCTGAAAAAGTGTCATCCGACTGTAAGTCCGAAAAAGGAATTGCAATAATTTTATTTGGGTCAGTTTCATTTGTTGGTGAGCAGGTTCCATTAGGAGAATAAATTTTGAAGTCTAAAGAGGAAAAATTTGACATCAGTAACACCTCTAAGATTGCTCTGAAAGCTACTGTATGGTTGCTTTTTCTTTTAATTTGTTTCGGTGGTTGGGGTATATTTGAAAGAGCAATACGGTTCTTTTTGATTGCTTCGTGGTAATCCATTTTTATGCTACTACCAACTTTAATGTTGTCCTTGAATAATCAAATATCGAATTAAAATTAATATCCATACATATTGAATTTATAATCAACATTATAAAATAGTATATTTAAAGTTAAATATTAATATTTATTAGAGATAGCCCTGTTTTTATTTTCACCCATCAATTTATCCCGTTAACCCAATTAGGGGTTTCATTTTACATAAAAAAGGAGGGTTACAGACATACCTGAACTTATAATTGTGGCACATTAAAAAACTATAAAAAATGAAAGATAAAATGTACAAACAAAATGGGATTATCAAATTAACACTCATGATATTACTCCTTATTACAGGAGGATACACAGTAAAAGCACAATCCGTATCAGGTTCATGTTCCAGTGCTGCTGCGCAGCAGGTAACGGTCGGAACTACGACCGGATCACTCAACTACAATGATGGGACTGTCAACGATCCCACAGTTTCCGGCAGTTGCGGTGCAGCTGCGCAGGATGGCTGGCTTTGGTTTACTGCTTTATCTTCATCCACTGAAATTCATTTCACCAACGGATCTAACAGGGATGCCGCGCTTTATGTCTATTCGGGCGCTTGCGGCACTTTAACTCAGGTCGCCTGTGCTAATAATACCGGATCTTCAGGTGACGAAACGATTGTTGTTGCAACCATTTCAGGAACTTCCTATAAAATAAGGGTAGTTCGTGTTTCAGGAACCTCTGGTAATCTTTCAGGAACTGTTGGTGTCTTTAATGTAGCTCCTGATGCATGTGCAAATGCTTTTTCATTAACTCAAACAAATTCTTATTCAGTAACAACATATGCTGTTGGAAATGCCACTCAATCGCTGGCACCACTAACATGCAGCGGATTTACAAGTTCATCAGCGCTTGATGTATGGTTCAGCTTTGTTGCCAAAGCAACCACTGCTTCTGTCAGAATAGTTCCATCCGGGTCATTTGATGCCGTTATTGATGTTCGATCGGGCTCATGCAACGGTTCTAATATCGGCTGCGCTGACGCTAATATCGCAGGAGGCACTGAAACCGCTGTTCCGGCAGGTTTAACAGTGGGACAAACTTATCTTGTAAGAGTGTACGATTTTAACAGCAGCGGAAATGCACTTCCCGGAACACCAAATTTTGATGCAGGTGTATTTGGCAATTGTTCTAATTCCACAGCATACAGTGTTACCGGTGGAGGATCGTATTGTTCAGGAGGAAGCGGTGTGGCAGTCGGATTAAGCAATTCACAATTGGGATTTAGCTATCAGTTAAAAGTTGGCGGAGTCAGTACCGGTTCACCTGTTGCAGGAACCGGAAGTGCCATATCATTCGGAAATCAAACTGTTGCCGGTTCTTATACAGTGAGTGCAATCAACACAGTGGATGCAACATGCACCTCCACAATGACAGGCAGTGTAACAGTTACCATTAACACAGCCCCTGCCATTTCAGGACAACCTTCCAATGTTACAGTTTGCGATGGAGGCAATGCTTCTTTTTCAGTAACATCAAGTGGAACAGGATTAACTTACCAGTGGAGAAAAGGAGTTGCTAATCTTTCTAACGGTGGTAAATTCTCTGGTGCCACATCAGCAACTCTTACTATTATAGGTGTTGTTGCGGGTGATGCCGCTGCAGATTATAATTGCGTTGTAAACGGCATATGCACACCTTCCGTTACTTCAAACAATGCTTCTTTAACTGTTGATGCGCTTCCTTCAATTTCAGGACCATCCAATATGACTGTATGTGCAGGAGGTAATGCTTCTTTCTCAGTTACTGTAAGTGGAACAGGATTGACATATCAATGGAGAAAAGGAACTATTAATATTTTTAACGGTGGAACGGTATCAGGTGCTACTTCAGCAACATTATCTATTACAGGAGTTATTTCAGGAGATGCAGCTGCAAACTATAATTGTGTTGTCAGCGGAACGTGTACAAGTACTTCAAACAATGCTTCTTTAACTGTTAATACGCTTCCTTCAATTTCCGGACAGCCTTCAAATGTTATTGTTTGCGAAGGAGGCAATGCTTCTTTCTCAGTTACCGCAAGCGGAACAGGCATATCGTATCAATGGAGAAAAGGAACAGTTAACATCACTAACGGTGGCACCGTTTCAGGTGCAACTTCTGCTATACTTACTATTACAGGAGTTGCTGTAGGTGATGCTGCTTCAGATTACAATTGCTTAGTAAGCGGTACATGTACACCTTCGGTTAGTTCGAATAACGCAACTCTTGTTGTAAACACCGCTTCAGCAATCAGCAGCAACGGAAATCTTTCTGTAAACACTTCAGGAAGCTGCACTGTCGTGATTTCAAATGCTGATTTACTTGCACAAATATCTTCTTTAGGTTCACCTGCTCCTTCAGTAACATTCACTCCTCCGGCAGGAAACTTCAGCGTTGGTACAACAACTGTCACTGCAACTGCAGTAAATAACTGTGAAACTGCACAAGCAACATTTAATGTAATAGTGACTGACAACGAAAATCCTTCTTTCTCAGGTTGTCCTTCAAATATCAATATTAATAATGAAGCCGGAGTATGTGGCGCTCATGTAAGCTGGACAGCACCGGTTGCTTCTGATAACTGTTCGGCATTAGTTTCAAACAATTATTATCCGGGTGATTTATTCCCTGTCGGAACTACCGCTGTAAATTACTCAGCCGTTGATCCTTCGAATAATTCAAGAAGCTGTTCATTTATTATTACTGTTGCTGACAATGAAGCTCCCGTTACCGTTTGCCAAAGTATAAATTTGACTTTGGATAATACAGGAAATGCAAGCATTACAGCAGCACAGTTAAATAACGGTAGCAGCGATAATTGTGCAGTTGATCATTTCACCATTTCGCAAAACTCTTTTAACTGTTCAAACTTAGGTGCTAATGCGATTACGCTTACCGCTTACGATGCCACAGGAAATTTCAGCGCATGTTCGGCTACTGTAACCGTTAGTCCTTTTGCAACAGCAATTATCAGCGGAAGCAATACTATATGCTCAGGTAATAATTCAACTGTTCACGTAGTATTTACCGGAACAGCGCCATTTAACTATATAATTTCTGACGGATCGCAAACTATTTCAGGAAGCACTTCAAACAATCCTGAAGATATTACTATCCCAGCTCCGTCAATAGGAAGCCATACTTTCACTTTTACATCATTTAATGATGCTGTTTGTTCGGGTTCAGTTTCAGGCTCAGCATCAGTGGTTGTAAATCCAATTCCTGATCAATTTATGATAACATCTATATCCGGTGCATCTGAAGCTTGCAATGGAACAATTGTTCAATTGACAGCTAATATTTCGAATGCATACAGTTTTGATTACATCTGGAATACTGGTATCAATTTATCTGTCGTAAAATTCAGTGATAATGTTAATGGACCATTTGTGAGCGGACCTTTTACTACAACCGGAAATATTGTATATGCAGAGTTCGGTTCATTAATAGGTGCTTCAGGTTACAATGTAGGGGTTGAAATTTCAAATTCCTGTGCAACTTCAGCGTATTTTTACAAATGGGTCAGAGGCATAATGGGCACACCAGGTAATATTTCCGGTTCATCTGTCGCCTGCTCCAATCAAACAGGAGTGAATTATAGTGTGGTCAATATGCTGAGTACAGCAGTTTATAACTGGACATTCTCTGTAGCCGGAGCAACATTTTCAGGTCAGGGAACTAATAATGTTTCAGTAAATTTCCCTGCATTCACTTCAGGTCAATTGTGTGTAACTGCAGCCTTATCCTGCGGGGGTTCTTCTACCAGTGCACCACGATGCCTGGCAATTTCTAATGCTACTGCTTTGCCTTCAGCTATTAACGGACCTTCAAAAGTTTGTCCCGGTTCAACTAATGTGGCTTATTCAGTAAACCCGGTTTCCGGTGCTGTAGGTTATAACTGGACGACTCCATCCGGAACTTCTATTGTGGAAACTCCTCCTTACAGTAATTCAATTCATGTGAATTTTCCATCTGCTTATTCCGGTGCACCTCAAATTTATGTGTATGGAGTAAGCGCATGTGGTGTGCAAAGTGCAGGAAGAAATAAGTCAGTAGGTTCAAATATTCCTCCAACTCCCGGTAACATCAGCGGACCATCAGGAAGCGTTTGCAATTCTACTGTTCAATATTCGATTAATAATGTGGCTGGTGCTACAGGTTATAATTGGACGATACCCGCAGGTGCAACTAATTTCATTGGTCAGGGTTCAACTTCAATTCAGTTTACTGTTCCCAATGGTTTTACAACAGGTACTGTTGCCGTAACAGCTATTACCAACTCATGTACTCCCGGAAACAGCGGAATACGATCACTTAGTATTACAGGCGCACCGTCAACTCCGGGAAATATCACTGTAAATCCGTCAGCATGGTGCGTAGGTCAAACTGTTAATGCAAGTGTTGCAACAGTTTCACCGGTTCCTGCTTATAATTGGACGATTACTTATGGAAGCATTGATGCAGGACAGGGAAGCAATAACGTGGATGTGATTACGAACGCGTCACACGTAATTCTTCAGGTGAGAGCATACAATTCATGCGGTGCAAGCGGTAACCGTACTCTTCATATAAATTCAGCAGGCTGCAGGGAAGAAAATCAGTCGACAGTCAGCAGTGGCGGTAACCAACTGGCTGTGGCTCCGAACCCGGCTCATAATATGATTACGGTAAGCATTGACGCAAAACATAGTTCAGGTGTTGTTCTTACCATGACAGATATTTCAGGAAGAGTAGTGCTTAACAACAACCTTTCTGCAACTGCAGGTGTGAATAAATACGAAGTTGATCTGAGCCATCTTTCAAAAGGTATTTACCTTATGATAGCAAATTTCTCAGGCGATATTCAAAAGATCAAAGTTGTGGTTGAATAATATTTCTGAGGTTAATTGCTCAAAAGCCCTTCCGGTAGTTGCCGTGAGGGGCTTTTGAATTTTAGCACCATCTTCAAAAAAAAAACTAAAACTGCTCTAATGCAGAGAAGAAAAATCCTCCTTCAATAGCAGCATTCTCATTGCTGTCTGATCCATGAACTGCATTTGCATCAATGGATTTTGCAAAAAGATTCCGTATGGTTCCGGGTGCGGCTTTGGCAGGATCTGTTGCCCCGATTAAGGTTCTGAAATCTTCCACAGCATTTTCTTTTTCGAGAATAGCTGCGACAATAGTTCCTGAAGACATGTATTTTACAAGATCATTGTAAAAAGGACGTTCGCGATGAATTGCATAAAATTTTCCTGCGCTTTCAGCAGTGAGTCGCGTGTTTTTCATTGCAACAATCCTAAAACCGGCTTTGATTATTTTGTCTAAAATTGCTCCTGTATGCCCGGCCAAAGTGGCATCGGGTTTGATCATGGTAAAAGTTTTGTTTGTAGCCACTTGTTGTTTGATGTTTAAAATTTTGGAGCGCAAAAGTAGGGCGATCAAATGAAAGTTGCAAGAACAGCGAAAAACTGTAATGCCTTAATTAGAACATAGTGTTCTTTTGGGTAGAAGAGTTATTTAACAATAAAGTCCGCAAAGTTTTACAAAGAAAACTTATTCTGTTGCTTAACTCAAAACAGGTGTATCTAAACTTCAATTCAAAACTCTAATTTTGCGTTTCTTTTTTAGCAAGTAAAAAATATGTCGGAAGAAACAGAGCATGTAAAATGTTTAATTATTGGTTCGGGGCCTGCCGGTTATACCGCAGCCATTTATGCAGCCCGTGCTGACTTAAAGCCTGTATTGTACGAAGGTCTGCAGCCGGGCGGACAATTGACCATTACCACTGAAGTTGAAAATTATCCCGGTTACCCCAACGGAACGATGGGACCTGAAATGATGGAAGATTTCAAAAAGCAGGCAGCCCGTTTTGGCACTGATATACGCTGGGGGTATGCAACAGCAGTTGATTTTTCCGGTTCAAAGCACCAGGTAATTATTGACGGTTCAAAAACCATTACTGCCGATGCAGTCATTATTGCAACAGGCGCTTCGGCAAAATGGATCGGCCTGGAATCAGAGGAACGGTTAAATGGGTTCGGAGTTTCAGCCTGTGCTGTGTGTGACGGATATTTTTTCAGGGGACAGGATGTGGCAATAGTAGGAGCAGGGGATACTGCTGCTGAGGAAGCAACCTACCTTGCCAAACTTTGCCGCAAAGTTTATATGATCGTAAGAAAAGATAAAGGTGAAATGCGCGCTTCAAAAGCCATGCAGCACCGCGTTGAAAATACATCCAACATTGAGTTGTTATGGAACAGCGAAACCAAAGAAATTCTCGGTGATAAAACGGTTAAAGGTGCGCGTATTTTCAACAGCAAAACCAATAATGAAACAAAAATTGATGTAACAGGTTTTTTTGTTGCCATAGGCCACAAGCCCAACACCGATATTTTTAAACCCTGGATTGATATGGACGAAACCGGTTATATAAAAACCGTTCCCGGAACGTCATTAACAAATGTGGAGGGCGTTTTTGCCTGTGGTGATGCACAGGATCATGTCTATAGGCAAGCGGTAACAGCAGCCGGAACGGGTTGCATGGCAGCTATTGATGCAGAGCGGTATTTAGCTGCAAATGGCATACATTAACAAATTCGATTTCTTCTCTTAAATCAAAATCACTTCTGTGGCACCGTATCCGTATTTTTCAAAAGGGGCATCAATGTAACGAACACCAGAATAAGCTCTGAGTTCCCGAATGATTTCCGCACGCAAAACTCCGTTGCCCACTCCATGAATAAAAATAATTTTATGATAATGGTTCTTGATAGCATGATCCATTTCCTTGCGGAACTTTGTTAATTGAACATGCATCATATCAGCATTTGAAAGATTTTTGTATTTATCCACCAGGTGTTGAATATGCAAATCCACTTCTGCTTCATTGCGGATAATGGCTCTCAAAAAATCGCTGTCATGTGAAGGAGGAGATTGTCTTGCAGGAATTTTTTCTTTTGCCAATTTGTTTTCTCCTGCTTCTCCTTTATTAGGAGTTGACTGGTCTTTTGCAAATTTTTTTTTCAATTCTTCCATATCAATGTCCGGTTCTTTTCCTGCTGCAGCCAGCTTTATTGTTTTGGAATAAGATGACGTTCCTTTTAATTGATTAAATTCCGCTTTCAAATCAGGAAGAAGAACAGGTAATTCTTTATTAATCGGGGAGCCTGTTTTGTGCTCCTCCTTCATAAATAGCACAGCCTGCACAATAAAATTTTGCCAGTCAATAAGGTCATGCCTTTTTTTATTAACGAGCAAAAACTCCGATTGCGGTTGAATGACTCCGTGCGCAATGCCAAAAGATTTATTTTTAATTTTTGCCGACAGCGAAAACAACAGCACGAAATCAGTTTTGTTGAAGAGGTAGAAATTTATAGTGCCTGTCAGCACTTGCATATCTTCGGCAGGCATGGCAACAAAATGAACTGCATCATTTTCGAGCAGTGAAAATAAATCAGAAGTTAAATGTACAATGGGTTCAAACAACGGCTGAATAATTTCAATTGATGACGGTAGTTCTGATGATTCCGCTTTACTGATCAGCACTAATTCTTTTTCAACAGCATCAATTTCAAATCCATCATCCGTTTCCACTTTACAAATCGAATCATCAATGATCTGTGTGACCTTGCCGGAAAGCTTTTCATTGAGGAAACTTACCTTATCACCAATATGATATTTCATACCTGCAAAAGTAATTTATTGAGCCCATAATATTTTTACGGCCCGGATCTTTCAAATTTTTTTTAATGAATAACTTTTTTCAGCTATTTTCGTATAGCACATCATTCAATCTAAAAACATACACCATGAAGAAGAACATTTTTAATTTTTTAACATTACTGTTTGCATTTGCAGTTTCTTCTGCAAGCGCACAAATTGACAACCTTACCAACCTTAGTCCCGAGTGGATCAGAAGCGGTGCAAGAAATGCCGCAACGGATGGAACGGATATAATGGCTTATAATCCTGGAGGTGTTGCCAAGCTTACGAGCGGATTTCACGTTAACATCGGAAACCAATCTTTTATACGAAGACCTTCGCATGAGTATGATATGGGTTTAGGGACAACAAAATATCAGCAGGATGGCAACGATCTTTTTGTTCCTAATATGTATTTGAGTTACAATAAAAATAACTGGGCTTTATTTGGAGGTGTTTATATTGCCGGAGGCGGAGCAAGTGCAAACTATCCCACCGGTTCTATTTCAACGGATATGGTTTCATTTGGTACACTTGCAGCAACAGGCGGAGCATACCAAGGTTATACAAATGCTTATTTAAGAGCCTCGTCTTTTTATCTTGCCGAAGCAATTGGTGGTTCTTACAAAGTGAATGATATGTTCTCATTCGGAATATCCATCAGAAATATTTCGGCAAAAAATAAAACGGAGGCAGGTACCACACTTGTTGATATGACTCAGCAACTTCCTGATTATTCTTTATCATTAAACAACGAAGACAAAGCATCAGGCATTGGTTTTGTCGGTGGGTTTAATATCATGCCTGTTTCTTCTTTGAATTTATCTTTCCGATATGAATCAAAAGTAAAATTAGATTTTGAAACAACACAAATCAAAACGGATGATTTCGGATTAACTGTTGATGGAGATAAAAATCGCAGAGACCTTCCGGCTGTTGCAGGTTTCGGAGTCGCTTATTCAGTAAACGAAAAATTTAAAATGCTTTCTGATGTCAATTATTATTTCCAGACTCAGGCTGACTGGGGAACCACATTCACTGGCGAAGAAGTTTCTTTATCGGAGCTTGCAGGTAATGCATCTACTTCTTCTTTGGCTTTCGAATATAAAGTTCTTCCAAAAGTTACATTCAGCTTAGGTGGTGTTTATACAAATAATAATTATAAAGACCGTAACGGATATTACACGCATTTAGGTGCGTTCGAAATAGTGCAGGAAAGCAATTTCTCCATTAATACAGGTGTTGCTATGAGTGTTACCGATAAAATAAAAGTGAATTTAGGATTTTTACAGGCAATGTTTTCAAAGGACAGAACTGTAACTGCCATTGCAATTCCAACAGATGTAAAAATCAACAATAGCATATCGTCATTTGGAATAGGAGTTGATTTCACATTTTAAATTTTTCTGTTATCGTTTTTCTTTTCTTCACCGGAAGAATAGCTTTTGAATCTCTATCTTTGGCGCTGAGAAAACAGTTTAAGGTTTAAAGTTTAAAGTTTAAAGTCAGTGGACTAAAACTTTAAACTTTAAACTTCAAACTCTAAACTTTCTAATGCACTTCGTATATCCCGAATTCCTCTTCGCACTTTTACTTGTTGCTGTTCCCATCATCATTCATCTTTTTAATTTCAGAAGGTTTAAAAAAATCTATTTTACCAATGTAAAATTCCTGAAAGACATTAAGGAAGAAACCACTTCGCGTTCAAAGCTGAAGCACTTACTGGTTCTTTTGTCACGGATACTTGCAATTTCTTTTCTTGTTTTTGCTTTTGCACAACCGTTTATTCCTGTTGGAAATAAAAATATCATTTCAAATGATAAAACTGTAAGTATTTATATTGACAACTCTTTCAGCATGGAGTCAGTGGTTCGCGAAGGAACGCTGCTTGACGAAGCAAAAAAGAAAGCTCGGGAAATTGCAATGGCATACAAGCCTTCCGATAATTTTCAAGTGCTCACTAATGATTTTGAAGCGCGCCATCAGCGCCTGATGAACCGTGAAGAATTTCTTGATCTTATTGACCAAGTAAAAACAAGTCCTGCAACAAAAAAATTATCTGAAATCATTTCACGGCAAACCGATGCTTTGAATAATTCAGGAGCAAAATCAAAGCTGATTTATTTGCTTTCAGATTATCAAAAGACTTCGGCAGATATAAAGGATTTACATGCTGACACTTCCACCACCGTAAACCTTATTCCTCTGAATGAACAGGCGACTGCAAATATTTTTATTGATTCCTGCTGGTTTACTTCTCCGGTAATTCAGGTTAACAAACCGTGCGAGTTAAATGTCCGGATAAAAAACAGTTCTGAAAACGACTTGGAAAATGTTTCTTTAAAACTTACAATTAACGGAAATCAAAAATCACTTGCGGGAGTTGTTTCAAAAGCCAATTCAACAGTTGATACCAAATTAAATTTTACATTATCAGAAAACGGCTGGCAAAAAGCGGAGCTAAGCATCAATGATCACCCGATTACTTTTGATGATACATGGTATTTCTCTTTTGAAGTGAAGCAGAATTTACAATTGCTGTGCATCAATAAAAAAGCGGAAAGCCCTTACATCAAAGCATTATTCAGCAGCGAAAATTATTTTATTCTGAATAATTCAAACGCTGAACAAATTGATTACGCGACTTTGCCAAGGAACAATGTTGTTATTCTGAATGAATTAAATACTGTTTCATCCGGTCTTGCAAGTGAACTGAAAAAATATGTTTCAAACGGAGGAACGCTTGTTGTTTTTCCTGACTCCGCTATTGATCAGAACAGTTATCAGACATTTTTACTTTCCCTCAATGCAGATACATACACCGCAATTAATAACAACGCAGATAAAGTGGATCGCCTGAGTACAGAAAGTGCCGTTTATCAAAATGTGTTTGACGAAAAACAAAAACGCAATGAAAATATTGATTTGCCTTTAGTGCTGAAACATTACGAGTTTTCAGGAAGCTCTCATTCGAACCGCGAAGTGATTATGAAATTACAGGGAGGCGGTTCGTTCCTGAGTAAATTTGAATCCGGCAAAGGAAAAATTTATCTTTTCGCAGTCCCGCTGTCAGCTTCGTTCACCAACTTTGTAAAACATGCGGTGTTTGTTCCAACGTTATACAAAATCGCTTTGCTTAGCGAACAGGAACAAAACCTTTTTAATATCATTGGCAGAGATAATGGCTACGAAGTTGCAGAAAATAATATTTCAGGTGAAGAAGTTTTTCATCTTGTAAATACAGGAAAAAAATTCGACATCATTCCCGAACAAAGAAGCGGAACTAATTATATCAATCTTTTTTTCCGCGACCAGGTGAAGGAATCGGGAAATTATGATTTGCTTTTTAAAAATAAACTTTCAGGAATTGTTTCATTTGATTATGACCGGAAAGAATCGGTTATGTCATTTTACAATAAGGATGAAATCACAAAAATTATTGATGAAAATCATTTGTCAAACCTGAAATTGTTTGAAGTAACATCAAAAGGAATTACAGCTCAGTTAATGGAACTCAACGAAGGAATACGTTTATGGAAATGGGGCATTGTGATGGTCTTAATATTTCTTGCAATTGAAATATTGTTGTTGAAGTTTCTGAAATAAATGGGTCGAATAAATAATCTTATACGAATTACGAATCAACATTTAATATTCGAAAACAAAAAATGAATCTTCTAATTAAATCAATCAAGATCATTCATAAAAATTCCGCATTGAATGGAAAAGTAAAAGACATTTTTATCAAAGGCGGAGTCATTGAAAAAATTGCTGACAGGATTAATGAAAAAGAAGTCGGGAAAAATGTAAAAGTTTTTGATCAGAAGGGGAGTTGTGTTTCCATTGGCTGGTTTGATATGAAAGCAAATTTTCGTGATCCGGGCCATGAGATGAAAGAAGATATTTTTTCAGGAATTGCAGCAGCCAAAGCAGGAGGATTCACAGGTGTTGCATTAATGCCTTCCACAAATCCGACATTACAAACAAAGGCAGATGTTGAATACATTCTCAATAAAAGTAAAAATAATATGGTGGATATTTTTCCTGTGGGTGCATTATCTGTGAATCGTGAAGGAAAAGATTTATCGGAAATGTATGATATGAAACAAGCAGGCGCTGTTGCATTTACAGACGATAAACGTTCAGTGATGGATTCGGGATTAATGCTGCGGGCTTTGCAATATTCAAAAAATATTGATTCGCTCATCATCAGCTTTGCGGATGAAAAAAATATTTCAGGAAAAAACCTGATGAATGAAAGTGTCAACAGTGTTTACTTCGGAATGAAAGGCTCACCCGCTATGGCAGAAGAAGTCGCTGTGCAGCGTGATTTAAAATTATGCGAGTATGCAGATGCTAAAATTCATTTCTCAACTATCTCATCTGCCGGTGCTGTTGATTTGATTCGCAAAGCAAAAAAGCAAGGATTAAAAGTGACTGCTGAAGTTTGTTCACACCAGCTTTGTTTTGATGATGCAGCACTTCATGATTATGACAGCAACTACAAAGTAAAGCCGCCTTTCAGAACAAAAAATGATATTAAAGAATTAATAAAAGCTTTGGAAGACGGAACAATTGATGCAATCTGTTCCGATCATTCCCCCGGAGACATTGAATCAAAAAATGTAGAATTTGAATTTGCTGATTACGGAATCATAGGAATGGAAACTGCTTTCGCTGCTGCGAATACTCAATTGAATAAAAAACTTTCTGTTGAACAGATCATTGAAAAATTTACTACTAAACCGAGAGAAATTTTAAATATCAGGGTCCCTGAAATTAAAGAAGGTGCTGTTGCAAATCTCACTTTGTTCAATCCTGAAGCAGAGTGGATATTTACAAAAGATCACATCAGATCCAAATCGCAGAATACACCTTTCATAAATTATATATTTAAAGGGAAAGCGCAGGCAATTGTGAATAATGATTCCATGGAAATGATTTGATAAAGTTTCAAATTTCAATCTCCGCTTTCCAATCATCAATTTCCAACTTCTAACTTCTAACTTCTAACATCCAACTTCTGATTTCTATTTAGTTTTTTGCTATTACCAGATACTTTGAAGCGCCCCAGAATTTATCAAAATCTTTAATGCTGATTGATTTAATAATATCACCTTCTTTTACGAACGTATAAGAATCAGAAGGATGGTTGGTAATGATTTTTGCTTCTTTGCAGTCAAGCGGAATAGAAGTTGTCTCTTCAATATTTATTTTCGTAAAATTGTCTGTTTTAAAATCCTGTTTCAGCAGTTGGTTTTTACCTATTCCAAGAAATCCTCCTTTGGAATCTAATATATTGTAGGAGCGTAATGTTTTAATGTTGTCAATAATATAGTAGGCAGTGTTGAGCTTTTCAATTTTTTCTTTCAGTTGATTTTCTAACGAGGAATTATTTGTAGTGATTGAATCGGTTTGCAATTTCAAAGTTTCGAGGTGTTGCTGCTTCTCATCAAGCTGCGCTTTTAACGGAATCAATTCAGCTTCTTTTGATTCTACCTGCTGTCTTAGATTGTCAGCAAGAACCTGAAATTCGGCAATGCGGTTATTTTTTAATTTATTTTGCTGTTGCAAATCACTTATCAGTTTCCTGTTCCTTTCGAGCATTCTGTTAATGATAGCTATGTCATCATTAATGCGATCGCGTTGGTCAGTTTTTATTTCAGCGATTTGCAAAGAATCCTTTTCAAGAGCTTTTTGCTTTTGGGTAATGGTATCAAGATTTGCTTCTATTTCATCAAATGCTTTCATGAACAAACGCAATGAAGAGTCCTTCAGATCAGCTGCATAAATCAATGAGTCGCGTTCAAGGCTCACCTGGGCAAATTCTTCTTTATAATTTTTGCAACTAAGTAATAAGCTGAATAAAATAAAAAATAAAGGAATTAATTTTTTCAAGGTATATGAGGATTATTAAAATTCGGAACAGACAAACTTACAGGATTTTTTTTGCATTAAGAAAATATTTTTTTGCAAACCCATATCAGAAAGCTCAGCGCAACGCTTAATAAAATCATTGAAGTGAACGGAAAATAAAATTTGAAATTTTCTTTTTCAACCCTTACATCACCGGGAAGATTTCCAAACCAGCTGATCTTATTTCCCACTAACCAAACAACAGCACCCATCGCCATGATGATACTGCCAACTAAAAAAATATACTTACCTGTTTGATTCAACTTAAAAAAGGTCAGAGGTCAATGAACAGAGACAAGTTAAAAATTGGTAATGGGTAATTTAAACTTCTTATCACATCACCTTCTCTTTCTTAACAACCTTCTTTTTCACTTTTACGCCAGTGCTTAATTTGTTCAGCTTCATTTCAAAATCGCTGAATACATTCATAAAATAAATGTAGGCTTCATAAGGCGAATCATACGGGCTGAAATATTTATGCACATCACCATCGCTCCAGAATTTGGTGCACATATAATAAAAATGATCACTCGTTTGCAATTTGCCCCAGGTATCAATCAAATCCTTATTGCCGGTATCCATCACCTTTTTTTCCAAAGAATAAATTCTGCTCATAGCTTCTTTTTCAATGCTGTTGCTCAGCCATGCTGAAAGGTCACGTTCGGCATCCGCCCAGGAAGTAAAATCAGGACAATCATATTCATCGCGTGCAGGATAGGCGTCAATCACTTCTGAAGGAGTCATAAAATTAAAATCTTTATGCTTCATGATTTCAGCAGGCAGGTGATCTAAGAAATCAAAAATTCCTGTACTCTCCCATTGATGTTCCCCGAATGTTTCATAATCCATAAAAAGATTTACCACTTCACCGTTTCCGGCAACTCTGTGAACCCATGAAGCAAACGTATCCGCTTTGAGGGGCCATTCCGACCACTTCTGATCGGAAAAGCGAAAAGCAATATCATCACTCAGACTATAATTTTTTAATAATGCTTTTATTTTTTTTGTTCCTTTTGGTTTGTAAACAAAGTTAGGAGTGCGGGTTCCGAGAAGCCGGTCAACACCTTCGCATAAAATTCCTTTGTATCCCATTTTTTCGACAAAAGCGGCAAGGTCATTACGGTAAATTAATTCAGTATTGCGGAAAACTTTTGGAACCTGTCCGAAATGTTTTTTTATTTTTTCGGCATGCTTTTCTATCTGTCTTACAAATTCTTTTGGCGAAGCTAACTGCTTAAATTCTTTTTCGCCCCGGGAGGCAACATAAGCAAGAGAATGATAATATGTTTCTGAAAGGAATTCAACGCAGCCTGTTTTTGCAAGAGCAGCAAAAGATTCCAGCACATCAGGGCGATACATTTCAAATTGCTCAATCGCAGTTCCGCTCAATGAATAACTGATCCTGAATTTTCCTTTATGCCGTTTGATCAGTTCCAGCATTTTATTATTTGTCTTGATATAACATTTATCAGAAACCTTATTCAGCACTGCCCTGTTTTTTTCATCATCCTCATAAAAAGGATCGTTACCAATGTCAAAAAAAGAATACCGCCTGATGCGGAAAGGTTGATGAACCTGGAAATAGAAACAAACGGATGGCATATTTTGATTTGGGATTTACGATTTACGATTTACGATTTTATTTATCGGCAGGTAAAACTATAAAAATATTTTCAGATTGAGGGACTTGTAAATTTGTTTCATTTAAAAAGCAGAAGTTGTTGGTCTGATTTATTTTTTATTATTCAAGCCACGATTTATAATAATCATCAATCGTAAGTTTCAAAGCATCTTCGGTAAGCCAAAGGGGTTTGAACGTATCTATCATCACAGCCAATTCTTTTGTTTCTTTTGCACCGAGACTTTTTTCAACTGTTCCGGGATGTGGTCCGTGAGGAATGCCTCCCGGATGCAAAGTAATTTGTCCGCGCTCAACATGTTTGCGGCTCATGAAATCGCCATCAACATAGTAAAGCACTTCGTCACTATCTATATTACTATGATTATAAGGAACAGGAACTGATAGCGGATGATAGTCAAACAATCGAGGAACAAAAGAACAGACTACAAAATTATGTGCTTCAAAAGTCTGGTGAGTAGGAGGGGGCATGTGAATTCTTCCTGTGATGGGTTCAAAATCGTGTATAGAAAAAATCCACGGGTAGCAATTGCCGTCCCAGCCTATAGCATCAAAAGGATGTGTTGCGTAAATATAAGGATATACAAGGTTTTGCTTTTTGATCATCACTTTGAATTCACCGGTTTCGTCATGCGTTTGCAAATTCTGCGGCTTGCGGATGTCGCGCTCGCAGTAAGGCGCATGTTCTTCCAACTGCCCATATTCATTGCGGTAACGTTTGGGAACTTCTATAGGACTAAATGAATCCACTACAAGCAACCGATTGTTTTCATCGTTGAAATGCAACTGATAAATTGTTCCTCTTGGTATAACTATATAATCTCCGTAGCGAAAATCCATGCTTCCGTAAATAGTGTGAATGGTTCCGCTTCCTTCGTGAACGAAAATCATTTCATCGGCATCGGCATTTTTGAGAAAATAATCAGTAATGGATTTTCTTGGCGCGGCAACTGAAATATGCAAATCGTTATTTACAAGAACGGGTTTTTTGCTTTTGATGTAATCATCTTCGGGTACTGCATTGAATCCGCGAAAGCTCTGGTGTTTCAATGAACGCTGAGAAGCAATCTTAGGCTCGCGCGAAAAAGGTTCACCCATTTCTTTTATCATCGTTGGCGCATGGCAATGATAAAGCAGTGAATACACATTTGAAAAACCATGAGTGGAAAACAGTTCTTCGGCATATAGTTTTCCATCCGGCTTGCGAAATTGCGTATGTCGCTTGGGCGGGATTTTGCCGAGTGTGTGGTATTGAGGCATGGACGAATTAAGGTTTAAGGTTTAACGTTTTAAGTTGGTTTTATAGTTGAGAGTTTTTAACCTTAAACCAGAAACCTTAAACCAATAACGTAAGACTTATGCTAATGAAGCTTCAGCGGTGATTTCAATTCCCAACGCTTTTGAAACAGGGCAGTTTGCTTTTGCATCCTCTACACACTCGTGAAGTTTCTCGATCGTGATTGCACCTGCTTTTACTTTTGTAACAAGATGTGAATTATTTATTGTTTTATCCAATGTGATGGCGCATGTGGTTTCAATCGTTTCGGGCGGGAATCCTGCTGCAGCTAAAACAAAGGTGAGTTTCATGGTGAAGCAACCTGCATGAGCAGCGGCAATAAGCTCTTCAGGATTTGTTCCTGTCTCTTCTTCAAAACGAGATTTCCAGGTATAAGGCGCTTTGTTTAATGCATTGCTTTGGGTGGTAAGGGTTCCGTTACCTTCTTTTCCTGTTCCGTTCCAAACGGCTGTTGCTGTTCTTTTCATATTCTGTTTAATGTTTTTGAATTTGTTTATTTTACTTTTGAGCTGCAAATTTAATTCAAAAAATGAAGACTGTTACTACTCCCGTTCAAATACGTTTTGCTGATGTTGATAAATTAGGGCATGTGAATAATGCCATTTACCTCTCGTATATTGAAATTGCCCGCATGGATTTCTTTAAAGAATTGGGAGGTAAAATTGACTGGAGTAAAAAAGGAGTTATCGTTGGGCGGATTGAGATCAATTATAAAATACCTGTCCTGATAACGGATGTGATTGCTGTTAAAACATGGTGTACAAGAATAGGAAATAAAAGCTTTGACCTTTCTTATTCGATTGTGAAAACAAATGGTGGAATAGAAGCGGAAGTTGTGAATGCAATTTCGGTATTGGTTTGTTATGATTATGAATTGAAGAAAAGTGTGGAGATGCCTGAGGAATGGAGGCAATGGCTTATTAGTTGAAACGAAAATTTTATTTTGCCATTAATTCAATAAGAAACTTAAGCTCTTTTTCAGAAATAGTTTCCTGCACTGATTTATCATAAATGTCAAGGAGAAAAACAGTTTCTTTGAACACTCTCACATAGGTAATCATTCTTGCCCCTCCGCTTTTTCCTTTTCCTTTGCTTGAAACAGCAATCCGTAATTTATAGCAATGCTTACCCAATGATTCTCCCTGAACCGGATCCGTAGTCAGCGATTCAATAACAGGTATCAAATCCTGCTTGAGCGATTTATATTTTTTTGCCAGCCGTTTTAACTTTCTCTCAAAAGGTTCAGTGGCTATTACTTTATAATTCATTCAGCAAGTCTTTAGCTGATTTTAATTTTTTTTTGCCTTGTTCATAAAGTTCCACATCATTAAATGCTTCCGCAAGTTCGCTAACAGCTTTACTCTTGCGTTCATTTTTTATTTCTTTCACAACTTTTATGTAATTAAGACTCCTGATTAATTCCATAAAAAAAGGAATACGAGTTTCTTTAATATCGAGGATTACTTTCATTTGTTTATAAATTTATTAGTCATAACGTTCTTTACAAAAATAGAAATTGTTGAGTTATTATCTCATAAAAATATTTCATATAAGTATTTCCGAAGCAAGCAATTTAAAATCTATCCCGTCAAAATTTCCTGAGCTCATCATTAACAAAACAGAATTTTCTTTTTTTGTTTTCAGCAAATGATTTTTCATTTCAGTTGAATTGGTAAATACTTTCAAATCATTTTTTCCAAAAGCTTTTTTGACTTGATCATCTGAAATCGGTTTTAATTTTTTGTGTTCGATGGTGTGAGGATTAAAATAAACGATGGCTTCATCAGCATCGTTCATTGAATCTTTGTATTGACTTAAAAAATTTTCATTCAGACTGCTGAATGTGTGAAGCTCCATGCAGGCAATTATTTTTCTTTCTGCAAACTGCTGCTTCACCGCCTGAATAGTTGCTTTCAATTTTGAAGGTGAGTGGGCAAAATCCTTATAAACAGCAATAGAATCATTCCTCTCAACCAATTCCAATCTTTTTGCTGCGCCTTTAAAAGATGAAATGGCTTTAAAAAAAGCAGCGTCATTTACTCCTATTTTGTTGCAAACTAATCTTGCGCCATTTAAATTCATAAGGTTATGTTCACCGAAAATTTTTAATTCAGTTCCGTGCTTTCCTGATTGCATCAGGAGAGAACGGTTGCCGGCAACAGGTGGAAATAAAAACGTAACTCCATTCTTTATTTCATATCCGGGAATTCCATAAGGAATTTTTTCAATTGTGCTTTTTGATTTTTCTGCCAATTGTTTTACTTCTGAATCATTTTCACAATAAATTAAACAACCTTTATCTTCAATTAAATCAATGAAGATTTTAAATTGCTCCACATAATTTTCAAAAGTTGGAAAAACATTGATATGATCCCACGCGATTCCGCTTAACAAAGCAATGTGCGGGTGATAAAGATGGAATTTCGGTCTGCGGTCAATGGGAGAAGAAAGATATTCATCGCCTTCGAGGATAATTAAAGGAGCATCATTTGTAAGTTGAACCATCGTATCAAATCCTTCCAATTGCGCTCCTACCATGTAATCAAAATTTTTATTGAAAAACTTTAGCACATGCAAAATCATTGCAGTAATGGTTGTTTTGCCATGACTGCCGCCAATGACTACACGCGTTTTATCTTTTGATTGTTCATAAATATATTCGGGATAAGAAAATATTTTTACGCCAAGTTCCTGCGCTTTCAGCAGTTCAGGATTGTCAGCACGGGCATGCATTCCGAGAATAACGGCATCTAAATCCTTTGTAATTTTTCCGGGAAACCAGCCGTCTTTTTCCGGCAGGATATTATTTTGAGCAAGCCGCGTGCGCGAAGGTTCCAGGATTTCATCGTCAGACCCGGAAACAGTAAAACCTTTTTTATGAAGTGCTAAGGCAAGATTGTGCATGGCGCTGCCGCCTATGGCTGTGAAGTGGACTTTCATCTGTTGAATTGTAAATTGGTTGATTAAGTTGATTAGGTTAATTGGTGCATTGGAAATTTATTTTGCTAAAATAAATTAATGAATTATTCAAAAAAATCTTCAAGACTAATTTTATGAATTAATTTTGAACGCGAATCAACAATTCAACAATTTAGCAATTCAATTTTTTCATTATGAATCTCTATACAATAAATACCGGCTACTTCAAGCTCGATGGCGGTGCCATGTTTGGTGTGGTTCCTAAATCTATCTGGGACAGCCTGAATCCTGCTGATGAAAATAATATGTGCTCGTGGGCGATGCGCTGTCTGCTGATTGAAGATGGCAAGCGTTTAATTCTTGTTGACAATGGCATTGGCGACAAGCAGGATAAAAAATTCCTGAGCTATTATTATTTACATGGTGATGATTCATTGGAAAAATCATTGCGCACAGCAGGATTTTCGATGGATGATATAACAGATGTTTTTCTCACGCATCTGCATTTTGATCATTGCGGAGGAAGCATAAAATGGAATAAAGACAGGACAGGCTATGAAACTGCTTTTAAGAATGCAACTTACTGGAGCCATAAAGAACATTGGGAGTTGGCGACAAAACCCAATGCTCGTGAGAAGGCAAGCTTTCTGAAAGAAAATATTTTACCAATACAGGAAAGCGGGCAGTTGAAATTTGTTGAGGGTGTGACGAATGACAAAGCAGGAGGGAAGGGTGACGGAAAAAATGAAGTCTTAACGGGAACTAATTTCAGCGACAAGATTTCAATTTTTATTGCACGCGGACATACTGATGCGATGATGCTCCCGATGATTCCATATAAAAACAAAACTGTTGTTTATGTTGCCGATCTTTTACCAAGCACCGGACATATTCCTGTTCCTTACGTGATGGCGTATGACACGCGACCGTTGATTACGCTTGAAGAAAAAGCAAACTTTTTAAATATGGCTGCTGAGAATGAGTACATTTTCTTTTTTGAGCACGACCGCGTGAATGAATGTTGCTCGCTGCAAAAAACGGACAGGGGAGTAAGGATGGAAAAAGCGTTTATGCTGAAGGATTATTTCGGGAACTGAAATGTGAGAAGGGACCTGAATAACTAAGAACAATATTATGTTGAAATAAAGCTTACTTCATGTGAATGTAAGGTAGTTTCATGCCGATATAAGGCAACTTCACCTCGTCAAAAGCTAAAGTACGCATTTTTCCACAAATGTAGAATGAGAGTAACTCATATTCCCCAGGACGAA
The DNA here is from genome assembly GCA_039914625.1 of Bacteroidia bacterium. GTDB lineage: Bacteria > Bacteroidota > Bacteroidia > AKYH767-A > OLB10 > DATEMK01. Next base: position 7,425 of record JBDSOU010000053.1, on the reverse strand, counting down.
CAGTCACAAAGACGAGAAAGAAGGGTAATTTATTTCGCCTGCTGTTAATTGTATCTGTATTACCATTAATTTCCTTCTTATTTCCGTTGGTTTGATGGCTTTAACTATAAGTTTCCGGCTTTTTGCAATGGGTTTTGTTCCTTTGGCAATGGGTTTCATTCTTTATGCGGTGAATTTCCGATGCTTTACGATGGGTTTCCGCAGGCACTACAATCAATTTCATTTGTTTTGCTGTTGATTGCGGTTGTTTTGCAATGGATTTCCGCTGTTTTGCAACCAATTTCCGGTCACTTTGGCGGGAAACATAGCTGACAAGATGTATAGCAAAAAAAATTTGCCGGTAAGGTTCAATGTGTTAGACTATAGCTTAAAAAAATGTTAGAAACTTGTAAGGTTTTGCTGAAAATTGATGTAACCTTTTTGACAGGATTCGTATAAGCCGGGCTTTTTTTGCCACTAATTTCAAGAATTTACGCGAAAAATATTTTTAAACGCAGAGGCGCAAAGATGCAGAGAAAGAACAAAGAGAAAATTGAATTGCAATCCTCCGACCAACTTTTATTTTTATTCAACTTTAATTATTGTTTTCTTACAATACTGTCTATGCTTTATATAAATAAGCCCGGATTTATTTTTTGTTAAGCGAAACCTATTTTTCTGAAACAAGTATTGTAAGGTGGGGTGGTTGAAATAGGGAAACTTATTTTAATGATACACGTAAAGAAGTTCTCAAACAGATTGAAGGTGCATAAAAAAATCGGTTTGTGAGGACACAAACTCAGGCGCAGTATCCTGCAGCATGAAACCAAATTGTAACCTTCTATTTTGAAATTACGTTAGACAGAGAAATAAATAAAAAAATAAATTTTAAATCGCCTACGGGCACAAAACAAATTACCATGAGAAAATATTCTTATTCAGTAAGTGTTCTTTACCAGTTATTAAGAATACTAAATTCTAATTGCAGAAACAATATTGCAGCATTTTCCGCCTTTAAAAACAAGTACACACCGGCTATGCTGGATTTGCTTTTAAGCGAATTGGCTGCGGCTGAGAAGCTAAAAGGTGAACAAGCCCGTTCGCTTGAACATGAAACGCTGCGGATTGAGATGATTCCGCTTGCTGACAGATGTCTAACGTTTTGGCAATATCTGAAACGTTATATTGCAGATTATGCAGGACCGTCACACGAATTACAGGTTGCAAATTGGGATGCTGCCGGTTGGGAATTTTATACCGAATCAGCAAGTTTTAATTGGGATAAATTACGCAATATGTGCAGCATGGCTTTGACGTATATAGAAGATCATGAAGCGGATTTAAAAACAAAGGGCTATATGCCTGATGCTTTTAAAGATAATTTTGATGATGCATGCAATGGGCCTGATGGTTTTAATAAAAAGTATGATGCATTTTTACTTGCACAGGAAAATGCTTTCCAGGGAACGGTTGACAAGGTAGCCGCTAACAACAATATTTTTATGAAATTTTCTGATCTATGCGCTGACGGGCAAACAATTTTTGCAAAAGATGAAACACGCAAAGCATTGTTCAGCATGGAAGCTGTTGCATCATTGATTAAACCTACCGGAACGTCTATTGTTGTTGTTGAATTAACTAACTCAGAAACGAATGCACCTGTGCCGGGGTTTGATTTAGTTAATGTAGAGACTGAAAGAACTGTGACTGCTAACGCTGAGGGTCGTGCTGAAATGGGGCAGCAGGCGGAGGGTTCTAACTCTTACCGTATTGTTGCTGATGGCTACGAAGAAAAAACCATTACTATTACTGTGGCTGCCGGAACTAAAACTATTCAAAAGTTTTCGTTGAAACCTTTGGTTAGTGAGGCTGCGAAGGCGGAGATTGCGGGAAGTGCTGCTCTTGCTCCTGAATCTGTTACAGCCTCTTAAAAAACCTCACTCCCAACCCCTCTCCGAAAGAGAGGGGGGTGTTGAAGAAACCATAATTTGAATTTAATTTTTTACCCGCCCGGTAAGGCGGGTTTTTTTTGTTTTGTTTACTTTCGTAGTTGCAAAAAAGATTAACATGATTACAAATGATGCGTGAGGACACGCACGTTGGCGAAAAACTCATTCCCGATCCGGCAGCAATCATCATCACTGCATAATATTCTTCTTTCCTTCTTTAATAAAATCTCCTGAATTTTTTCGGGAGATTTATTTTTTGAATAAGAAATAATATTTCTTAGTTCTTTTAAAAGGGTGCCATTATTCCTCTATCTTTGATCGGATAAAAGAACTTGTTAGAATGCTTTGCGCTTCGATTAAGTATCACAACGAATTCAAACGGGCAAGCTGAAAACCGTCCCGATACCTATCGGGAAGAGTAAGCAAAAAAATAAATCAACCACAAAATGAAAAAAAAATCTACTCTTCTTCTCTCAGCGCTTTTTCTTTTCTGCAGTCTTATTAAAGCTCAGTCCTGGAGCGAGCTGGGAGGATTGAATGGATTGGCGCCTAATGATCAAATTTTTTCTGTTTGCAGCGATACATCCGGAAATATTTATGCAGCAGGATGGTTTACCAACAGTTCCGGAAATCCTTATGTTGCCAAATATGATGGAAGCACCTGGAGCGAGCTGGGAGGACTGAATGCATTGGCGGCTAATTTTAATATTGGATCTGTTTGCAGCGATGCATTCGGAAATATTTATGCTGGGGGAAATTTTACCAACAGTTCAGGAAATAATTATGTTGCCAAATATAACGGAAGTGCCTGGAGCGAGTTGGGAGGACTGAATGCATTGACGGTTAATGATGATATTCTATCTGTTTGCAGCGATTTATCCGGAAATATTTATGCCGGGGGATATTTTACCAACAGTTCAGGAAAATTCTATGTTGCAAAATATAACGGAAGCGCATGGAGCGAGCTGGGGGGACTGAATGGATTGTCGGCTAATGATGGTATTGAATCTATTTGCAGCGATGCGTCCGGAAATATTTATGCCGGGGGATATTTTACCAACAGTTCAGGAAAATGGTATATTGCCAAATATAACGGAAGTTCTTGGAGCGAGCTGGGAGGACTGAATGGATTAGCGGCTAATGAGGCTATTCTGACTTTTTGCAGCGATGCCTCCGGAAATATTTATGCAGCAGGAAGGTTTACTAACAGTTCAAGCAACAGGTATGTTGCCAAATATAACGGAAGCGCATGGAGCGAGCTGGGGGGACTGAATGCATTGTCGGCTGGTAGTCTTGCTGTTTCTGTTTGCAGTGATGCATCCGGAAATATTTATGCAGCAGGAATCTTTACCAACAGTTCAGGAAATAATTATGTTGCCAAATATAACGGAAGCTCCTGGAGCGAACTGGGAGGACTGAATGGGTTGGCGGCTAATAATGTTATCTCTTCTGTTTGCAGCGATCCCTCAGGAAATATATATGCTGGTGGAGATTTTACCAACAGTTCAGGAAATAGGTATGTTGCCAAATGGACGGTATGCAACGTATCTGCTGCAATAACCTATACAGGTTCCGCGGCATTTTGCATGGGCGATACGCTTGTTTTAAATACTCCCGCAGGAGCCAATAAAACGTATCAATGGAAAAAAGGAGGTACTAATATCAGCGGAGCAACCAATTCCTTTTATGCTGCAACCACAGGAGGAAGTTATAAGGTGACAGTTACCAATACCGTTACCGGGTGTTCAAAAACCACAGCAACTGCAACCGTGCTTGCAACAAATCCGCAGCCATCCGCAACCATAACTCCGCAAGGACCCACAACATTCTGTGCAGGGGGAAGCGTGTTGCTGAAAGGAAATGCAGGAACAGGATATACGTATCAATGGAAAAAAGGAGGAAATGATATTACCGGAGCTGTCAATAAAAACTATACAGCAACCATGGGAGGAACTTATAAGCTGAAGGTGACAAATACTAACGGATGCTCAAAGCTTTCAGGCGGAGTAACGGTGACAGTTCCATGTAAAGAAAGTGAGAAAGTGAGAGAGTGGGAAAGTGAGTGGGATGTCAAAGTATATCCGAATCCGTCATCAGGTGATTTTATTATTTCATTTGAAGGAACAATTTTGAAAGGTAATATTGAAATATTAAGCATACTTGGAGAAAAGGTTTATGCACAAAATATTTTTAACGAATCAAAAAAAGAAATTCATCTTAATAATTTATCGCGAGGAATTTATTTTGTGCATGTGTTTGATGGAGAAAAAAGTTATTGCAAGAAATTAATTGTAGAGTAAATGAGAAAGCTGAAAACCGGATAGAGTAAGCATAAAAATAAATCAACCACAAAATGAATCCCACCTCTTGACAGGTTAGCGAAGCTTCCTGTAAAGTTTAAGAATCAAGCAACTTTAACACCTGACAGGAGAAAAAAATTACCTGTCAGCAATTTGGCTTCACTGAAAGAGGCTGGAGTTTTTCTTCAATAATTTCGTAACTTTGACAAGTGAAAAAAGAGAAACAAATACCTCTCGACTTTGTCATTGACAAGCTGACAAACTCCATTGAAAATGTGGTGACGGGTGACAGTTTTCAGACTTCTATTATTCGCATCTCAACACAAGACCTCAAAAACATTACTACTAAAAATGGATGGGTGTTTTCGTGGAAGATAGAATTTCAGCAACCTGAACGAGAGGTTTATAAATTGACAATCGTTAATAATCAGTCGGTAATACAAGGGTTGATAAGTTTGGAAATTAAAGAAGACCATGTTTTTATGCACTTAGTTGAAAGCGCTCCATTCAATAAAGGGAAAACAAAAATTTACGCTGGCGTTCCTGGAAATTTAGTGGCTTTCGCTTGCCAACTTTCTTTTCAAAGAAGTTATCAGGGCAATCTTGCTTTCATTTCCAAGCCACAACTCATAGACCACTATTCGACAAGCCTGGGAGCAATTCATATCGGGAACCAACGAATGATTATTATTCCATCGGTTGCCTTAAAACTCATAGACAAATATTTTTAAAATTAATACTATGAAATCGAAGATTCACGAATTCCGTAATAAAAAAAATAAAATTATGAGTAAACATAAACAAGTTGAATTAGATGTTGATTTTATCGGAGGCGGAAGACCTTTGACTAAGGAAGACGAAATAGCTATTAGCAATTACATTCGCGCTTACAAAGCAAAACATTCACACCGGCAGACTCCATCAAAACGGAAAGGGCTCAAATCGCCCCGAAAGAAAGTTGCTGTGTAAATCAAATACCTGACCTTAACCCCGGACAGCGTTTGGAACGCTGTCGGGGTTGGGGTTCGCGATTCACAATTAAGAATGACTAATGACCAATGACAAGTTCTATTCGTATATTCGTAAAAATTCGTATTCGTAGATAACTTTAATATAAACCAACCACAAAATGAAAAAAAAATTTACTCTTCTTCTTTCAGCGCTTTTTCTTTTCTGCAGTTTTATTAAAGCTCAGTCCTGGAGCGAGCTGGGAGGACTGAATGGATTTGCGCCTAATGGTTTTATTGATCATGTTTGCAGTGATGCATCCGGAAATATTTATGCAGTAGGACCGTTTGCCAACAGTTCAGGAAATGGTTATGTTGCTATATATAATGGAAGCGCCTGGAGCGAGCTGGGAGGGCTGAATGGGTTGTCGGCTAATTATTTTATTTGGACTGTTTACAGTGATGCATCCGGAAATATTTATACAGCAGGAGATTTCCGCAACAGTTCAAATAATAGGTATGTTGCCAAATATAACGGAAGCGCCTGGAGCGAGTTGGGAGGACTGAATGGATTGGCGGCTAATGATGATATTTGGTCTGTTTGCAGTGATGCCTCCGGAAATATTTATGCAGCAGGATACTTCACCAACGATTCAGGATATAATTATGTTGCCAAATATGACGGAAGCGCGTGGAGTGAGCTGGGAGGACTGAATGGATTGGCGGCTAATGGTGATATTAGTTCTATTTGCAGCGATGCATCCGGGAATATTTATGCAGCAAACGCGTTTACCAACAGTTCCGGAAAATATTATGTTGCCAAATATAACGGAAGCTCCTGGAGCGAACTGGGAGGACTGAATGGATTGGCGGCTAATTCTCCTATTGTTTCTGTTTGCAGCGATGCATCCGGAAATATTTATGCTGCAGGAGCTTTTACCAACAGTTCAGGAAATTTTTATGTTGCCAAATATAACGGAAGCGCCTGGAGCGAGCTGGGAGGACTGAATGGATTGTCGGCTAATACTAATATTCTTTCTGTTTGCAGCGATGCCTCCGGAAATATTTATACAGCCGGATGGTTTACCAACAGTTCAGGAAACAGATATGTTGCAAAATATAACGGAAGCTCCTGGAGCGAGCTGGGAGGATTGAATGGATTGGCGGCTAATGATGCTGTTTGGTCTGTTTGCAGTGATGCATCCGGAAATATTTATGCAACAGGACATTTCACCAACAGTTCAGGAAATAGGTATGTTGCCAAATATGGATCAGCAACAGGCATAAATGAAACAAGCACAGCCGGTATGGATATTTCGGTGTATCCCAATCCGGGCATCGGAGAGATTAATGTTCAAAGTTCAAATTTTAAAGTTGACCGGATAGAAATTGATAATGTGATGGGAGAAAAAATTTATGAGCAAACCATCAACTCCAATCACCAAACTCTGAACATTAAACTGAACGCAGGGATTTATTTTGTAAAATTATTCGATGGAGAAAAGAGTTACTGCAAGAAAATAATTGTAGAGCCTGAATGAAACAACACATAGAACACCTGACAGGAGTTTAAAAAAATAAATCAACCACAAAATGAAAAAAAAAATTACTCTTCTTCTTTCAGCGCTTTTTCTTTTCTGCACTCTTATTAAAGCTCAGTCCTGGAGCGAGCTGGGAGGACTGAATGGATCGGCAGTTCATGGGATTTATTCTGTTTGCAGCGATGCATCCGGAAATATTTATGCTGGGGGAAATTTTACCAACAGTTCCGGAAATAGGTATGTTGCCAAATATAACGGAAGCAACTGGAGCGAGTTGGGAGGACTGAATGGATTGGCGGCTAATTATACTATTTATTCTATTTGTTGCGATGTATCCGGAAATATTTATGCAGCAGGACATTTCACCAACAGTTCAGGAAAACGGTATGTTGCCATATATGATGGAAACGCTTGGAGCGAGCTGGGGGGACTGAATGGATTGTCGGCTAATAGTAATATTTATTCTGTTTGCAGCGATGCATCCGGAAATATTTATGTAGCAGGAGACTTCACCAACAGTTCAGGAAATTGGTATGTTGCCAAATATAACGGAAGCTCATGGAGCGAGCTGGGAGGACTTAATGGATTGGCGGCTAATTGGAGTATTACTTCTGTTTGCAGCGATGCCTCCGGAAATATTTATGCAGCAGGAGCGTTTTCCAACAGTTCCGGAAAATGTTATGTTGCCAAATATAACGGAAGCTCCTGG
>JBDSOU010000110.1:0-6068 GCA_039914625.1 Bacteroidia bacterium | reverse complement strand
GTAATAAGCTCCGGTAGCTTTTTATTGCAGAGTGAATATACTATTCGGAATGGAGCTAATTCAATGGGTGGGATGAAGATGTAATATTAAAATCATTTTTGTGATTTGGGCGTTCCCTTCCTTCCCGATAAACAATCGGGAAAGAAGGTCAGGCTTTAACACTACAATTTTTTTTTATTTGTTGCATATGATATTTTGTTTCAAAATAATATTTCTGTAAGGCGACAAACAAACAAAAAAATTTCCACTTAATCACTAACGCGAATTCATGTTTCCAATTCAACTTCTTGTCACTTCTGGGTCTTACGATTCCTGCGGAGACCCTAAAGAAAATCGGAAATGTAAATAGTCCACGTAAGTTCGATCGTGTCGCTCGGACATTTTCATTTTTTAGACTTCGGCTTTTTATTTTTTCCTTACCAATTCCTCCCTGCTTACCTACCCTTCCTTCAGCCATAATCTCACTTGATGCGAAAAAAGCCGCTCATTTTCCTTTTTCTTGTAGTCATATTGGTATTACATAAATGATAGTTCCATCTCTTCCCTTTGCGTTGCATTTTCATGGCAACCTCAAGAAAAATAATCATCAACATAATCAAATTCCACCTCGAACAAAACAACATGACCTTGCAACAATTAGGTGATAAAATCGGGAAGGACAGGCAATAATATGTTTGGAAAATTGAATTACGTCTTGCCTTTATTTTCATTGGGTTTTTCCTTTGGAGATATTGCAATTATGATTGCAATAAAAAGTGAAATACTTAAAAGCCAACTCCAGTTTTTAAGTGAAATATTTTCAGTGGTGAGTTCAGTAATTTTTTCCTGTAATTTAAGATCAGAATTGAATTCGGGGAATTCATGCTTTTTCCGAAGTAGATTTTTGTTGACGGATTTTTTTTGCTTTCTCGTTGTTAAATTTTATTTGATTTGCTCTTGATGAAAATTTTTGATTTGACCTTCCCGCAATAAAAGCTTCTCCTGATAGAGGATTTTTTAATTTATTGTTCAATGATTCGTTCCCCATTTTTAATTGAGTTCCAAATGTAGTATAGTAAAATACATTTAAAATTTACGCACTACAATACACAGGTAACAAAGCTTTAGCCATCCTGAGAACCCTTGGAGGTTACGCAGTTCGTTCACGATTAGAAAACTGTAAAAGCAAAGATTCAGAAAGTATTCAATAATTTAATGTGCGACCAAAAATTTCGTAATCGAAATTGCTGCATTGCTTTTTATAAGAATAGTATAAAGCCCCGGGGATAGTTGCTGCGTTTCAAGAGAAATATTTTTGTCAGCCGGTAAAAGAGTTTGTTGCAAAATTATTTTTCCTGAAATACCGGAGATGATTATTTCTCTGTCCGCATACTCAAAGCCTTCAACAGTGATATTTATTTTATCATTGGCAGGATTTGGGAATACATGAATACTTGTTTCAGTTTTCTTGTTTGAGGCTGGGTCTGCCTCATCTGTTAGTCTCGGGGTAGTTGCTCCATACTTTTTAACCATCCATCTGTATTCCTGCCCGGCAGGAGTGATTATCTCCGCATGCATATTGCCACAGTAAGCAACTTCAGAAGAGGAAGCTTTTACAGCAATGGCACTCGGGGATAAATAAAGATTCACGTAATTGGGAGGCGTTGTATAAGAAATATTCTCTGTCCACAAGATGTTTCCTGTGGCAGCATCTAACTTTCTCAATACCGGGTTAACGGGGTTTGTCTTCTGTGAAATAATAAATAGTGCGGAACCCGCATAGGTTTCAAACCTGAAAAAACTGCTTGTTTCCGGTGATATATAGCTCCATAACAATGTTCCTGCTGAATTCCGTTTATACATGCGGTGCTTTTCATAACCTCCGCTGGCCGGCCCTGCGAAATCACTGCCTGTGTATATATTACCATTTGCGTCAATCCGTAAAGCGATATTATCAGCCCACAGGTTAAATTCAGCCGTCATTTTTTCCCATACTTTAGTTCCTGTCGAATTTAACTTCACCACCATGTGCCGTGCAAAATGATTGTTAGGGACAGGCGCACGATCGAGCGATGAAGCAAAGTACACAGTGCCGCCTGCAGTGGTTTCAATTTGCGGCTTGCCAATAAAAGTATAAGTGGCAGGACTTGCATAAAATTTTTTCCACGTTAAGCTTCCTGTATTTGAAATGCGGGCATACATAATGGACTTGACACCGGCAGCGGTTTCCGATGTGGCACATACAGTAATATTGAGGCTGTTGTCAATACACATGTCAGTGGCATCGCCCATCACCGTTCCCGATGCCTGTGGAACCGGCCTGGAAAATAACAAGGCGCCTGCACCATCATATTTACGCACTACAATTTCCTGCACACCGAAAAGAGTCGGCTTAGACCATGATCCCGCCACATAAATATTGCCGCCAGCATCAATTAAAAGTTTTGACGGCTTATCATCAAAATTGGTGGTAGTTGAAGCGGTGTTGTAAATAAGTTTTTTCCACTGTTGGGATAATGATGAATTATATTTTATCAGCACAATATCCTGCCCCCTGGCAGCGCTTCCGAATTGCGAACCCAGCACATACACATTTCCTGAAGCATCCAGTGCAATGCTCAAAGCGAAATCATGCACAACAGTACCGGCAGGGATAACATAGGTGTTGGTTTTGGATACGCTCAGCGTTCCTGTGGAACTGAGTTTTTTAGTAACGATTAACGTGCTGCCGCTTGAATTTTCTTCGGTTCCTGATACAAACACATTGGTTGATGCATACGCAACTGCTGTTGAATAGCGGTGAAAGTTATCGGGGTTGTTCAGCGAGCCATATGTCCAGTCGAGGCCGGCAAACGCAGAAGCTGTAAAAAAGACCATAGCAAATGAAAGCTTAAAGAAGTAGAAACGTTTTTTCATGGTTGCGAATTTTAATTGTCAAACTATTTGATCAACAAAAATATATAAAAATAGTTTCCCGTAACCACAGATATTAAGAAATACAGGAGAAACTTAAAATATTAATTACCCTGACTGTGCGCTGATACCAAGAAATTCGCAATTTATTTACCGCAACAGTAAAGATATGCTGCAGTTTTTTTTAATTTGAGAAGATTCATTACAAAAATTATTAAATCACCCGAATGCATCCGTAAAAACCCCGGCATAAACAAAGCTGATTCATAATCCTTTTCTTTGTGTGTTTTGCAAAGCGCTTTTATAGATTATGTATTTCTCATCCTGATCATACTCGGTTTGGTGATGCTTGCGAATAAATTTCGTTTAGCATACCCGATTGTTCTTGTTTTAGGTGGATTGGTAATCAGTTTTATTCCGGCATTCGCACATGTTACGATAAGCCCTGATCTGGTATTCTTTATTTTTCTTCCCCCGCTTTTATATGAAGCCGCATGGCAGGTATCATGGAAAGAATTTTGGAAATACAGGAGAATAATAGCCAGCTTTGCTTTCCCGATAGTTATCATCACTTCCTGTGTAGTTGCATTTGTTTCCACTGCTCTTATACCGGGGTTTATTTTAGCGCTCGGTTTTTTATTAGGCGGCATCATATCACCTCCGGATGCCATTGCTGCCACCACCATCATGCGCCAGGCGAAAGTGCCTAAACTATTAGTAAATGTTACTGAACCTTTCTTTTAACAGCAAAAACATTGGTTGCAATCAAAAGAAAGCCTTTTCTATTAACAATAGATTGTTAAAAACTGGATGAAAAAGTATCCGCAATAATAACTTTCCAAGTAATTTTGCTTCCCAAACAGAAAATTATATAAACAATAAACTAAAAATGAAAATTATGAAAAAAAAAGGATTATTAACATTATGTGCTTGCATGTTATTGGCATCTGCCTATGCACAGCCATTTAAACAGGTAGGTGGTGAAAACAATCTTCAGTTATTGTTTACGCCATGGGGTAACTCTCCCATTTCGTTAAATAATGGGATATATTACCGAAAATTCAATGCAACAGGAACTTCTGCATGGCGTATTGGTTTTTCAATAGCTTCAACCAGCAGTACAGATGTGCTGGTTCAAGCGGCCGATACTTTCCCAACAGCTCCCACTTCTAACTATCCATTAGAAATTGACAAGGGATTTTATTCCATAACTACTGGTATTAATCCGCAGGCTGATGAAGTTCACAAAACTTTTTCATTCAGCATCCGTCCCGGATACGAAATGCACCTTACCGGAACCGATCGCCTTTCTCCTTATTGGGGCGCTGAACTTGTTTTCAGCAAATCTTCCGATAAAAGGGAAACTGATGACATTTCGGAAGGTAATTACACTGCAGTTTATTATGACACTACTACTGTCAATCCAATTGTTTCTGCACCTTATACTGTGTACACCTTAAATCAAAAAGGCGGCAGCACTACTTTCGGGATTAATTTAATTGCCGGTTTTGATTTTTACTTTACCAAAAACCTGTCGCTTGGAGGTGAATTAAATTTTGGATACTCAACAACAAATTATTCTGATCTTGAAACTGAATACGTAAAACCTACTACAACTGAAGTTTCTAATTTAAACCCCACTACATTTATTACTACTACCACTGTTACAAATACTAATACGGTAACAAGCGCTCCAGATCAAAAACAAGGAAGTTCTAATGGTTTTGGTCCAAATGTTATAGGCCAGATAAAACTTGGATGGTTATTTTAAAGCTATAGTATCAAATTTAAAAGCTGCTCTTAAAACAAGCAGCTTTTTTTATTAACTATAATGGGAACACACAATTTTTTTTAGTTTATCCGTTACAGATTAGTCTTTTGTTTTAAAAATATTTCACATTTCATTGTTTATAACTGGAAAAAAAATCTCAAAGAGTCAGCAGATTCAATTTAACTTTGTATGCAACTAAAAACCTTCCGCACAAGCGGGGTAAAAAACAAAAACCTATGAAAAAAACATTAGTTACAATGACATTTATTTGTGCAGTGTCTTTTGCTTTCGCTCAGGACAGCACGATGATGAAATCTAAAAGCGGAATTCCCATTTTACCTGAAGCGGGTGAGTGGGCGCTGGGCTTTGATGCCACCACGTTTATAAAATATTTCGGAAACCTGTTTCACGCATCAGATTCTTCCGGTTCAGCTACACCATTCTTTACTGCTAATAGCCCTGCTTTGACTATCTATGGAAAAAAGTGTATAGCTGCTGATAAGTTTTATCGCGCCAAACTTCGCCTGGGGTATGGAAACGATAAATTTAATTATGAAGTTCCGGATAAGGCAACGTCTAAGGACAGCACAAATTTTAATGAAACTTATGGTGCTGATGAAAGAACATATACGCACACTAATATTAATCTTAGCCTGGGCAAAGAGTTTAGAAGGGGCAAAGGCCGTGTGCAGGGTGTTTATGGCTATGAAGCATTTATAGAATTTGGAAACAGCACGGTTACCAATAAATTTCATAATGTGCTGGACTCAACTATGCAGAAAAATTCAGCGGATATTACTGAGTTCACTGCCGAAGTACCGGCTAATGACTCATACGGACCTTTAATTGATGCCGAAGGCAGACGGATTACCGAAGTTAATTACGGCTCTGTATTTGGTATCGGGGTGCGTGGTTTTGCAGGAGTCGAATATTTTTTCATGGCAAAAGCTTCCATTGGCGCTGAGTTTGGATGGGGAATCGGTATTGCTTCGCATGGCGCTACTGAAACTACAACTGAATATTATGAAAACACTCCGCCAACCAACAGCAGTTCCGTTCCTTATGGTCCGCGAAGTGAAATACATGGGAACCCCGGTAAAAATTCAAGCTTTGCTATAGATACTGATAACGCCTATGGGGCGCTTAATTTGTTTTTCTATTTTTAGAAACTGAAAAGTTTAAGCTTACACAGGAAATAAAACGAATGATGAAATGAGTTTAAAGTCTAAAGTGCAAAGGTGCAAAGGTGCAAACCAACCTTGAACTTTAGACTTTAAGCTTTAAACTCACTTTTTCTCATCCTCATAATTTTTAGGATCCAGTACAGCAGGCGACCAGTCTTTCAAAAATGCCATCACCTTTTCTCTGTCATAGCCATCTTTCTTTTTATTTCCGTCTTCAAGAT
>JBDSOU010000197.1:0-10478 GCA_039914625.1 Bacteroidia bacterium | reverse complement strand
CGGTTTGAAAAATAAAAACCCGGCAGGAAACTTTGTTGACCTGGCGGGTTGCGAGTTTCTTAATTTTTTATAAAAGGAAACGTATTGATTTTTTTGTTTGAAATAATTCTCAGGAAATAATTATCCTTTGCCATTTTTGAAACATCAATTTTCATACTCTTCCCAAAAGAAATTACCTTTCCTGTCGAATCAAAAACCTGCCAGTAATCAATTTTGTTGTTGCTTTTGGATTGAATGCTGATAAAAGAATCAGAAGGATTCGGGTAAATGCTGAAATCAGAAAAATCATTTTTCATTTCTTTTATACCTGTTGTAAGGCACAAGCTATTTGTTCCTTCGTCATGACAATAAAAATTATTTACCGCACTATTTGCTACTGTAGTTGTTTGTCCGCTGGAATATTGAATAATAATGGAATCAATCATCGTTGCATCTCCTAAGCCGAAGTGTACACGCAAATCATTCTGACTTTGAAAACTATTTTGAGCATTTATTTCCCGTAGCTGCCACACTGGATTTCCATTGATGGTTGCTTTCAGCTTTACAATAGTGCCAATGGCAGATGTATTGGATGTTACACCGGTACATTTAATAGTTACCCAATTATTATTGTAAGCAGAATCATTTCTGAAAAGAGCGCGCGCGCTGAGATTACCGTGGATAAACAGGTCAAGGTCTCCGTCATTATCATAATCACCGTTAGAAATGCCCGCTCCGCCCAAAATTCCTAAATTAATTGCTGCTGCAAACGTTCCGTTTCCATTATTGCGGTAATATTTTGTCGGCTGCTGGTCGTTAGTAATTAGTACATCAATGTCACCGTCATTGTCAAAATCACCCCAGTCATTCGTAAGATTACTGGTTTGAACAGTGAACGGCATTGCCTGTAGCGTATATACATCATTGTTATTAACATAAAAACGGCTTTGCGCACCGGCATAGTTGGTAAGGCATACATCCAAATCTCCGTCATTATCAAAGTCAATGAAATTGTAGCACTGACCATCCTGCAATTGCTGCGTAAACAATTCAGAAGTCATCGGCTGCAGGGAATCAAATCCCGTTTCAACTTTCATGTTCTTATAACAAAAGTCCGGTCCCGGTGATCCGCCCGGTCCTGTAGCAACAAACAAATCCATATCGCCATCCAAATCATAATCGCTCCAGTAAGGAACGGTGTATGGTTTTGTGGAATCGGTAAGGGTGTAACCGGTGATATATTGCGGGATAACCGCTGCGCTGGTGTTCAAATATAATTTAGACGGAAAAGGTCCCGGAGTATGAAACCCTGCTGCATGTGCAAAAACAAAATCAGGATAAGCATCCTTATTCCAGTCACCGATGGCGCACGCCCATGCGGGAAATGTGTTGAAATTGGAAATTTGCGAAGAAATATTTGTAAACGTTCCGTTGCCATTATTTAAAAAAACTCCCGAAGGTTTTTGAGCAATAATGCAATCAATAAAGCCGTCATGGTTCAGGTCACCCCATGATGCACCGCCCGGACCTTGCAGTGCCGTAAATCCGAAAGGGTTTACCAGCTGCACAAACGTTCCGTTGCCATCATTGCGGAAAAGAAAATTAGGTGCGGCAAATAAATCAAGGTCGTTGTCATTATCATAATCCACCCAGGCTGCGCCTTTATAAAATCCGGCTGAGGTAAATGTGGTCACAGGATTGCCCGGATCAACAACCAAAGTAAATCCTCCTTGCCCGAAAAGAGCGCTTCCCTGTAAAAGAATTGTGCTGACGATAATTGCGTAAAATATTTTATTCATGGTTTTAAGTTTTAAAGCAAATTAAACATCGCTTTTTAAAAAACAGGTTAAAACCGATAGAGATTAACGAAAGATTACACTTCTGCCTTTACTTCATGGCTTTTCCGGAATTCAGTAGGAGTTATTCCGGTCATTTTCTTAAACGTGGTATTAAACGACACCTTATTATTAAATCCTACCGTATAAGCCACATCAATTACATTCAGCTCTTTTTTTGATTTCTTCGAAAGCAATTCCTGCGCTTCCCGGATCCGTAGCTGGTTGATGTATTCAAAAAAATTCATCTTCGTCTGTTCATTAATGATTTGTGAAAGATGGTGCCGCGAAACGTTCATCTCGCCCGCAAGCTTTTCCAGCCGCAGATCGCTCTGACGGTACAGCTTTTTTTCAACCATCATCTTTTCCAATTGAACAATCAGCTCATGGCTCACATCTTTAGTAAGCGCTGAATTCTTATACCGTTCATTGGTTTTTACCGACTCGGTCAGTGTAAGCCCGCTGAAAACTTTTGGCTGCAGGTAACCGAACCATGCGATGAAATAAATAAAAAACATCATCGAGAAAGAAATCATATAATCCCATTGGTTATTAAAAAAAGAAAAGTTCACCAGCACAAAATAAGAAGTGAAGCTCAAAATAAATGCAGCAAACAATCCCGTCAGCCATCTGAACCACGTGCGCACTTCCGGGTTCGTTTTACTCATGCCGTTATACAAATAATAAATCATGCCTGCATACATGCACATATGAACAATCTTCAGCCACGGCCATGCAGGAGAAAAATCGCGCACCCATCGCAGGCCAGTGAAATAGCGAAGGCAGCACATGATCACCGTGCATCCATTTTATTTTCACAGCCGCTGAGCTTGCATATTGCGGCAGCATCGCTGTCACATAAATAAAAAAAGGCAGCAGGTGCCGCAGGTCTTTTGCCGCAAACCTCTTTTGTTCAAAGACATTGCGGAAATAAAAAAAAAGGATCACCCCGAACAGGAAGGGAAAGCTTCCGCTCATATCCATCGTGTGCGCAAACAGGGCCATGTACCGCGTCCAGTACAATACATATTCGATAAGCGTGACCGAAAAAAGAACTATCAGCAGGGCTATAAGGAAATTATTATAACGGTTCTCCTTTTTGGCAACGCACAGAACCGTGGAAACAAAAATCCCCTGTATGGCGGCAAAAAGAAAAATAGTTGTCCACGTATCAAATGAAGGTTCCTGCATGTTGAAGAAAAGGTAAAATTAATGCGAATGCTAAAAGAAAGCGTTAAGCATTATAAAAATTAACCGATTTTCTTCATTAAACAAAAATCCCCAAGAACGCGAACTCTCCTTCTTTTCGTTTTTGAAAAGGTAAAGCTGGCTTTTTAGAGTTTTAATTAATACCAATACTTAATAAGAATTAGTCCAAACAGGGTACGATATTACATAATCCAAAGAGCAAAAGATTTCACCTCTTTGTTGGTTAATTCTTTTACTTGCATAGTTATAAAAGAGCTGACATTACCGAGGGTTTTATGAAGTTTACCGGAGAAGCATCTTTTGCTCTTTCACCAAATTTTTTCAGCAGGATTTAAAACCCGCAAAAAAAAAGCAGGCTTCGTTTATTTTTTAAACCTTAGTTGAAACACCACCACATTTATTGAATTCTATTTTCATGTTTTTAATAAGGTAATAAAACTCTTGACAGGGGCATTGCATTTTTCTACTAAGGTTACAATAAAAATTAAGGATTTAATTTTTTCGCGTCTGTTTTTGTCAGCTCAAGTTGGCTTCATCCACCCAAAAGCAATTTTATTTTCCCATCCCTCGAAACCTATGAGATATTTGGTTTAAATATTTCATGTTTAAAGAGAAAAAGTAAATAGTGAAAATACAAAAAAATTCAACTCAGTATTGAACAATCTTCCCTCTATCAAAAACCTCCTGCAATTCCTTCGTCAAATTATCCCTTAACTCCGGTCGTTCATGAAAAGCAGCGGGTATATTTTGAAGCAGGGCTATGCGAAATTGTTGCTTCTTTATGCAAGAACACTTTCCTCTTCACTCTGGCTTATTCCATTGTAGGCTTCCTGCAGCCCTTTAATGTTAATTTTTTTCATCCGGAGCATGGCACCCATTACACGGTCAGTTTTTTCTCTGTCCTTGTCCGCCAAAAGGTCGGGTAATATAGCGGGAACAACTTGCCATGACAATCCGAATTTATCTTTCAGCCATCCGCATTGCCGGGCTTTTTCATCACCGCCTTCAGAAAGCGTATTCCAGTAATAGTCCACTTCGTCCTGTGTTTCGCAGGTGATAATAAAAGATACGGCTTCAGTAAGTTTAAAAACGGGTCCGCCATTGAGCGCAACAAATTTTTGTCCTGCCAATTCGAATTCAATTGTCATTATCATTCCCTCCGGCATTTTGTGAATTTCAAAACCTTCTTTCCCGAAATGGGCAGTTCTGATAATGGAGGAATTTTCAAAAACAGTAATATAAAAGTTTACCGCGTCTTCGGCTTGCTTGTCAAACCATAAGTTAGGTGTTATTTTTTGCATGGTCATCATGAATGTGCTATTATTTACTTGGTTACTTATTTTTTGATGGCTTCACAGATTTTTTTCAATTGGTGCATGTGTCTTTGCGTATGATATACAACAAAATGAAGGATCTCCAATTTTGTTATAGGTCCGAGAGGAAGACCTTCTACTGCTTCAGTTAATGTTGCATGTTCTGCGCTTTCTTTAAACATTTCGGAAGAATTATTCAGTTCTTCAGTCATAGCCCCCTTTTCAAAGGGACCTTTTTCGGGAACTATAAAATCAGGCGATTTCATTTTCTTTGAGAAGTCAAGAAATGTTTTTTTTAATTCAGGAATTCTTTCTCCTGCATCCCTTTCAGCCGGCTTTCCTTCTGCACTCATAGCTTTTGCCATTCCATTAATGGATTTGGAAACGTGGCTCAACAACTGCGCTGCTGTCCAGCTATCGTCATAGGGAATGGTGTTGATTTCGTTTGTACCAAGAGGTGAAATCAACTGCTGCATTTCAGAAATGCTTTCGCTTAAAGATTTCAGTATTTCAGTTTTATTTATTGTGTCTGTTGTCATATAGTTTTGTTCAGATGTTTAATAAAAATTTCAGCAAGATGCTGAAACATTTTGCGACAGCTCTATCAGTTATCATTTTTAAGCTAATATGAAAATTATGTGCCATTAATGTAATCTTTTTGAATCTTGCTTAAGCTGGTGATTTTAATACTACTGGTAATTCTAATGTAAACCTAACACTTTTAAAGAGTTCCTTTTTTTTAAAAAGCGCAAAAGGATATTTCACTGAAACAGTCAATCTATCCAAATCTAAAACACCATAAATTTTGAATATATATTATTGCTCAATATATATGTGAAGGCAAGGATTCCTTTACTTCGCATAAAATATAAATACATAAAACAATTCAACGTGAAACAAACAAAAATTTACTTGTTGTCGGCATGCCTGGCAACGATGGCTGCTTTAGGCGGCTGTGCTTCAAACAAACCGGAAAAAATTACAGAAATCCCGGTTACTACTCAATCAAATGAAGCAAAAGCTTCTGTCATATCGGGGCTGGCTTGCCAGGACCAGGGCGACTTACAGAAAACACGCGCTCTTTTTGCGAAAGCTACTGAACAGGACCCCAAGTGTGGTATTGCATGGACGCTTAAAGCACTTACTGATGCCACCAATAAAGATTTCGCTGATGATCTTGCAAAAGCAAAAGTAAATCTTGAAGGAGCAAGTGACTACGAAAAACTTTATTACGATTACGTCAGCACATTTGCCAGCAGCGACTGGAACAAGCGTCTTGAGGTGACTAAGAAAATTGCTGATGCGTATCCGGATGCTGCAAGAGCACAGGCTGATTTAGGCGCAACCTTTTCGGCAGGAAACCAGGAGGACAAAGCAAGAGAGTGTTTTGCAAAGGCAGTAAGCATGACTCCGGGATGGGCTGGCGGATATGCAGCTATGACCAACTCCTATATTTTTACTGCCCCGAAGGATTTTAAAAAAGCAGAAGAAAATGCACTGAAATTGGTTGAAGTAGCTCCTTCAAGTTCGGGCGCTCAAATTTCGCTTGGCGATTGCTACCGCGCTCAAAATGATTTTCCAAAAGCAAGAGATGCTTATGCTAAAGCCATTACTCTTGATCCGGCAATGTCTGAACCATATTATAAAAAAGGGCATGTGGAATCTTTTCTCGGAAGTTTTGATGATGCAAGAAAATCATATACCGAAGCCGCAACACACGATGAAACAAAATCGCCTGCAATTTTAAATATCGGTAATACTTATTTGTATGCAGATGATTATAAAGCTGCATTGAAATGGCTCAACGACCAGTCGGCTGCATTAGATGCCTCCGGTGAATCGAAGGATAAAATTACTGCTGATAAATTTAACTGCCTGTCCATCTGCGCCAGTATAGCTTTGCATCGTAACGACATGGATGCATTGAAGGATGCTGTTGCAAAGCTTGAACCTCTTTCTACTGAAATGGGTGCTGCTGTCGGAACAAATGAAGCTGTGCTTCAGCAAAAAGGAAATATGCTTTACTGGCAATCGGTAACTGCTGCCGCTTCAGGCAATTTTGATGAAGCCAAAGCCAAAGCCGAAGAAATGAAAACTACCCTTGATCCGGTGAAAGATCCCAACAAACTTGATGGTTATGAATTCGCATTGGGATACATGAGCATGAAGCAAAAAAATTATGCCGATGCAATAAGCCATTTTGAAAAGACGCAGCAAAATAATATTTACAACAAATACTGGCTGGCGCAGGCAAATGAATCTGCCGGAAATAAAGAAAAAGCAATTGCTCTTCTCAAAGACATTACTGATTATAACTTCAACGCAACGGGTTATGCGCTTATCAGAAATGATGTTAAGAAAAAACTTGCAGGTTCTTAGGCAATCAGCATTTCATCAACCTGAAAGTAATTTTAATTTCCTTCGCCTCCAAAAAAACAAAAGCCCGCAATTTTTTTTTGCGGGCTTCGTTTATTGAAAATTAAAAATCTATCAGGAAACTTTCTCAAACTGCCGAATTGCAAATTACTCGCCTGATTTACCTTTACCGTCTGCTTTTTATTTAGTTGATTATTTCCTTAACAAATTCAGCATTTGCAGTAAGCTGCACAGTTTCGCTTACAATGGCTGAAGGAGTGGAAGCACCCACACCATAATCTTTGCGGTTTATTTCGCCAGTTATTTTAAAACCGGTTGTAACCTTATTATTCATCGGGTTTACGCCCGTTCTTGCAAACGCATTAAGTGTTACCGGTTTTGTAATGCCGTGCATGGTTAAATTTCCTTTTACGGTATAGTTACCTGGCGTTGCTGCTTTTTTAAATGAAACGCTTTTAAAAGTGATTGCCGGAAAATTTGCCGCATCAAAGAAATCTGCCTTTTGTAAATGTTCGTCTCTTTGATCGTTGTCGGTAGAAACTGAATTTACCTGAGCTGTCATTTCAGCTACAGCATCCGTAAAATCCGGTCTGGATGAAGTAACTATTGCGGTAACTGATTTTAACATATCACATCTTGCGCAGGGGATTTACTTTTTAAGAATACAGAATGAAAAGAATGTGCTGGCTAAAAAGTTTGATAAGGAATAGTATCAGCAAGTAAATTAGCAACCTACTATTGCAAAGAGAATATCTTCTGCTATTTCTTTAAATACTTCCACAACCTCGGCTTCCCTTCGCTCAACCATTGAACCGCTTCCGCCAGTCTTTTACTTTTCGTTGCTTCAGATTTAGCGTCAATAATCCAATCCGCATATTCCCTTTTATTAGAAGACGAAAAATTTTCAAAAGTTTCTTTTGCTTTTTTATTTTTACTAATGGCTTCGGTTAATTCTTTCGGAACCACCAATTCCTTTTTTGGCTTCGGCTTCTTTTCAACTTTAATCCCTTCATCATTCAACTTCATGTGCTGCTTAATAAAATCAATAAATGCTTTATCGGGAGGCAAATCTTTGATTGAAGTCATTCTTCCGAGATTTCCCATTGCTTCGCCTCCCTGATTTTTTCTTTCACCGAGATAATTGTTGGGGTCTTTCTCTTTTAATAATTTCGATTTCCAGAAACCGCCAACACAATGCGCCTTGAATGCTGCAAATCCAAACATGGGTCCTTTGTATTCAAAGCTCGGCATTCCCCATTTGATTGTTTCCGTTACTTCGGGACAGGCTTTGTGAACCAGCTCACGTAATTTTTTCATTACAGGTTGTGCGAACGGTTGCGCTTTTGCAATGTATGCATCTATGCGTTTGTCTTTTGTTGCCATGCTTTTCATGTTTTTAGCAGGTCAAAATTAAAAAAAGATTTCAACGGTAAAAACACGGAGGCGGAAACATCACAAGAAAAAAAATCAATTAATCTGAATAAAAAAATAGTTTGTTATAAACTTTGTCATTTATAAAAAGACGAATCATATAAATTCCTTCTGATAATCCGAGGTCTTTTCCATTAAATTGAATTTCTCTTTTACCAGCATTAATTTTCCCATTCCCAGAAAAATTAATTTTCTGACCAAGCATGTTTATTATTTCTATGTAAACATCTAACGGTGGCTCTAATAAAAATTGAATAGTAATGATCTCACTTCCAGGATTCGGAAATATATTTAAAGCAACATCTTTATTGTTTGATACCTCATGAATTCCTGTGGCACAAGAAATGCTTTGACTTTGACGAAATGTAATTCGTGTGCTGGATGACAGCGAATCTTGAAATTCCTGTGCTTTGTTGCAATCGCCTTTCAGATAATAAGCCAGCCACAATTTAAGAAAATCAGAAGTTGTCGCATGCTGTTCTGCACGGGTTATTGTCGGGCTTGGAGAACATGTGGCTTCACCAAATGCGCAATTAAAATTGTAATCGGCAAAATAACAATGCCCTCCTCCGGTAATATAAACTTGTGTTTTATAAGCGGAAGCGGTTGAATCATAAATAAAATCCTGTTGTTGTGCAGGAGGAGCAACACAATCATTTGTTCCGCTGAATACGAGGACCGGAACAGAAACCTGTTGCGCTGCAGTTATTGACGATGGATTTGTATTTGCAGCCGCAAAGGAAACCATCGTTGAAATTCCGGAATTATTTTCTGCTCCAAGAAAAGAACAGCCGCCTCCCATTGAATGACCCATGATGGCGGAAGTGGTTCCCACACTTGAAACGGGTACTGAAGTTCCCGCACCGTTATTCTGAATTTCGGTAACAAGGAATTTTAAGTCGGCTCCGAAATCAGCATGATTAGGAGCAAAACCTCCCTCGGTTGTAGGGAAGGCAAGTATATATCCTTCAGGAATCAAATCATTCCAGAAATTTTGATATGCGTTCCAAGTCATTACGAAACCATGACCGAAAACAATTATTGGAAAAACACCTGCTGCTATCGGAGTATTATTCCCTGCCATTGTAGCGGGATAATAAACTTCAGTCGTAATAGAGCGATTGTTTCGAGAAGGATCAATAAATGTTACTTGCGTGTGACCGACTTGTTGCGCGTGCAAACGAAAACCAACACTTATTAAAATTACAACAGTAAAAATTCTTTTTAATATCATATTGATAAAACAGTTGTTAATATTTTTAAATAAATAATGCAGATTCTATTGTGTCATTACTAAATGTCTTTTCAATGATTTTTGTTCTGTAATTAAATATTTTATTCAATTTCCTTTTTACAAATATAGTATGTGCTGCAATACCAAATAAAGAAAATGGTAACGCATACTGAACTTCATCTTTTATCAATGTTCCCCCTGCTGTTTCTTCAAAACTATGTTTATGCATCCAGAATGAATAAGGACCTTTCCTTTGCTCATCAATAAAAAATGTTGGTTCATTCACTTTTTTAATTTCAGAAACCCATTTTGTTTTTATACCAAGCAAAGGACTTACTGAATATTCGATTACAAGCCCTGAATAAACTTTGTCAGGCAAGTTTTCTGTTAATATAGTAAAATCCATTTCCGGAGGAGTAATTTTTTTAAGGTTTCTTGGGTCCGAAAAAAACAACCAAGCTTCTGAAATGGAAACAGGAACTATTATTTCTCTTTTTAAGGTGAATATTTTCATGATAGTGCCGTTTTAAAAAATTGAAGTGCGTTTTTTCTGCCAAGGTTAAAATCAACCATAGGTTCTAAATATTTTGCGGGATTAAATCCCTGAACCCATTTACTAATATATTTATTTTCAGGATCAAATCTTTCGGCTTGTGTAAACGGATTAAAAATTCTGAAATAAGGCGCGGCATCGCAACCGCATCCTGCTGCCCATTGCCAGTTGCCGTTATTGCTTGATAATTCAAAATCGGTTAGCTTTTCAGCAAAATACGTTTCGCCCCATCGCCAGTCAATGAGCAAAATCTTTGTAAGAAAATTCGCAACAATCATACGCACACGGTTGTGCATGAAACCCGTTTCATTTAACTCTTTCATCCCTGCATCCACAATGGGAAATCCTGTTTCCCCTTTACTCCATTTTGCAAATTCAGCTTCGTTATTCCGCCATTTGATAGTTTCATATTTTCTCTTGAATGGATTTGTTTCATTATGTGGAAAATGCCAAAGTACCTGCATTAAAAATTCGCGCCAGATTAATTCATTCAAATACTTTTCATTCATCAATCCCTCCTTCATTGCCAGTTTACGAATGCTGATTGT
>JBDSOU010000024.1:0-6742 GCA_039914625.1 Bacteroidia bacterium | reverse complement strand
CGCCTGCTTTCTTTACTTTGTATTTTGCTTCGGTCAAAAAAGTAAAAATCTTTTCCCTGAAATCGCCCTGGATAATTATTTCTCCGTCTTTTACCGATCCTCCGGTTCCACATTTTGTTTTCAGCAGCTTGCCTAATTCTTTTATATCATTTTCACTGCCGGTGAAACCGGTTACGAGTGTTACGGTTTTTCCTCCGCGGTTTTTACTGTCTCGCAATACACGCAAATCCTGCTGTTGCGGTGGGGGAGTAGTTGCTTGTTCTTTGACTTGATTCTTATTTATATAATCAGGATTGGTTGAATATACAATATTACCAGGAGAGTTGTTTTTTTTTGACATTTTATAGAATGGTAACTATGTTTTGGCAAAATTAGAAAAGTTTCGAGTGCAGAGTAATATTAAAACTGATTGGCCAGCATTTTAATTTTGTTAATCTACTAAAAAGTTTCCTGCTGAATGACAAACCTATTTTCTCACTTTCTCACTTTCCCCCTTTCACATTCTCTTTTTTTTACGGAACAATTAATTCAATTGACAAAGGATCAATCGTTGCTGTTATTTTTTTGGAATCTTCAGCCGGTTCTCCGTCAATGTGGGTAAACAAAGCCTCTTCTGAAGTTATCGTGAAAGATGTGCTTCTTAACAATTCAGCGTAAGCTGAAGAACCCAGCTTTCCATTAAATAAGTTAGAGATTACGAAAACTAATTTATGCAAAGGAATTTTTTTAAGTATGGTAATATCCATTTGACCGTCATCAGCAAAAGCGCGGGGTGCAATTTTAGCTCCGTTGCCAAATTGCGAGGCGTTGGCAACAGCAATTAAAAATGCACTTCTGTGGATTTTTTCATTATCAAATTCAATTATATACTTTTTTTCTTTGTATGAAAAATATTCTTTCGTCACTAATTTGATATAGGAACTAAAACCGCGCTTGCCATAGTTTGCAAATAGTTGTGCAATGTGCGCATCAAACCCGGTTCCTGCCATGTTCATGCAAAACTTATTGTTGATAAGCAGGCTGTCAATTACTATAGTTTTTCCTTTTTTAATTATACCGATTGCCTTGTTAATATTTGCAGGAATATTAAAATGACGTGCAAAACCATTACCCGACCCGGTTGGAATTATTGCAAGTGCCGTGTTTGAATGTTTTAGCGATTGTGCAGTTTCATTAATTGTTCCGTCACCTCCGGCTGCCACAACAATATCAAATCTATTTTCCACAGCCTGCCTGCTAAGTTCCGTTGCATGGCCGGCACGTTCAGTGAAAATAATTTCAGTTTCATATTCATTATTATTAAAAGATTTTTTGATGCTGCCTGCAATGGTGCTATTCAAACCTCTGCCGGCTTTGGGATTTAATATGAAACGTATCCTTTTCATTTCTTCACAATTTCATTATGAATCATGGCATGATTAAATTGCTGAATAAAAGATTTGAGCAGCAACGAATTTTTTTCAGCGGCACTATGATTTACTGAAAGAATATTTTTCATCATCAGGCTATCGTTATTATTTGAAAACATTGCAACATTTTTTTCACCGTCAAACTGCAATAAATAATCCTGCGTTATTAGCTGGTAATAATCGCTTAAAGAATTTGCAGCAAAATGGGTAACCGTTGAGTCGAATACACTGTTTCCAAATGCACTGAATGGTTCATCATAATTGAGCAGATCCAGAACAGTCGGTAAAATATCGCAGTGCTGAACCACCTCATCTGATCTTCCTTTGAGATTTGAATGCGGCTGATAAAAAATAATTGGTATTTCGTAAATACCTTTTTTGGTTTTGTATTCCGGGTAGTCTGAAGGCCCGGTATGATCAGAAGTGATTACAAATAAAGTGCTGTCGTACCAGGATTGCCCGCAAGCATTTTCAAAAAAAGTTTTCAGGGAATAATCAGCATACCCGATGCTTTCATGAATTGGTAAAGGACCTTTTTTAAATTTCCCCTGATGTTCAGCAGGAATCGGGTAGGGATGATGTGAGGAAATTGAAAACATACAAGTTATAAACGGCTGTTTCAATTTATTCATTTCAGAAACAAAAAAACTGTAAAATTTTTCATCGAAAACTCCCCAGTCTCCGTCATAATCATTTTTTCCATATTCAGTTCTTCCCATATAAAAATCAAAACCGGCAGCATTTACAAAATTGTCAAATCCCATGGTGCCGTTATTTCCTCCATGAAAAAATACTGATGTATAACCCTTCTTTTTAAGGAGTGAGGCCAGCGAGTTTATTTTGTTTCCGTTATATGCAGAAGTAATATAAGGTTCATTCATCAAAGCGGGAATGCTTGCCAGCACAGCGGGAATTCCTTCAATTGATTTTTTTGAGTTCGCGAAAGCATTTGTAAAAACAAAACCTTGTTTCATTAATGAATCTAAAAAGGGTGTATAGCCAGGATAACTGTTCAAGCCGCCAATATATTCTTTTGAAAAACTTTCAAGAATAATGACTACAACATTTAATTTTCTGAATGGCTCAGTTTTTTTATACTGATGGTAAAGTGAGAACTTTTTTTTTGCTTCAGCATCCTCCATATAATTTTCGTCTGTAAGCTCTATTTTTCCTAATGTCTTAATAATCGTAAAAGGAGTATTCAACACAAGCTGGGCATTTTGAACAGTTGAGTAATTTGTTGCGGCAAGAATTCCCATTGGTTTAAATTGAAGCCCCCCTCTTTCGATAATTATTCCGGCAGCGATTATTATCAAGACCATCAGACAGTTGATTAAATAGACTGAAATATTTTTTTTTACTGATCCGGGTTTCACAATTTTAATTCTATGGTATAATAGAATCATCAGCAGTGCGAGAAAAAAAAATATTAATATTCCGTACCAGAAATCAAGCAAAACTTTCGGAATAATATTTTGTGTATCGTCTCCCAAAGCAAGAATCCTGAATAAATCTGCCGTTGTTCTTTTTGCAATGAAACGGAAATAAATAAAATCAGCGCTGTTAGCAAACAAACAAATGGTATTTACTAAAATGAAAATTGTTTTCAATATTGTTTGATACAAACGAGTATAAAAAAAATTAAATGGAAGGATGCTTAATAAAATAAAAAGGCAATTGGTTATTACAATTGCAGAAGCGTCAAACTTTATTCCGAACAAAAATGATTTTGATAATTCAAAGAGTGTTCCGGAGGAAAAGGAGGAATAATTGAATAGAAAAAAAATGACCCGGCATAGGGAATAAAGAAAAAATAAAATTAAAATCCGTTTTGCTAAAATTTTAAGCTGGTAAAAATAATGGTGCATCAATGCAAAGATGGAGATTCTTATAAATAAGAAAAGGCTTCCCTTTCGGAAAGCCTTTTGAAATTAAACAAAATGAAATTATTTTGTATCAGGAACAGCGGTGCTTTTACTGCCACCTGCAGGAATTTTATAAGTAACAGAAAGAAATAAGCCTCCAAATGCACGGTTGGTTGATTTGTACTTGAAATTACTATCATCATCAATGTGGGCATAATACGATGAAAGGGCCAATTGATCAGCAAAATATAAAATTTCTGCTTCAGGTTGTGTATATTCTTGTGTCGCATCTGTAAAGCCGTAACCTAATCGAAGCCCGGTAGTTACAGTTATTTGTTCTGAAGCATCAATATCAACTCCAAACCCCATCATAGCTGCAAAGCCAGAACTGCTGAAATTCTTTTTTACATCTTTACCTTCATGGTCAAGAAAGAGGTATGAATTAGCAGGAGTAGATTCAAGGTCCTCCGAAGCACTCAATAAAATGCTCATCTGAGGTCCGAATTCAAAATAAGCTCCTTTTCCGCCACCGCCAAACCTTACAAGAAAAGGAATGTCAAGATACCTTAATTTAGTTTTTGCTTCGAAAGATTCAGTAGGACTCAAATCACCTGTATATTTTTGATTGTGCCCGGTGAAAAGCAAACCTAATGAAAGCCCGATCTTATCATTAAAATAATAGTTCATATTCGGACCAATTTGCCCTCCGAAAGTGACTGCAAAATCAAGATCATCACCCTGGTCAGAGACATTTTTGTTTACCAGCCATGTAGAATAAATTCCACCTCCGAGGCCAATGTTAAAACTCTGGGCATTTACTGCAAGTCCGGAAGCGATTAAAGAAATTACTAATAATATTTTTTTCATAGTGTATTAAGTTAGTTGTTTATATTTGGGTGCAAATTTATAATTAAAAATGTTAAATCAAATTTTTTTCTTTTTACAATCTTAAATTTTAATCTTTTTTATGAAACTACTTGAAGGGAAAACCGCACTTGTCACCGGTGCATCGCGCGGCATCGGCAGGGGAATTGCATTAAAGCTTGCTGAGCAAGGTGCAAATGTTGCCTTTACTTATCTTTCTTCACCCGAAAAAGCTCAGGAATTGGAAAATGAATTAAATGCATTTAATATAAAAGCAAAAGCCTACAAATCAGATGCGGCAGATTATAAATCGGCAGAAGAATTAATTAATGCAGTGGTCACTGAATTTGGGACACTGGACGTTGTGGTTAATAATGCCGGCATTACTCGTGACGGTTTGCTGATGCGCATGAGCGAGCAAAATTTTGATGAAGTGATCCGCACTAACCTGAAGTCTGTTTTCAATATTACTAAAGCGATTCAACGCCAGATGCTTAAACAGCGAAACGGTTCCATCATTAATATTACCTCTGTTGTTGGTATAAAAGGAAATGCCGGACAGGCAAATTACGCTGCATCAAAGGCAGGAATAATTGGTTTTACAAAATCAGTGGCGCTCGAATTAGGTTCACGCAATATCCGTTGCAATGCAGTTGCTCCCGGATTTATTGAAACAGAAATGACCGCAGCCTTAAACCAGGAAGTTGTAAAAGGCTGGCGCGAAGCCATTCCATTAAAACGCGGAGGCACTGCCGAAGATGTTGCCAACCTTGTTTTGTTTCTGGCTTCAGATCTTTCATCTTATATTACCGGACAGGTAATACATGTTGATGGAGGAATGTTAACATAACATATTGATGTTGTTTTATAAATTTTTGCTTCTATTTTTTTTTAGTTTAGTATCCTTGCTGCCATCAGGAAAAAAAATTTCATCTTTACCCGAATAAAAAAATCAATTCATGAAAAAAATTATTTTTACTTCAATTATTGTCAGTCTTGCAATGCTTACATTCAGTGGAAAGCCAACCGGGGAAAAGAAAATTCTTCCTTACTCCATTTTTCAGAAGAAACTCTCCAACGGGGTAAATGTTGTTACGGTACCTTACGACAGCCCGGGACTGGCTTCGTTTTATATTGTAATGCGGGTGGGCTCAAGAGAAGAAGTGGAGCCTGGAAAATCCGGTTTTGCACATTTTTTTGAACACATGATGTTTCGTGGAACTGAAAAATACCCAAAAGAAAAATACAGTGAAATTTTAAAGTCAATTGGCGCTTCAGCCAATGCGAACACCTCCATTGACCGCACCGTTTATCATATAACAGGAAATGCGGCTATGCTTGATAAGATGTTTGAACTGGAGTCGGATCGTTTTATGCATTTGAAGTATTCCGTACAGGATTTTAAAACCGAAGCAGGGGCTGTTAAAGGTGAATACACAAAAAACTATTCCAATCCGCTGGCCAAGCTGTATGAAGTTACCATGGATACAGCATTTTCAACACATACTTACAAGCACACCACAATGGGCTTTTTTAAGGATGTGGTGGATATGCCCAATCAATATGATTATTCCATTGCATTTTTCAATCGTTTTTACAAGCCTGAGTTTGCAACCATCATTGTAGTTGGCGATGTGCAGCCGGATGCTGTCAATTCCCTTTCAGAAAAGTATTTCGGAAGCTGGGAGAAAGGAAACTTTAACCCTGAAATACCGGCTGAACCTCTGCAGACAAAAACAAAATATGTGCATTTGCAGGTAGAAAAATTTCCCCCGCATCTTACATTGAGCTATAAAGTGCCCGGGTTCACCGATTCCAATATTGAAGTTGCTGCACTTAGCCTTGTCAGTGATGTACTGTGTTCTGAAAGATCAGAGCTTTACAAAAAATTAGTGACAAAGGAGCAGAAGCTGCGTGAATTAGGGGCTGATAATAATCTTGCGCGTGATCAAACAATTTTCCAGTTTGACGCAACTTTGGTAAATGATTCAGACTTGCAATATGTTAAAGATGAAATTATGAAGGCAATTGATAAAATAAAGTCTGAACCGGTGGATGAAAACTATTTGAATGAAATTAAATCACGGTCAAAATACAGTTTCGCTATGCGAATGGATAATCCTGATGCAATAGCCAATTCCCTTTCTTACTTTACCTGGCTTTCAGGAGACCCTGAATCCATTAATCGCGCTTATGCTTTGATGGATAAAGTAACTTCAAAGGACATTACAAATGCAGCAAAAAAATATTTTATAAATAACGGGCTCACCATTTCATCTATATCATCTGCTCCTGAAAGTACATTGAAGTAAATTTATTCTAAGTTGTCATTCAGGAGTAAACCTTTTATGGGGAACTCTTAATTTAAATGTGGTTGCAACTTTTAAAAAGTTTCCTGCTGAATGCCAGTAATGATCGAATGAGAAATGAATTAATAAAAATACCGACACAAAAAAATTAAAACCAAATCATGAAAAGAAAAATCATTTTAATTTCTGCAGTTCTCATATCAATTTTCCAATATCAAATTTCAGGAGCACAGGGAATTGTTGAGCTTAAATTACCCAAGTCAGACAAAATAATTGTCAAGCTTATGTTTCGCAA
>JBDSOU010000259.1:0-5807 GCA_039914625.1 Bacteroidia bacterium | reverse complement strand
AACCGCTTACGGAGAAACTACTACAACCAATCAATACGGAACTTTTGTTTTAAAAAATTTGAATGTAAACAAAGACCGTTGTGTGTTGCAATTTGCGAAAGCAGGATTTTTTAACCGTTCGCATGGAATGATTGCTTCGGGAAATACGGTGAATTATGTGCGCATTATTTTAATCAGCGATGCATCCACGCAAAGTGTTTCTGCTTCAGCAGGAGGAACTGTTTCTTTGACGGATGGTTCATCCGTATTGTTTCAACCCAATTCTTTTGTGACTACTAACGGCAGTGCATATACCGGAACGGTAAATATTGCCATCAAACATCTTTCGCCTGATGATGCCAACTTTGGTTTTATGATACCCGGTGGCGATTTATTGGGAAAAGATTTGAATGATAATGATGTTGCCTTATATACTTATGGAATGTTAGGAGTTATTTTAACAGGCAGCAGCGGTGAAACATTGCAGCTTGCAACAGGAATTACTGCAACACTAACTATGAGCATAGCCGCATCTCAATTAGCATCGGCACCAGCCACAATTCCTTTATGGTATTTTGATGAAACCACTTCGTTGTGGAAAGAAGAAGGCACAGCAAATAAAGTTGGAAATAATTATGTGGGGACGGTTACGCATTTTAGCTGGTGGAACTTTGATTACCAAGGGCCTCGAGCTTATATAAAAGGAAGAGTCGTAGATTGTGAAGGAATTCCACTTCCAAATATAAATGTCACCGTGAATGGATGGTACGTAATGACAACAGATCAAAACGGTGAATATTTTGAAACTGTTCCTTGCGGCATGACATTTAATGTACAGGTTTTAAATTCAAATAATAGCACTTTTATTTTAGACAGCCAATTAGAAAATGTTCCTGCTTTATCAGTAAACCAAATTTATCCAATTCCCGATTTAATTGTTCCATGCATAACACGGGTGGTAGGAAATATTAAATCATGTTCGGGAGAAATCACCGATGGGTTGGTTTATCTTTTAAATTCTTCCAATTATATTTACCAATACACTTTGAATGGTTCCTTTAATTTGTCGGCTCCAAACAATGCGCAAATGGTGCTTTATGCTATGAATGCTTCCAATGTTTATTATTCTCAAAACATAACTACGCTATCTGCTCCTAATGATTTGAACATTGGTAATGTTTTGCTATGCGATACAACATCAAGTACAGGCAATTCTTTTGCATTAATTGGAGGACCATTCTCTAATCAGGTATATACTATAAATGCAACTTTAGCGAACGGATATTCTACTGGAGGTTTAACGTTAATTAATTTAGAAGGTCATTCATCTCCTTATGATATTTCTTTTTATCAATTTGAAATAAGTGGATATACGGTTGGTACATTTAGCGCATATATGGGAATTGAAATGATTAATTCAGTAACCAATGCTTATAATATTTCAAGTACAACGTCATTGAATTTTGTAAATATTACTCAAATAGATTCCGTAGGTGGAAGAATAAAAGGCAATTATCACGGAGATTGCGATATTTACGATTATAATTCCAGCATAACTTATCCGGGAACATTTTCCGGCTCCTTCGATGTCATCCGAACCCCATAATTCACTCCACCCTTTCTACCACCCAACCCTTTTTTCTTATCGAAAGCCCATCCCGCGAAAGCGGAAATCCTTTCTTCTTTAAGGAAAATTAATTTTTTATTGGCGGAAGGTCATTTGTCATTGGCGGAAGTCCATTTGTCATTAACGGAAAGTCATTTGTCATTGACGGAAGCTCGTTTGTCATTGACGGAAGGTCATTTTTCATTGGCGGAAGGGTATTTGTCATTGACGGAAGGTCATTTGTCATTGACGGAAGGTCGTTTGTCATTGACGGAAGGTCATTTGTCATACACTTTTCAGCTTCCGCCAATGACAAATAAGCTTCCGCTGATGATTTTTAATATTCCGTCAATAATTCTTCAATTTATCCAAAAAAAAATCCACGCACAGACGGGGATTGTTTTACTCCTTATTATATATGTGTATGAATTACGGTACGGGAGGCGGTTCAGGACCTCCGCTTGGGGTATCATAAATTACGTAATCATTATACTTGGCTTCATCGCGGCTTTCCCAAATGTCTTTTCCGGTATTGCAAATACGAACCAATACTTTATACAAATCATTTCCGGCTTCAATGCGGTCTTCGGTGGCAATATCACGGTCTTCTTCAGCATCATTTTGCTTGTCAATATCTTTATCAAAATCTGTGACAAGCAAACCCAGGGCAGTTAAAAATGCCGCAGTCAAACCTTCGGACACCAGATCGGGAAGCTGATTGGTTCCCACGCGAATTACCCTTTTGCCAAGACGGACTAAGTCCTCATCGGGCAGCCGGCTCATTTCTTTAAAATCATACGTACGGTAACGTGCGCTGCTTTCGCCCCATTTATTTTCTGCCATAGTGCGCACGGTGCGGATTGCCACCCGAACCTGTTCAGCCGAATCATCTTTTGTTTCGGTGGCAGCGCTCACAGCGCCTTGCAATTCTTCATCAGTGGGTATGTCGCCAAAGTTATTGCTCTGTGTTTCAAAGGCGGTAACATTTGCAGCCGTTATGCCGCGTGGTGTAAATTCGGTTTGGTCGCGCGTGACCGAAGTAGCCACATCATCGCATTTTTGTTTTAAAAATCCATCAGAAAACTTGTAATTACGTGTTGCAGGTTGTTTTTTCATAATGATTTTGTTTACGTATTGAGGTCGTAAAATAAAAAAATATATGTTTGAGAAAAAAGATGATTTTAAAAAAATTATTAACTGAAAATTGTTAATTATTTATACCCTTCGCCCGCCACAATAATAGGATCGGGCACGCTTATTTTCATCAAAATTAATTGCTGCTTTTTGTGGAATTCTGCCTCCGTAAAAAATTTCTCCTTTCTCTTTTCTCTTTGTTATATTTTTTTACAAAGAGAAAAGAGGAAAGAGGTTTTACAAATATGAATGAGGTATATTTTAAAAAAGCGGTCTGAACTTTAAACTTTAAACTTTAGAGTTTAAACTTTAAATTTACAACAACCCCTCATCAGCAAAGCTGAAATACTTTTCGCCTGCCACTATGAT
This sequence comes from Bacteroidia bacterium, assembly GCA_039914625.1. Lineage (GTDB taxonomy): Bacteria > Bacteroidota > Bacteroidia > AKYH767-A > OLB10 > DATEMK01. The sequence continues at coordinate 2,719 of JBDSOU010000259.1, read as the reverse complement.
ATGATCGAGCACGCTTATTTCCATCAGCATACCGGCTTCTTTAATTTTTTTGGTAAGCTTCAGATCTTCGGGGCTTGGTTTGGGGTTTCCGCTGGGATGATTGTGGCTTAAAATTATTCCGCTGGCATTATGCTCCAAAGCGGCTTTAAAAATTAATTTCGGATCCACTACAGTGCCTGCAATTCCGCCTTTGCTTATTTTTTCCACAGGATGATCTTTAAGCACATCATTGCCCCGGTTGAGCATGAGCACAAAAAATTCCTCATGTCTCAGGTCAGCCATTTTGGGCTGCAAAATTTCAAAAGCATCCTGGCTTGTGGTAATAGTTTTTTTCTTCAAACCTTCGGCTTCGCGTCTTCTGCGTCCCATTTCAAGGGCAGCAATGATGGTGATGGCTTTTACCTCGCCCATGCCTTTTGAGCGCTTCATCAGGTCTTTTACCGAAAGTTTTGATAACTCTGTAATATCATTATTGCAACTGGCTAAAAGTTTTTTTGCAACATCTACTGCCGAAAAATTTTTGGTGCCTGTACGGATAAGAATAGCAAGCAATTCAGAATCGGTGAGATTGTGCCGGCCCAGCTTTAAAAGTTTTTCGCGAGGCCGGTCGGCTTCTGCCCAGGTTTTTATGCCGGAGGTTTCCATTGTAAGTGTAAGTCGTAAGTTGTAAGAAAAAGTCTAAACCTTATGGCTTATGGCTTATGACTATTTTATTTCAACGCAGCCACATGCTTCGCCAAACTCGATTTGAGGTTAGAAGCCTTCTTTTTGTGGATCACGTTTTTCTTTGCCAGCTTGTCAAGCATGGAAGAAACGGTGGGTAAAAGTTTTGTAGCTGCCTCTTTGTCTTTTGAGGTACGCAATTCTTTCATTGCATTACGGGTAGTTTTAGCGTGATACTTGTTACGTTCCTGCTTTGAAGCGCTGTTGCGGATTCGTGTTTCCGATGATTTGTGATTTGCCATTGAAATTAGTTATAAGTCGTAAGTCAAAAGTCGTAAGTGTGAAAATCAAAGTCGTAGGTTTTAAACGCTTACGACTTGCAACTTACAACTCATTTTCTGTAGCACGTACGTGACTACTTTTATGTTAGTTCTATTTAGTTTTATTTATTCGATTTAATCTAAGTGGATGATTATTAGCCTTTGCCGGAATTCCGATAAACGTTAATAAATAAAAAATTGTATCCATTTAACCTGTTAAACATGCTTTTTAATAAGTGCAAATTAACGTATATAAATTGATAACTGCAAATCATAGTCATTATTAACGAGGAAAATCACCAGGTCAACACCGCAGCAAAATATGTAAAGAACCCCAACCCCTGATTCAATATTACATGAATAAAAGGAGTATCATAAGTGCTCTCAGTAAATTGAATATCTTTGTAATATCTTACAAAAAAAATAATAACATTAATAAACTCAAACTACCCAACATTTCGCACGTATCTTCGTCTAAGAGATTATGCCAAATGATATTCAATTAACCGTACTACAATTAAATCAAAAAAATGAAAAAAACAATTACTCATCTCGTCCGTCTTACCGCAGTGCTGCTTGTAATTTTATTCACAAGCCAGACAAATGCGCAAACCGGTTGTCACGCTTTGTTTGGTTTCAATCAAACCGCCAACAGCCTCACAGTTAATTTTACAGATTCATCAACCAGTCCTCATACCATTACTTCCTGGCTATGGGATTTTGGCGATGGTACTACTTCCACATCACAAAACCCTTCACACACCTATGCGCATGATGGAACTTATTATGTGTGTCTTACTATTCACGATAACCATGGATGCAGTAACCAGTCGTGTCATCACATCACGGTAAACCCTGTTGTTACTGCTACCTGCCATGCAGGATTTACTTTTCATCAGACGGCAGGCACACTCAGCATTAATTTTACAGACGCATCAACAAGTTCTTACACCATCACTTCATGGCTCTGGGATTTTGGAGATGGTACTACATCAACAGCACAAAATCCATCACACACTTATGCTCATGATGGAACTTATTATGTATGTCTTACTATTCATGATAACCACGGATGCAGCAGTACTTTCTGCCATCACGTAACAGTAACTCCTGTGGTCACTGCTGCCTGCCATGCTGCATTTACTTTCCATCACCCGGCAAATACCCTCTCTATTAATTTTACAGATGCATCATCAAGTGCATACACCATAACTTCATGGTTGTGGGATTTTGGAGATGGCACTACTTCAACTTCACAAAATCCCTCGCACACTTATGCACATAATGGAACTTATTATGTCTGTCTTACTATTCACGATAGTCACGGATGCAGCAGTACTTTCTGCCATCATATAATTGTAAACCATCATCATCATGCATTAGCTGCACAATCTTATTTGCGTACGCCATCCGGAACAGAAGTAGTGTTAGAAAACCCAAAATATATTTTAAATTATCCGAATCCGTTCAGTATTTCTACAACTGTTCAATATGAGCTTACTGACGATGCCAATGTATCAATTGAAATTTATAATTTAATTGGCAGCAAAATGATTCAGGTGATAAATGAAAATGAATCTGCAGGACTACACTCGCAACTTGTAAATACTGATAATCTCAACACCGGAATTTATTTTATTAAAATGAATGTAGGTGACGAATCATACATGCAAAAAATATCGGTAGTAAAATAAATTTATAAAATCTTTTTTAAGATTAAAAGAGCGTTGCAAAAA
>JBDSOU010000010.1:0-19844 GCA_039914625.1 Bacteroidia bacterium | reverse complement strand
TGTTTGCTGGCAATAGATGTAATACCAATGCCTATTATAAAATAATTCAAGAGAAATTGGTATAATTGAATTAAGCTTTTTTTCTCGTTCCGGGTTCAGTACAAATATTTTTCCTCAGGTATTGTCTATTCTCGGAATATTACATACGTTTGTATTTAAAATCCATAATCTCAATCAACATGAAAAAACTTATACTCGTTGCAGCGTTATTTATTATAACCTGTTCTGGCTCCTATGCCCAGTACTACTACATTCCGCATACAAATAATCCGGCTCAGAATCCCGGTGGAATTAACACCGATGCCGAATATCCTTCGGGAAGCGGGTTGCCTGCAGGCTGGGTTTTAATCAGCGCTGCCACCAATCCGGTACCCGTATGGGGCGCTGTGCAAACAATTCCCTTTCCATTTATTTTTAACGGTGCAGCCGTAACACAATTTATGGTTTCATCATCGGCCATCCTCACGTTCGATGTGGCAACTGCAGTTCCTGCACCCGCTTACGCCAAAGCGGCACTTCCGAGCGCTTCCATCCCTGATAATTCTGTTTGTATCTGGGGATTAGCAAGCCTCGGCACCAACGATTATATGGTGAGTAAAACATTTGGAACAACTCCCAACAGGCAGTTGTGGATTCAGTTCAGCTCTTATGGATATGGAGCTTCGGCTTCAAGCGGTTCGCAGTTCGCGTACTGGAGCATGGTATTGGAAGAAACATCAGATAAAATTTATATTGTTGATAACCGGACGGGCGGCTATGCAACCACTAAAAAAGTTTCTGCCGGAATCCAGATCAATGCTACGACTGCTTATTCAATAGTCGGCTCACCTGATTTATTGTCTTTGGCAGGAACCGATCCAAGCCCTGCCGATAACCAGTATTATGAATTTATTCAGGGCGCTCAGCCTGCAATTGAAGCCGGTTTAATAGCATTAAATATTCAGCAATATATAGTAACTCCGGGGTCAGTTACCATAGGAGGAACATTAACCAATAATGGCGCTGCTGCAATTAATACCATTACTATTAAATATGAAACGGGTGGAAATGTTTACACCGATGTCCAGACAGGATTGAACGTTACCTTTCCTCAAAGCTATACATTCACGCATGCAACTCCCTTAAGCATTTCAAATCCGCAGTTATACCCCGTAAAAGTATGGATTGAACTTTCCGGTGATGGCAACCAAATCAACGATACGCTCAATGCTGATGTGCATGGGTTAACCTTCCTGCCCTCTAAAAAAGTGGTTATTGAAGAAGCCACAGGTACCTGGTGCGGATGGTGTCCGCGCGGAACTGTTTACATGGATTCCATCAAAGGGTTGTATCCTAACACTACTGAGCTTGTAGCAGTTCATAATAATGATCCTATGGAAGTATCCGTTTATGATGCCGGAATGGGCGCATTGATTGGCGGCTATCCCAGCGGGTTAGTTGACAGGAAAGACGTGGATATTGATCCTCTTGATTTTATTGACAGCTATCTTGAACGCCTCAATGATGTTCCTCCCTGTGATATTTCTGTTACCGCAAATTTTGATGCAGTAACCCGCGATATTGATATAGTGGTAAGTGCGCATTTTGCAACTGACCTTACCGGTGATTTCAGGTTAAATGCAGTCGTGGTCGAAGAAGATGTAACCGGAACAGGAGATGGTACCAATGCAAATAACGCGGATTATGACCAGGTGAACTATTACAGTTTCCAGTCAAACAACCTGGCTTTACAGGGTGCAGGTCTCGACTGGCAGGCCGAAACTAATCCTGTACTCGCTACCACTATGCATTATGATCATGTGGCGCGTGAAATAGCTGCGGGATGGGATGGAGATTTTGGAAGCCTTCCGGCAACCATAGCTGCTAATGCCACTCATTCATACAGCTTTACCTATAACCTCCCTGTTGGTTATGATGAATCACAGGTGCATGTTTCAGGTTGGATAACTGATTTTTCTACCGGGCATATTTTAAATGCAAACCATGGTGATTTGATATTAGGAATTGATGCACCACAGGCAATTACATCATTTGATGCCGTTATTTTAGGAAGCCAGACCGAAAATGCAAAATTAAAAGTCACTCTTAAAAATTCCGCTGATCTCCGGGTAGCTCTTTATGATGCCACCGGGAATATGCTGATGCTGAAAGATAATAAACTGGCAGCAGGAGAATATGTATATAATCTTCGAAGCCTCGAACTGGCATCAGGAGTTTACCTCATTAAAGTATCTGCAGGAAACGAAATGCTCACAAAAAGATTTTCTGTAGTCAAATAATTAAACGCAACTTTTTAGAAAGCGGCTGCTCCCGTCTATAGGGAAAGCCGCTTTTCTTTTTTATTTTTTCAGCAATACAAAAAATGCTGGGCTATAATTATACTACTTAATGCTTATTTGCAAAAAGCTAAAAGCAACAAAATATCCTGAAATGTTAAACAGGAAAATGAAAAGTAAAATTACAGCTGTTATTTTTTTCAAAAACGAATCTATTTTAAGCCAAAGATATATTAAATTTGTATTTGAAAATTAAAAACCGAATTCATGAAAACTTTATTTCTTTCCGCACATACATATATGCTGGTGATATTCATAGCGGCATCGGCATTGTCATCCTGCACAAAAAGCCAAGACGCAAAGTTACCGGACATGACTTTTAAGTCCGGAGGTAATTACACTTCCTCTAATAAATCTGTGACAACCAGCGAAATCATTAGTGTCGGAATTACTGCTGATAAAAATAAGGCTGATTTAAAAACCTATAAAATTTATTCTGCTACAGGCAACGGATCATTTTCTCTTAAAAAAACATTTAATTTAACAGCTGATGAAACAGATCATTATGAAAACGATTATCAGTTTCATCCCGAAAGCAAGAATAATTTTGAAACATGGAAGTTTGAAATTACGGATGTCGATGGCAATTCAAATTCGGTGTCAATTAAACTTACCGTGAATTAAAAAACAATCTATTAATTAGTTTCTCTGCCTGACGGGGCATTTTTATCTTATTTCGTTCTCCTGGTTTGTGATTTTTTAGTGATAGCCGGCAACCAAATTCCGGTTTTTGCGTAAGCAGTAAAAACTAATTTTTCTTCGGAGAATGAAAATAAAATTATCTGTTAAGCATCAGGTATCCCAAAGCCTGAAACAGAAAAGCAAACTTGCTCTTGCCGGAGCAATGGGAGGATTTGCAATTATTGCCTTCATGTTATTTTTCAGCTATTATAATGTTGGTGTCACCCAAAATGTGATGGCAGCACCCGGAAAAGACGGTGCAAAATCCATCGGCTCACCGAATGTTATATTGAATGAATACACATCATTGATAGCAGATGCAGCTACTGGTATAAACTATATCACAGTTGCCAATGCTTATTTGAATTCAAACGGGCGTTTTGCTTCAACCCTTTCTTCCGGTGATCTTATCATGATTATTCAAATGCAGGGTGCCGGTATAGGTACGACAAATAACCAAGAGTGGGGTTCAGTAAATTCCTATAACAATGCAGGAAATTTTGAATTTGCTGAAGTATTAAATGTACCTTCCGCATCAAAGATTACTCTCAAATCGGGTATTTCAAAAAGTTATACAAGTTCAGGGAAGGTCCAGGTAATACGTATTCCGAGATATTCATCGTTAACTATTGCTGCAACCGGCTCTGTGACAGCAGCTCCCTGGGATGGATCAACAGGCGGTATTGTTGCTGCTGAGGTAAATCAACATACAACCCTTAATGGTTCCATAAATGCGGATGGCCAAGGGTTCAGGGGCGGAGTTGTAGAACAAAATGCCAGTCTGCCGGGTAATCATACAACGTATGCTTCAGTCATAGCAAATGACGGGGCAGAAAAAGGGGAAGGTATTGCTGGTTACCAGGCAACTTATGACGGACTTGGCGGAAGATACGGACGCGGTGCTCCAGCAAATGGTGGCGGAGGCGGCAACTCTCATAATTCTTCAGGAGGAGGAGGGGGCAATGCAGGAAATATTTTGCTTTGGGATGGTTTAGGAAATCCTGACAATTCAACTTCAGGCGCAAAAGCTGCATGGAATCTTGAATCAGGTACGTTTTCGTCCCATACATCTACAGGTGGAGGAAGAGGCGGATATGCCTATTCGTCAAATTCCGGAAATCCGCTGGCTGATGCTCCCGGTAATCCATCCTGGGGAGGTGACAACCGCTGCAACGTAGGTGGGTTGGGCGGACGACCGCTTGATTATTCAACAGGAAAAATTTTCATGGGAGGCGGTGGTGGTGCCGGTGATTCAGATGACAGCACCGGAACATCGGGTGCAAGAGGTGGCGGGCTTATTTATATAATTTCAGGAGGAACTTTTTCGGGTAAGGGTACCGTTAGTGCAAATGGAGCTAACGGGGCTACTACAGAAGGACCACAGGGATGGGACGGCACCGGGGGTGGCGGAGGTGGCGGAACAATAATAATTTATTCCAGGGGTGCCATCAGCAATATTTCAATTAACGCAGAAGGCGGCAAAGGAGGTAATCAAAATTTAACAGATGATGCTGAAACAGAAGGGACCGGTGGCGGAGGTGGCGGAGGTTATATCAGTCTTTCTAATGCAATAGGCGTTGTTAAAAATGTCAGGGGTGGTTCGCAGGGAATTACGAATGCTTCTACTGTGGCAGCTTTCACTCCCAATGGCGGCACTAAAGGATATTCCGGTGTGTGCGGTCCGCCACCTTCGTTTCCATATTCTTCAGGAAGTTTTTTGCCGGTTGATCTTACATTTTTTACCGGAGAAATTAAAAATGACAAAGTAGAATTGAAGTGGACGACTTCAGCAGAAATTAATAATGATTATTTTACGATTGAAAAAAGCACTGACGGAATTATATTCAGCGAGTGTGGAAAAATTGAAGGAGCCGGAAATACAACTACTGTCCGGGAATACAGTATCGAAGATGTGCACCCGGCTGAAGGAATAAATTATTACCGGTTGAAACAAACAGTTTTTAATGGCAGGACAGAATATTTCAGAATTTTATCAGTTAGTTTTCAGGTAGAAGCAGGTGATGTATTTGAAATAAAGGAAATTCATCCCAATCCGTTCAAAGAAGGGTTCACAGTTGATTTTAATGCTGATGCCGAAACTAATTGTGAATTTGATCTTCTTGATTTGAATGGAAAAATTATTGATACCCAAAAATTCACCGCACGTTTAGGATTTAACAGTTTTCATTTCACAGCAGATAATAATATTCCAAAGGGTGTTTATTATTTACGACTGACACATGATAATATTTCAGCGAGAACGGTCAGATTGGTGAAAGCCTGAATTATTTCCCGGCTTTTTTCCTTTAATTTCATGCTTTTGGTTTTTATTATTTAATTAGTCTCAATCATAATTTTTGTCAGGGTTAATCGTTAATTTAGCACTGTAATTTCAAACTATTATGATTAAGAAGAATTTTATTCCCGGGTTAATTGTTTTATCTTTTTTTTTCTCCTGCAGTAAAAAGGATATCATTCCTGATGAAACATGTTATGATACCATCAAAAACCAAAATGAATTGCAACCAGATTGTGGTGGAGTCTGTCGTCCATGTCCAGAGGGAATGACAGCCAAAATAAACGGAAATCCGTGGGTTGCTGATACAAGTTCAATATCATCATCTTTTTCCAATGTAGGTTCAAAGTTCTTGATGGGTGGAAGAATACTTGTCTCACCATATTCTCAAATATCTTTAGTTTATCTTGGAGCATTTTCGTTAGGATCCCATGAATTGGATCATTCCAGTTCGTGTACCCCAGATTTTAATGGTTCAGTAACTTTTGCCACATCCGGAACTATTACTATATCTGAAATGGATACACGCAATTATTTAATCAGCGGCAGTTTTAGTTTCACAAGCAGTGACGGTACAAGCACCTTTACTATCACAGAAGGAACTTTTACAAATGTTAAATATACTTTGAATTAATTTTCGTTCCCCATAGTTATCAGGGCTCATTTCCAATTTCCAGCTTCTATTTGAAGATTGTTATGATATAAGATTCGGAAAAGGCGGAACTATTTTGCAGGAGGATGAAAAAAAAAGCCTGCTTCGGCAGAAACAGGCTCAACTTGCGAAAGAAAAATATTTTAATGTGCTATTTTTTTTCCATTTCAATGCTTACTTCAATTTTTTTACCGCGTTTAGCCGCCACAGTTTTGTTTACGGTAATCCGGTCTGGAAATTCGAAGGTAACATTGTAGAGCTCCGGTGAAATAATTTTATAATCTGCTTCGCCCGCCATATTTGAATACTGGTTGAATTTTTCTGCAGGTTTTGAAACAGGGCTTGCCGTAACTTTGACACCCGGGAGCACATTGCCGCTCTCTTTCTCGGTGATGAAAAAATCTAAATCCGTGTGCTGGGTAGGCAATCCTTTAATATCGAATGAATCTATCAGTCGTGAATAAAATTCAGGTGAACTTTCCTTGTATTGTCCGGCCGCTTTTCGCATTGACTTTTCTATAATAGTGCGGCCCCGGGGAAATAATTTTTTTAAATAACGGGTAGCATCTTTTTTGGCATTGATAGCATTATCCGGTTCGGGAATCGAAATTTCAAAAGCATCTATGCTTTCTTTAAATGCATCAACTTCTGCAATCACCACACCGTATGCTCCGAGTGCAATAATATTTTTGCGGGCTGCGCCTTCTATAATACGCGCTTTGTCCACGCAGTTTTCTTCCCTGCCGGACATCAGCGATGCCGGTGAATAATTAACCTGCCTGTACATGTGGTTATCATCCAGGTCAGATGCCATAGCCTGTACGGCATTTGAAATTTTAAAGCTTTTAGCCGCCATGCTTGCCTGTTTGGCAAGCTTATTTTCGCGGAGACCACGAAAATCAACTTCCTGAGCCATTTTATACTTTCGTATATCGGAAAGCACCGGCTCAAATTTGTCATTTACAATGGATGCGAATTTTAAATTTCCTATCCATACTAATTCATAATTTCCCAACACGAGGTTTGTGGTGTCGAAGGAATTCAGGGTTGCTGATTGATTTTTGTCCATGGTGTGTGGTGTTTATTTTTTTAAATTCTTACGATATTGTTTGCTTTAGGTTACGTTTATTTTTATTCAGCCTGCGATTTTTACCAATTCTATTTTCATTTCAAGCTTTTTACCTCGCTGGGGCTGTACCATAGTGCTGGCAGTTTCATGGTCGGGCAATTGGAAGGTGACATTATATAATTCAGGTGAAATGGCTTTGTAATCCGCTTCGCCCTGCATAGTAGAATATTGGATAATCTTTTCTTCAGGAGCTGACACAGGTATAGCAATTACTTTTACTCCCGGCAATACTTTGCCTGATCCTTTTTCAGTGATCATAAAATCTATATCTGTATGGTGGGTAGGCAAACCGTTAATACTGAACGAGAATATAAGCTCATTAAAAAATTGAAAGGAGCTTTCCTTGAATTGTGCCGCAGCTTTTTTCATAGAACGGGTAATAATTGCCCTTCCTTTTTTAAATAAAATGGGAAGCTGGGTAGTAGCGATCTTTTTTGCATTTATAGCGTTACGGGAATCGGGAATAGAAGCTTCAAATTCTTCTATACTGCTTAAAAAGACATCAAGCATGGCTTCGGTTACAGAGTATGCCAGCAACGCTGCAGCATGAGTGCGTGCCGCTCCTTCAATAATACGGGCTTTGTCCACACAATTTTCTTCACGGCCTTTCATAAGGTCGCGCGGTGAATAGTTTACTAATTGGAATAAGCTGTTGTCTTCCAGGTCAGAAGCCATCGCCTGGACAGCATTAGAAATAGCGAAACTTTTATCCGCCATGCTTTGCTGTTTTGCAAGCTTATTTTCACGGATACCAATAATATTGGCCTCCTGGTCTTTTTTATATTTTTTAATTTCTATCAATACAGGACGGAATTTGTCATCCACTATGGATTTAAATTTTACATTACCGGTCCATTCGGGTAAAAATTTAATAAGCGTTTTATCCGTGCTTATGAATGAATTATAGGTGGCTGTCTGGTTCTTGTTCATTGGTATTTCTTATTAGTATTAGATATTGTTTAATGTTTTATTTTGGTTTATTACGTAAATGGTTTTAAAAGGTTATAGCAGGGTTAGAGTTTAAAGTTCAAGGTTCAAAGTTCAATGTTGTGTCTATGGCTCTTTTGTCTATTGTCCTTTGTCTATTGTCTTTGTTTATTGTCTTTTGTTTTATTGTCTATTGCCCTTTTTTTATTGGCTATTCCTCTTTGCCTATTTGTTTACTGCACCTTGTCTATCGTCCGTTGTCTATTGTCTATTGCACCTTGTCTATTGTCCATCGTCCATCGTCTTTAATAAACCCGGATAATTTCTAAACGAGTAACCGCTTATAAGGTTACATGAAAAGATATACCTGTTGTAAGAAAAATTGATTTTTCATCCATCGCTCAGAGGCAACAGGAGTAGTAATAAATATTTTGAAGGGCAGACCGGTTTGTAAGGTTTCATTAAAAAAAATTACTTTTAACATTAGTTCAACAAACTTTCCATTGTAAAGTAAAGTGTAAACTTTTACCTTACATGGTAAAGAAAAAATGTAAGATTTTTCTTTACCATGTGATGCATAATAGTTAATTTTAACTATTTATTAAATTTTTTTTAATAAATTATTTTTGTTTCCGGTTTCTTTTATTTTATCTTTGTGATGAAGCATTGACTCATATCAATGCTTCCTTCTTAAATCTCAATTAAGAAGTATTTATAACAGTGTGGCTTATTTTTTTCTCATAAAACTGAGAAGCGGGGTTGTATTTACAGAAAACTGTTGTATTAAAATTATTAGCCTAATTGATTTTTCCTGTCAATTATTTCAATCCTTATCTGCGGATTGTGATTGCTGACAGGTAATAATTTCCAATTTTTTTATCTCATGAAAAAGAAAAAAACAACACAAAGTAAGAAAGGCGGGGCATCTGACCCGGCAAAAAAGAAACAAGTGCATCTTATGCACCCTGAGCTTGGCAACATCTGGGTTTCGACTGATAAAATTTTAATTGCTGTCTCTGGCGGGCATAAAATTAAAGTGCTTGTATTAATCAGTAAAAGCTATGACTGGTGTGAGCGCAGCTGCTCGCTCAACGATTTTCTTAACCTGCTTGACAATAAAAATTTTGAACGTATAAATAAATTTTACGTTATTAACTGGGCGCTTGCTATGGGTCATGATCATAAAGAAAAAAGAATCACTTTTATTACCGGTTTTTCTCTTATATTGGACCATAAAATAAATCCTTCCGTGTTTAAGAAAAGATATTTATAATCTATTATTTTTTTTTATTATGTTTTTGATGCGCTGAAAAACGGGTTTCATGCAACTGATAGTGCATTTCATGATCTCTTTTCTTTATTTCATGCTTCGTTTTCATTGTTTGGGGAATTTAATTTGTGGTTTGATGCAGAATTTTTCCCATTATATGCAGTAATTTTTATAGCTGGTGCACATAAATTTCATTTCAGGAATAAAAACCTTCATCCTGTGTCAGCTTTCATCGTTTGGTGAACATTTTTTTCTCAAACGTAATATGTCATATTATTTTTACCGCAATCCTTAAACTTATTACCCATGATAACAATTTGCCTCCTCATTATCATTTTCTTTTCTGTTTGCAATTTCTTAATCCAAAAAGTAACTGGACAAAACAGTAAGTGCATCAATCTTATTTTATTCTTACCCATTTGTCCCCTTCATTATATTAAATGTTATAAGCACTTTGACCTGCCTGGATGGAAGCGTTAGGTTACGCGTATCACCCCAATGAGCGTAACCACATCCCTTTTCTTTATTGCTGGCATTTTTATATTCCTGCAACGTACCAACTACTTTTATTTTATTTTTTAGCGTACTTTTATGTTAAAATTAAACATCATGAAAAAGATTTGGATAATTATTCTCACAGCTATGAATTGTTTGAGTTTGAAAGCACAAGTAAATCTTGTTCCTAACTGGAGTTTTGAAGATACAGTTGCGTGTCCAATTAGTATTGGGCAAATAAATAGAGCTACAGGATGGAGTTCATATAAATTTACACCAGATTATTTTAATTCATGCAATAATAATCAAGTGAGTGTTCCTATCAATTCGATTGGTTATCAGAGTGCCAAAACAGGCAATGCTTATGCAGGACTGTACACTTATGCAAAATTCAGTGTAAATTATCGCGAAATAGTCGGAGTGCAATTATCCCAACCATTATCTATTGGACAATCGTATTACATCAGTTTTTACGTGAACAGAGCTTTTAATCCCAATGCAGGGTTTCACATAAATATCGCAACAAACAAATTAGGTTTGAAATTATCAACAATTCCATATTCAGATACGAACCCTATTCAAATTAACAATTTTGCGCATATTTATTCGAATACCGTGATTAATGATTCCCTGAATTGGATACAAATTTCGGGTTTTACCTATGCAGATTCAGCTTACCAATATTTAGGTATTGGAAATTTTTTTACTGATGCTAATACTACAAACATTTTTTTTGATACAAGCGCTGCATTTGCTTACTACTTTATTGATGATGTGATGGTGATTGATTCGAATGCTACAGGAATAATTGAGACGGGAAACAATGAGATAATCAAAATATTTCCTATTTTTTTTCATGATGAAATGATTATAGAGGGACGTGGAATAAAATCTGTAAAAATTTTTGATGCAGCAGGAAAAATCTGCATTAAGAAAGATTGTATCGTTTCTCCTAAAAAAATTGATACTAAAAGTTTAAACAAGGGCATGTATTTCATTGTGGTAACTACACAAAATGAAGCATATTCAAAAAAAATAGTCAAACAATAATTAATATCAAAATAAAATGAAAAAATATTATTTAACAAACGCGTTTGCATTGTTTATTGCAATATTCTTAAACATAAACAATGCTTTAAGTCAGGCTACTTCAGCGGGTACTAACTCTCCTTCAGGTGGAAGTGACTATCTCGGCTGGGCTTCAACCGTCAATCGTAATCTTCTAATTAAAAACGAAGACAATTACTCAATAAGATTTTTCACAAATGCAGGCGCTGCAGGCACAGCAAATCTGCGCATGATTATAGATAATGGAAACTCTGCTCCGTCTGGTTTTGTTGGCATTGGAACTAATTTTACAGCACCTACTTCACGTCTTCACATTCGTGAAAACGGCAACAATGATGCATATCTTCAGATAACAGGTCAAACCGGTAATACAGGTGAAACGGTAACAGATGGTTTAAGGATTGGAGTCATTAATAGTTCCACTGCATCCCTTCAATCAGTTGAGATTAACCAACAGGAAACAGCACCCATGAATTTTTATACTTCAGGCACAGGGCGCATGCAGATTTATGATGCTGCGAGTTCGCCAACTAATGGAGGTTTTGTTGGCATTGGTAATTTTGCAAGTTTCACCCCTAAATGCCAGTTACATCAATATGTATCTGCCAGTTCAGGCAGTACAGCAAATGTTTACCACCAGTTTACAAACGGTAACACTTTGGTTACAGATGATGGAAAAGGCTTCAAAATAGGACTTACCTACAATGGTACAAATACGACAAGCGATGCGGAATTAATTTCGCAACAAGCGGGGGCGGATATAAATTTCTATACCAGTTTTACCGGAGTTACAAAACGAATGACGATATTAAATACTGGAAATGTTGGAATTAATACTACTTCAGGAAGTGGAAGAAGATTGGAGGTATTGGATGCCAATTATCCTCAGGCGCGTTTAAGCTACAGTAGCGGTGTTTATTCTGATATGCAAACATCAAGCACAGGCAACCTGAATATTAATCCTGTTGGCTCAAGCGCTAATGTAGGTATAGGACAGGCTTCTCCTACCAAAAAGCTCCATGTAGAAGGAGATGTGATAGTTGCAAACCAAAAAGGTTATTATATAAAAGCCAATGGAACTGATACCGAAATACTCACCTTTAAAGGAGCTACAAATACCGGGTTGCTTTCTGTAGGAATAAACGCAGGAGGCACAGATGCAAGTGCTGATCAATCTGTTTTTATCGGGCAGGAAGCCGGAGCAGCTTCGAGTAATACAGATTATTCTACTATTGTAGGTCCCTATGCCGGGCATGCTCTTACAGGTACTATGACTAATCTCTGGTTTTTTGGAAATAATTCCGGTTACAGCTTAACAAGCGGTACGGAGAATTTGTTTGTTGGAGGATCAGCTGCTTACGGCATGACAGCAGGGAATTACAATACAATTTTAGGTGGCTCGGCAGGTTCAGGAGTTTCAGGAGGTGATAATAATACGTTTGTAGGAAAAGGGGCCGGAGCTAATTATGATGGCAATGATAATGTAATGATTGGTTTCGATGCAGGGGTACATACAGGAACAGGTGCAATAACCGACAGGATGGCTTTAGGAAAAAGTGCGGATGTTTCTTGCGATCATTGTGCAGTACTGGGAAATTTAAACCAGCATGTAGGAATTGGCAGGACATCACCCAGAAGTGATTCTCGTTTATCAGTTGATATAGGCTCATTTTCTACATACTCAGCTTATTTTTATGGTAACATGTACTGCACAGGTAGCTTAACTCAGATGTCAGATGCCACGGTTAAGGAAAATGTCACTCCGTTGCCGGATGTTACTCCAATAATTGATGCGTTAACAGGTTATTCTTATAATTTTGATACATTAAATTATGGTTATGCCGGGTTACCTTCCGGAACACATTATGGATTAATTGCTCAGGAGGTTGAACAGGTTCTGCCTGGTGCGGTGCAAACAAATACATGGCCGGAAGAAACAGATGCCAATGGCGTGTTTCATCCTGCTAAGAATGTGTTAGGACTGGATTATTCCGCTATTATACCCGTATTATTACAAGCAATAAAACAGCAAAATATCAGGATTGATGACTTGGAAGCAACTGTAACAGGATGTTGTAATTTACGCACAACCGGTTCTGCACCCAACACCGGCAGCATTGATCTTGAAAATGTAAATACTTTACAACTGCTCAATGCAGATCCGAACCCGTTTTCGGAAAGCACTATGATCCGCTGGAACATTCCAAACGATTACCAAAATGCAGTTGTTTATTTCTACGATAACAGCGGCAACCAGATCAATACTTACAAAGTAAATTCAAAAGGAGCAGGTGAACTGCAAATTTTCGGTAGCAGCCTTTCTTCAGGTATCTATACGTATTCACTGGTTGTAGATGGAAAGGTGATTGATTCAAAGAAGATGGTTAAAACCAACTAAATTATAGATTAGCGATTAAGAAAAAAGGCCGGGCTTCGGAGAAGATCGGCTTTTTTTTTATTTTTAACATGTGGGTCATAAATATCATTCGCAAAAATCTGAAAGGGATTTAAGGTATATGCGAAAATTACAATTGAAAACAGCGATGCGGAAGGCATCGGTCTTTTTAGATTATTATAAACAGAAATAAAAGGGTTCCTTTTTATGAATTATACTGAAGGTCGGATTACAGAGAAAAAGATGAAATCAGGAGGTCAATAATAATTCATAATCCTTATGAATAGTCCAAATGGTATGCCCTGCGTTTTTTGCATCATTAATGTCAACTCTGTCTTTACTTGCCTTTCTCAAGCGCTTATTTAAGTCCACATTTTTTAAAGTTCTTTTTCGATCTGGCAAATTATTAAAATCGGCTAATTGTTTTTTTAGGACTGTAATGAAATGACCAGAAAATAATATATTAATATTTTTAAAAGTTTTTGTGAACGATTCCAAGCGTGAAGTTGTATTTAAAACATTTCCAAACATAAAATCAGATAATGATTGTGTGTCCCTATATATTATACTTCCACCACAGTGAATTCCAATTCCATAGCCAAACCTTATATTTATGTTGTTTTCTTTTAAAAAATTTGAATATTCTGGGGCTAAATGCTCTTGGATTAAAGTATGAATTGCAACTCCAATTCTAAAGGCAGACCATGCATGTGTTTTATTCCAAAACAAGCATATTATTCCATCTCCCGTATCATTGGCTGAAAGTTCACCGATGTTGCTATATTGAAATAAAATTTTTTTTATGACCATCATAAAATCTGCATGATATTTCAACTGATCTTTTCTTTTAAATTCCCGGATAATTTTTGATGAATTTCTAATATCAAGGCAGAGCGCAGAGGAACCCTCTTCCTGAAACTTATCTATTATTAAATAATTGCTTAAGTCTGTCATTGTATGTCTATTCCTAAGACATTTTTTTACAATCAAATCCAACCCCAGTTCCCTTTACGCAAGACTTATTCACTATCTCATAGCTAATTCTGTTGATAAATATTTAAAAAAGTTAAAAAAGGCGTTTCAGTTTGAAAGATATTTGTAAAAGGAAAAGGGAGAACTTTTCTCCCTTTGTCAAATATGCGATTCATACTCGCAACCCGGAAAGAAGGAAGCCCGTCAACAAATGCGGGATGTCCTCTTGAATGAATCTCATGAGTTCAAACAATTGAACTTACTTCTTCCGGTATATCAAAGGTCAGTCGCAAGCTGGCCTTTGTTATTTTATAAATCTTACCCTAACGTAAACTAATACTTGTCACTTTATTAAACAAATAGTTGAAACATTCAACAAAGTGTTTAATCTTTTTCTCAAAAGTAAACAACATTTTGCAGGAAACTTGCACTTAACTTGCTAAACATATTAACATAAGTAGATCTTTGAGATAAATCGCAATAATAACATTATCAGCTATTTAACTACATATATTTTCAAAAATATAAACATTTTTGTTTGCATTTTTGCAAACAACTTTACATTTTGTACAATTGTCCAGTATTTTTGTACAATTACTTTACATTTTAGTACAATTACTTTTCTTTTACGTGGTCATAGATATTATCAGTAGCAATCCCGAAGGGATTTAAGGTTTATAGAAAAATTGCAATTTAAAACAGCGATGCTGAAGGCATCGGACAATACGAAAACATTTTTCCTTTAATCTAATTTCTTATAATATTCAACTACTCCCCATTTTTTCGCTTCAACTTCAATTGTACATTTTTCTTCCTTATTAATTCCTGATTTACATATCCAAATAATACCGTCATTTGTTTTTGCAGCATGTTTATAACTGTTCTCTTTTTTAAAGAGCGCAATAGTATTTGGAACTATTTCGTCTTTATCTACACAAGTATATCCATCATTTTCTAAAATCACCTTAAAAATATCTTTTTCTCGACCAGCCTTCAGCCATATGTTATTATCAGCAAGAACATCTCCAAGACAATTGCTTCTGAAGTCATTTTTTTCCACATATTCTTTTTGCTCTGTTGAATATGTTTCAGGAGTTAAATTTCTCTTCCATTCATTATCTAACTTTATTGCATGAGGTAGTTTAGATAACTTATATGCAGTTATTTCAATACCATTTTTAGTTACAATTTTTCCTGAATACTGTTTCCAACAAACTTCACTTTTATCTTTAAGATCAATATCAAGCTCAGGATGACATATGACAGTTTCAATTTTATTCCCATCCTCATCAAAATCATAAATGAAAACTATTTCACCATTTTCCTTTTTCATCAATTTAATAAATCATCAGGTGTTAAAAATTGATCAGTATTTGTTTCAGGAACTAGAATAATAGGGCCATCCCCATATTCATATTCAACCCGTTTTTTTATCTCAATAAAATTTGCTTTTAACTTTAATAAAATTTTTTCAGCATTTGGATCTTGAATATAAATTGTTGGACGTTTTCTATTTTTCTTTAACGCATCAAATAATTCATTATCCTTTTCCTTATTAAATATGGGAAATGAATAGCCAATAATCACAATAGCATCAGCTTTACTTAAATAATCTTGGGCCACTTTCATTGATTGTTTGGCTGTCTCTGTTTCCTCCCATGCAAATTGAATAAGACTTTCATATACCGGATTCATTTTTATTAATTCAAATTTTTTCAAAATATCAAATTGATTATTTTCATCGCTTTTATCAAATAATAAATCGTTTATGAGTATTTGAACTGCATTGTTTGCCTTGTTTAAAAATAAACCTCCTGTTCCATTAAGTTTTACTAGAATCGGATTTTCTATTTCGGTTGGATGATAACAATTCGGATGAATACCCCACATATTATGTATTTCACTCAAAACTGTATTATTTGTATAATTAACAAGACTTATTTCAAATTGAACATCATAATTCCATGAAATAAATTTTATATTATCAGGAAATTTTATCTTGTTATCTTGTTTTTTTAAAACTGTAGCGAGGAATGAATCATATCTTTGATCGTATTGTTGAGGAGTTTGAACCCACATCAAATATAAACTCATTAGATTTTTCAATAGATTTAAATCTTTAAGTTTCCCTGTTAAATATAATCTCTTTGCTAAAGTGTCAACAGATTTATGTTTATTTGATTCAGAAAAGAACCATTTTGTTTCTTTAGCAAGATTGTATTTATATCTCTCTAATGATTCTTCTTTATCATTTTGAGCTTTTTGCAAGATGGTTCCATCTCGCTCATCTATTCTGGATAATTGCATTAATGCTCCATACATTTTATTTGAAAAATCTTTTAAAATTGGAACTTTTTCCAAAGATGCGCCAGCACCTAATAAATAAACAATATTGTTCATTCCTATGACTTTTATTTTATCATTCAATTAATCAACCGGTTCATATTTTCAAAAGTAATCAGGTTTTAAAATTGATTTATTTTTTCTATTGTATTTTATTAACAATTCAGGTAATTCCTATAATCTTCCAAATGAAAGCTAACACTATCGGATTCAAAACCATATCTCTGGATATTTGATTGTTAACCTTTTTAATTTAATAATGCATGTACATAATAAACTATCGTAATTATAGCTGCAACACTGCCTGCAATAAGACTTATTGTTTTTAATAAGCTTTTTTTGATGGGTTGTATTTCATTTAATGAACGAGAAGAAAAAGTTACATTTGTAGATTGCAAGCCTGTATTTATTCCAAAATTCAAATTTGAATTACTTATTTCCATGTATTTATTCATCTCTTTTTCT
Organism: Bacteroidia bacterium; assembly: GCA_039914625.1. GTDB lineage: Bacteria > Bacteroidota > Bacteroidia > AKYH767-A > OLB10 > DATEMK01. The sequence continues at coordinate 2,815 of JBDSOU010000010.1, read as the reverse complement.
TCCACCTGCTCCAAATACTTTTCAATGCTTCCGGCCTTAACAGCTTTCCATCCTTTTTCGGTTAACATGTCAATAGTTTGTCCTTCATCAGTTGGTATCATGTAACCTTGTTGGCGTAGTATAATCCTTACCTGTCCGGGTTCAAGCCATTCATAATCTTTAAATAAATCTGAATTGTCCCATGTGTCTGAACTTGTCATGCCGTTCTTGTCGGCATACCATCCAAGCATCTTGTTAGCAATTTTTAATTGTCTGTCTGTCATCTTTGTAAGCACTTAATTGTTTTTATATTAAATTATTAATGCAAAGAAACGCCTGATTGAATGGCAAGTGCGATACATTTTAAGCAAAATCTTACATAAGTAATATTTGTCAAAAAAAACAATAATGTTTATTGCGCAGCAGATTTCCGTATTTCGGAGTTTCTCCTGTAATTGGAGAAATAAATTTATGCATTATGTAATTTTTTCTCCAATAAGTATTTCCTGAAAGTGTAAGGTTTTTCAAAAAATTTCAAAAACCAGTAGTGCCGTTCTGCTTTTTGAATTTGCAGCTCCTGCATTTAAAATACCGGTTCTGGGATTTGCATTTCTGGTTCCGGTACTTGAAGGGAGCGTTCCAATACCGGGAGTAGTAATTCCGGCAGTTGCAGAACCGGTTCCGGTATTTGAAGAAATAATTCCGTAATATGAAGAACCGGTTCCGGTATTTGAAGAACCAATTCCTGTACTTCAAATATGAGTTCCGGTACCTGAAATTGTAATTCCGGCAGTTGAAGAAAGAGTTCCGGTACTTGAAATTGTAATTCCGGCAGTTGAATATGTAATTCCGGCAGTTGAAGATGTAATTCCGGCAGTTGAAGCGAAAATTAAAATATATCTTTGGTTTTCAACCCTGTACTTTTGCCCTTCAAAGCCTTCCTATTACTTTGGGTTTGCCGTTTCTGCAGCGAGGCTCTGAATTGTTTTCACAATTTTATCCCAATTGAATTTATTTTTTTCAACTGCCGCGTTTTTTGAAAATTCTGCTTCGCGCTTGTTGTTGTAAAAATCAGAAATGGCAGTTGCGATTTCTTCTGCATTTACTTTTGTGACATAACCGACAACATTATTCGGAATAATTTCAGAAAGCCCTCCCACATCAGTTACCAGCATAGGGCGTTCAAAGTGATACGCTATTTGGGTGACCCCGCTTTGTGTTGCATCACGGTAAGGCTGCACAATCATATCGGCTGCACAGAAAAAATATTTCACTGCTTCTTTGGGAACATATTCTGTCTTCAGTATTACATTGCTTTCCAACCGGTATTTTTTAATCAAAGCAAGGTAGTATTCCGGGTCATCATAAAATTCACCGGCAACGATGAGCTTCACATTTGCAGCTTTTACTTTTTCGTTTGCCATTGCTTCCAAAAGCAAATCAAGCCCTTTGTATTTTCTTATGAAACCAAAAAACAAAATATGTCTTTCATTTTCGTTCAGGCTTAATTTTCTCAACGCATCCTGCTTGCTTACTTTCTCTCCGAAAATATTATAAATTGGATGAGGAGAAAAAATCATTTTTTTATTTGTAAACGTTTTCAGATCATCCATCACCGATCGCGACATGGTAATAAATGCATCACATGATTTCACAAAATAATTAGTCAATGCTTTGTCACCGGTTCTTTTTTCATGCGGGATAATATTATCAGTGATTGCAATTACTTTTATGCCGGTATTTTTTTTCACCCGTCTGGCAATAGTTCCAAGGCAGGGAGCCATAAAAGGAAGCCAGTAGCGAATGACAATGTAATCGGGTTTCTCTTTCCTGATTTTATTTGCAACACGAAACCATGTTACCGGGTTGATGGAATTAATAAGCGTTTCAATTTTAATTTGCGGAGCATCCCCGTTTTTTTCATATTGCGTCTTCCCGGGAAATAAAAATCCGGGATATTGAAGTGTAAAAGAAATTATCGAACTTTCAATGCCCTCTTCATTAAAAGCCTTGCACAAAGCATCATTAAAATTTGCAATTCCCCCACGATATGGATATGCAGGCCCGATGATGATGTTTTTTTTCAATGTTCAAATTCCAATGTCTAATTTCCAACCTCTGACTTCTAATTTCTAACTTCAATCCCTCCGCACGTTTTCTCCACCTGGTAACGATTCCTTTCAGGAGAATTTCTTGAAATGAGCTCACCTAAAAATCCCGCAACAAAAAGCAGGGTTCCGAGAATCATACACGTGAGTGAAATATAAAAGGAAGGTCGCTGTGTGAGCAGGCGTGCTTCAATATGATGTGTTACATCATACAATTTTCCTGCACCAAGATATACTGCTCCGAGAAATCCAAGAATGAACATCAGCAGGCCCAGCGTTCCGAATAAATGCATCGGGCGTTTGCCGAAACGCGAAACAAAATTTATAGAGAGTAAATCAAGAAATCCGTTGATGAATCGTTCAAAACCGAATTTTGTTTCTCCATATTTTCTCGCATGATGCTCAACTGTTTTCTCTCCTATTTTTGTAAAGCCCGCCCATTTTGCTATTACAGGAAGGTAACGGTGCATTTCTCCATATACTTCAATATTTTTTACAACGTCTTTACGATATGCTTTCAATCCGCAATTAAAATCATGCAGGTTTTTAATGCCTGACATCATCCGGGTAGTACGGTTAAAAAGCTTGGTCGGAAGTGTTTTTGAAATCGGATCGTGTCTTTTCTTTTTCCATCCTGAAACCAAATCGTATTTTTCATTAACTATCATTTTATAAAGACCCGGAATTTCATCAGGACTGTCTTGCAAATCAGCATCCATTGTAATTAC
>JBDSOU010000163.1:0-2999 GCA_039914625.1 Bacteroidia bacterium | reverse complement strand
TTTTTTAGTTAATGTTTTCTTAATTTTTTAGTTTCTACTTTTGAACGGCAAAACTTTTAATGACTTAATAAGTCATTATACATTCTGAATCTGAAAATAATTTTATTTTTTTGTTATGATCTTTATTTTATGCTAATATGAAAAATATTTTTTTTCTTTTTTCCTTGCTGTGGATAATAACTAATTCTTTCGGACAGTTTCCGGGACAGGGAAGCGGAGGTCGCGCAAACTCCGTAGGAAGAAACATGAATGCCGGGCATTTTTACGGAAAGGTGGTGGATGAAAAAACCGGTAAAGGAATTGAATTTGCCGCTATCCAATTAATGCAAAACAAGAAAGACAGCCTTACCGATTCTGTTAAAGCTGTGATGATTTCAGGGCAACTTACCCAGAGCAACGGTGATTTCAGCCTTGAAAATATTCCGGTGATCGGAAATTTTACGTTGGAAATTGCTGCATTGGGTTACACTGTTTATGAACAAAAAATTTCTTTTGAGTTAAAATTCGGACAAGGCGGAATGCAAAAAGCCATGAGCGCCATTGATAAAGATTTGGGAAATATTAAGCTCAGCATTTCTTTTGTAAACCTTCCGGGAGTTACTATTGAAGAAACCACTCCCGTTTATGAAATGAAAATTGACAAGAAAGTTTACAATGTTGAAAAAAATCCTGTCAATGCTGGAGGTACTGCTGAAGATGTTTTGAAAAATGTGCCTTCGGTAAATGTGGATATAGATGGCAATGTTTCATTACGCAATGCAGCACCTCAAATATTTGTTGACGGACGGCCTACCACGCTTTCCATTGACCAGATACCGGCTGATGCCATACAAAGTGTGGAAGTTATTACCAATCCTTCGGCAAAATATGATGCAAGCGGTGGTGGTGGGGGCATCGTTAATATAGTGATGAAAAAAAACAGGCGGATAGGTTTTAATGGAAATGTCCGTATCGGGGTGGATTCGCGAGGAAGAATCAATTCTGGCGCTGACCTGAGCATGCGTGAAGGAAAATTCAATTATTTCATCAGCGGAAACCTGAACCAGCGAAAATCCAAAACAACAACCGAAACTGACCGGAGTTATTTTTCAGATTACCCGACAACAGAAATTTCGCAGCAGAGTTTTTCGCAAACTAAAGGGTTCTTCGGTTTTGCGAGAGGAGGTGTGGATTATTTTATGGATAACCGCAATACTTTCACAATTTCGGGAATGTATAACAGGGGGCAATTCAGACCCGTTGATGATATAACAACCATTACTGACTCACTATATCAAGCCGGAACTGCAACCACTTCTTCCACGCGAACCAATAGTAGTGAACGGAATATAAAAAATGCCGGAGGTGTTCTTACATACAAGCACATCTATCCAAAAGACGGAAAAGAATTAACTGCGGATATTAATTATAACGGCAGCGAGGTTGATAACACCGGAAATTATCAAACTCAAAACTATGACTCTGACCAGAATCCTTCGGGCGATCTTGCGATACAGCAACAGCTTGGAAGCAGCAAAACCAGTTTCGTCACTGCCCAAACTGATTTTGTGAATCCTGTGACTGCTAAAATAAAAATTGAAGCCGGTCTGCGTGGGGCTATCCGTAATTACTCCGGAACCACTGATGATTACCTTTTTAACTATTCAAGCAATGACTATGTTTTTGTTCCTTCAGAAACCAGCGACTATAAATATATTGACCAGGTGTATGCCGGTTATTTTACATTTACTAACCAATTGAATAAATTCGGTTACCAGATTGGTATTCGCGGTGAAAGTTCCTTCTATACAGGAACACTTACAGATGTAAATCTTGAATTCAACCACTCCTACCCTATCACTATTTTTCCGAGTATTTATCTGAGCTATAAGCTGAATGAGAAAAATGAACTGCAGCTAAACTATACCAAACGTATTAACCGTCCAACATTTTTTCAATTGCTGCCCTATACTGATTACAGCGATTCATTAAATTTAACCAAGGGTAATCCTGACCTGAAACCCGAATTGACTAATTCCGCAGAACTTTCCTATCTGAAAACATTCAGCAAAAAAAACACATTGCACACCTCAGCATATTTTAAATATACCACTGACCTTATAACACGTTATCAATATTCTGATTATGACAGCATCTTAAGCAAGTCTGCGATCACAACAACGTATGCAAATGCAAATTCAGGGTACTCTTACGGAGCAGAAATTACCTCGCAGAACACCATAACAAAGTGGTTTGATCTTTCGATAAATCTGAATGCCTACGAATCCTATATAGATGCTTCAAATCTTGAATCAGATCTTACTAATAAGCAATTCAGCTGGTTTACAAAAGTGAATTCAACATTCAGGCTTCCAAAAAATTTCAGTCTGCAGATTACAGCTGATTATACATCACAAACTTCTTTACCTGTGAATTCAGGTGGCAGCGGTGGCAGAGGCGGTGGCGGCATGGGCATGGGAGGTCCCGGGATGTTTGGCGGAAATTCATCAACAGCGCAAGGTTATACAGAACCCAATTACGGTGTTGATGCCGCGTTGAAATTTGAATTTGCTAAAAATAAAGCCGCTTCAATAACGTTAGGTGTAAATGACATTTTTAAAACTCGAAAAAATGAAACGTATTCCTCATCTTCTTTTTTTACTCAAACTACATTGCGTATAAGAGATCAGCAGATCGTAAGATTAAATTTCAGCTATCGTTTCGGGAAATTTGATGTGTCGCTTTTCAAAAGAAAAAACACAAGGATAGAGAACGAGTCTATTACTGAGTAACTCTAAAATATTCCGTGTAAAAATACCTGGAGAATTTATTTCAAATTATACGCGATACCGGCAGTAATAGTAATAATGCTGACAGGTTGCTTAAGAGTACTTGGCGGATTCTGAAGCACTCCGTCAATATAGACGTTAACGTTTGCAAATTCAGGTTCGGTAGCATAAAAATCAAGATTACCAAGGAATGAAAATTTTTCGCTTAATGCGGCTTTAAGTCCTACACCA
>JBDSOU010000127.1:0-13676 GCA_039914625.1 Bacteroidia bacterium | reverse complement strand
AAATAATGCGGATAACCTGTCATTTTTTCTGCACCGCTAACCTGTTGCAAGTTTTTCAATACAGGTAATTCATTAAAAACAAAATGTTCAATCTTTTTTCTTTGTTGCAATGGAATTAAAGCAAGATCTTTTAAAAATTTCTTTTGGTAAAGAACAGTCATTTGCCCTTTGAAAGTTTGCTGTAATACAATTTCGCTTCCGCAGCTTTCAGAGGTTTCTCACTCTTATTTTCTTTGATAAATTGCATCAACCCATAATTTTCAAGAGCTTCTTCAATTTTATCAAATGTTTTAATATCAAGCATCACTGCAACTTTTTTATTCTTTTCATCAAGAACATACTGTCTCGGTATGGAAGTATTTTTCATAAAGCAAATATAAAATTAATTCTACTATGCACCACTGTGTTCTTCCGATTCCTGCAGAGGCTCTGAAGAAACCGGAGCAGTAAACCTGTTCCTTTTCCGAATCCAATTTTCCAAACCGAATTTTCTTTCTGTGCAGCCGATTGTTTTACTTTAAGCGAAAGTAATTTTTCTTTTTGAATTGAAGAAAAAATAAAAGGGGAGGTTAATTCTTTACTTCTGGTGTTTCATTTCAATTCCCTTTCTGATTCTTTTATCAGCTCTGAAATTTCTTCCTTACCTATTTCATCTAACGGAACAAACCTGTCAGCATACAACCACCAAATGCCATCATTAGGAAGATCATAATTACATTTGTAACAGCGAGTATAGTTTGAAATAGTTAATCCGACATTGAGCAACGTATTGCAACGGCATCCATTTATACCTTGAATAACGCAAATTTTATTCACCAATAGACTGGTTTTTTTATCAGGGGTTATATGACCCTTTACACAAACAACTTCCTGTCCGATATGAAACATACAAATTATTTTTCTTTTTGATCTTTTTAATTAAAGCTGTTCCTTTTCGAATACAATTCTCTAAACCGTGTATTCTTTCCGTGCAGCCGGTAGTTTTACTTTAAGCGAAAGTAATTTTTCTTTTTGAATTCAAGAAAAAATAAAACCTGTCAGCCACATGAACACGTGAGATTCGAACCGCTTTTAGAAAATATCACCTGAACAAGTGATAGGCAAACATAAAAAAGTGCATTGATGTCAGCCCGCACGTAAAAACATTTACAAAAAGTGGCAGGTCCTTTCCCAATCGGAAGTTGGGGGAAGGCGATTAAAAGGAATATTGTTTGAAAATTTTACGCAACTTTCAGCTTATTCACATTGGTTTTGTTGAACTGCTGTTTTGCGTAATCAAGAGTAATTTCAAAATGTTTTACTTGTTTTTTTCCGGGAGTTTCAAACATAATGTCCAGCATGATTGCTTCACAAATGGATCGTAAGCCACGCGCGCCCAATTTGAATTCCATTGCTTTTTCAACAATGAAATCGAGCACATCATTTTCAAAAGTAAGCTTGATACCTTCCATGTCAAAAAGTTTTTCGTATTGTTTTATCAAAGCATTTTTGGGTTCGGTTAAAATGGCTCTTAATGTTTTTTTATCTAAAGGAAGCAAGTGTGTTATAACCGGTAAGCGTCCGATCAATTCGGGAATAAGACCAAAGGATCTCAAATCGGCCGGAGAAATATATTGCATCATATTTTCTTTATCAAGCACAGCACCGTCCTTTTTAGTTGAATAACCGATAGCCTGGGTTTGAATTCTCCGGGCAATAATTTTTTCAATTCCGTCAAAAGCGCCTCCGCAGATAAATAAAATATTTTGAGTATTTACAGGAATCATTTTTTGTTCGGGATGTTTTCTTCCGCCTTGTGGCGGAACATTGATGATAGTATTTTCCAGCATTTTCAACAAACCCTGCTGTACGCCTTCTCCGGAAACATCACGGGTAATAGATGGGTTATCTGACTTGCGTGCTATTTTATCAATCTCATCTATATACACAATTCCTCTTTCAGCAGCAGCCACATCATAATCGGCAGCCTGCAATAATCTTGTTAAAACACTTTCAACATCTTCGCCTACATAGCCTGCTTCAGTAAGAACTGTCGCATCGGCAATGCAAAAAGGAACATTGAGCATGCGTGCAATGGTTCTTGCAAGCAATGTTTTTCCGGTTCCAGTTTCACCAACCATAATGATGTTGGATTTATCAATCTCCACATCTTCGTCTTTTTTGCTCCGGTGAATTAATCTTTTATAATGATTGTAAACAGCTACCGCAATAACCTTTTTCGCTTCGACTTGTCCTATAACATATTGATCCAAAAAAGCCATGATCTCATAAGGCTTCAGCAAATGGAGACTGGCTGATAAGGTGCTTTTGAATTTTTCAACCGCTTCTTCATTCACTATGGATTGCGCCTGCGCAATGCACTGATCACATATATGCGCTGACATGCCGGCAACCAGAACATTGGTAGCTGCTTTATCACGACCGCAAAAGGAGCATTTTATTTCTTTGGTATTCTTCATCTGCGAATTACGAATCTTTACGAATATACGAATAATTTTTCTTCACTTTCTCTCTTTTAAAGTTATTTTCCGGATTTGCTTCTTACGAGGACTTCGTCAATCATTCCATATTCTTTTGCTTCCTCAGCAATCATCCAGTAATCCCGGTCTGAATTTTTGTAAACGGTGTCATAATCTTTTCCGCTATGAAGCGCAATAATTTCATACAATTCTTTTTTCAGCTTCTGAATTTCTCTTGCCGTGATTTCAATATCTGATGCCTGTCCTTCTGCTCCGCCCATTGGCTGGTGAATCATTACACGGGCATGTTTTAAGCCGGTGCGTTTTCCTTTTGTTCCGGCACATAATAAAACGGCAGCCATTGATGCAGCCATGCCGGTACAGATTGTTGCAACATCAGGATTGATGTATTGCATGGTGTCATAAATTCCCAAGCCGGCATATACAGAGCCTCCGGGACTGTTCACATAAATCTGTATATCACGTTTTGCATCAGCTGATTCAAGATAAAGCAATTGCGCCTGGATTACATTAGCGACATAGTCATTAATGCCCACCCCCATAAAAATAATCCGGTCCATCATTAAACGTGAAAATACATCCATAGATGCAATGTTCAATTGACGCTCTTCAATAATTGTGGGTGAAATATAATCTGCATTTACAGCACCTATTACATTGTGCAAAGTAATACTGCTGATACCCCGTTCTTTGACAGCATATTTTAAAAAATCATTTTTTAAGTTCATAATTAAGAAAGTTTAAAGTTTAAGGTTTAAAGTTTAAAGTTTGTTTTAATTTAGTTTTATGCCTGATACTTTTTTAATGTTTATGGTCTTTCAATATTTTCAGAAATTCTTCGTAAGATAATTTCTTTACATCTTTTTTTACAATTGAATTCAGAAAATTAAATACTTTTCTTTCGGTGAGGCTTTCCACAACATGATTTACATTTTCTTCTTTGCCTAAATATCGTTTAATCATTCCATCAATCATTTCATCAGTAAGGTAAGAAGAACCATATTGAGCAAACTGGTTTACGATTAATTGCTTTGAATAGTTCTGAATTTCTTCTTCCGTAACCTGAATATTATTTTGACGAACTATGCTGCCTTCTATCATCTTCCATTTCATTCCCGTTGAGTAGGCATTGTATTCCTTTTCAACCTGTTCTGCAGTAATAGGTTTGTCATTTGCATCCATCAGCCAGCGTTTCAAAAAATCATCAGGAAGATTAACTTTAAATTTATTCAGCAATTCATCCTGCACATCGTGCTGAAGCTTTCTTTCAGATTCAACAGCAAACATGGAAAAAATTTCAGCTCTTAATTTTTCACGAAACTCTTCTTCGCTTTTCACCGCATCCGCACCATAAACCTTATCGAACAGTTCCTGGTTCAATTCTGCATTTTCAACATTATTAATTGAAACGATTTTTAATTCAAAATTATTTTTAACATCAGCAACTTTGTCTTTTGCAATTTTCAGCATGTGAGAAACTTCCGTTTCATTATTCATTGCTTTAACAACATCTATGACAACTGTGTCGTCTTTTTTTAAACCTATCAAGCTTTTCTTAACGGCTTTATCCTTTACCAGGTCAATCGCAAGAGTTGTCTGAGTTGAAATTCCATTTTGCAGGGGAGCATTATCAGCGTCAACTTCAGTAAATGAAGCATACAACACACTGTTTTCATCTGAATTGTCCGGTTGCGAATGTTTGCCATATCTCTTCCTAATATCTTCAAGGTATTCGGTCACCTTTGAGTCATCCACAGCAATTTCAAAATAAGGAAAAACGTGTTCGGGAGGAAGCGTGAGATTAAACTGAGGAGCTAACCCCAATTCAAATTTGAATTCAAACTCAGAAGGATTCTCCCAATTGTTTTTACTTCCGTTTCCGTTTTCATTTTCCTTTACGGGAAGCGGGTGACCGAGAATATTAATTTTATTTTCCTGCAAAAAACTATTTAATGATTCGGAAACAATTTTATTCAGCTCATCAGCAAGAATTGCTTTGCCATACATTTTCCTTACCATACCTTCGGGCACATGACCCTGGCGAAAACCGGGAACACTCATTCCTTTCCGCGTTTTCTTAATTGTAGCATCTACCTTGTCCTTATAATCTTCAGGTTTCAGTTGAATGCTCACCACTTCATTTAATTCACCAATTGATTCTTTTGTGATTTCCATTTATTTTATTAATTGTTGAGATGTTGAGTTAATGAGTTGTTGAGCTGGCATATCAAAATTCATTTACACATTTTCTTTTTATGAATCATAACTCAATAATTCACTAACTATTTTTTGTGCGGGTGAAGGGACTCGAACCCCCACGCCTTGCGGCACCAGATCCTAAGTCTGGCTCGGCTGCCAATTACGACACACCCGCGGAAAACTTGATTTAAAGTTTAAGGTTCAAAGTTTAAAGTTCTTGCGGAGATTTTCTCAGCGGTTAAAAAATTTATGCAAAGATACGATTATTAGCCTTTAAATCCTCACACGATTGTTTCCTACTTTTGCCCTGTTATAAAAAAGTTATGAGAATAAATCCGAAAGAAATAAAAACCGGTGAGCTGCATGCTTTTATGCTTCACGCTATCGCGCCACGCCCTATTGCCTTCGCAAGTACTGTTGATAAAAACGGGAAACCCAATTTAAGCCCGTTCAGTTTTTTTAATGCTTTCGGATCGAAACCACCAATTTTAGTTTTCAGTCCGGCAAGGAGGGTTCGTGATAATACTATAAAGCATACGTTGGAAAATATTTATGAGACAAATGAGGTGGTAATTAATGTAGTGAATTATGCAATGGTGCAGCAAACATCCCTTTCAAGCTGCGAATTCCCGAAGGGCGTAAATGAATTTGAGAAGGCAGGACTAACTCCAATTGCTTCAGAGATTGTAAAACCGTTTCGTGTCAAAGAATCACCGGTGCAAATGGAATGTAAAGTTTTGCAGGTGATCGAAACAGGCGACCAGGGAGGAGCCGCTAACCTGATTATCTGCGAAATTTTATTGATGCATATTAATGATGATATTTTGAACGAGCAGGGAAAGATGATTGATGAGAATAAAATTGACCTTGTTGCACGAATGGGAGGAAATTTTTATTGCAGGGCTTCAGGCAATGCATTGTTTACTGTTGAAAAACCAAATTTAAAATTAGGAATTGGCCTTGACGCTATTCCTGAAACTATTCGAAATAGTCATGTGTTGTCAGGAAATGATCTTGGTAAATTAGGCAACGTTGAAAAATTACCTTCAACTGAAGAAATCAATGAATTTATTCAGCAGGATGAAGTGAAAAAATTAAAAGAAGCGTTACTTAACGATAAAGCCAATGCTACACTTGCCGTTCAACTTGCTGCAAAAAGATTGCTTGCCGAAAATAAAATTGAGGATGCTTGGAAGTTGCTGCTAATGGAATTTTAAAGTTAGAGGCTGTTTAAACTTCAGTTGAAGGAAATGTTATTCAAAAAAATATTTTTGTCAGAAATTTAAACTGGTTCTTAAACGTTAGAAATTGGAATACTTCCGTTTATTTCACAATTACTTTCTTTAAACGTTTCAAATATTTTTCATTAACGGAAGCGCCTAATCCATCTTTGTCCGGTACTTTTATAATCCCATTTTTAGAATAATTGATTCCATCAATTATAGCATCTTCAATAAACATTAAAGGAGTATCGAAATCACAATGCAAAATATTTTTGCTTGTCAAAGCAAGATGTGCTGACGCTGTGAAGCCTAATCTTGATTCGAGAAAACCGCCAACCTGCATTTTTATTTTTGCTTTTTCTGCCAGCCTGATTATTTTGAGCGCTTTGAATATTCCTGATGACTTCCCTAATTTAATATTGAATAGTTCACATGCCTTTATATCTATCAATCGTTTTGCATCATGATGATCGCAACAGGATTCATCAGCCATAACCGGGATAGGGCTTTTCTTTTTTACCTTAGAAAGTTTCATAAAATTCCAGCGTGGAATTGGTTCTTCGCAAAATTGAATATTGAATTCAGACAATGCATTTAAAATTTCAACTGCTGCTTCAACATTCCATCCCTGGTTGGCATCAATACGAATGGGGATTGTTTTTCCAATTACTTTTCTGATGCTTCTGATTCGTTTAACATCTTTCTCCTTTGTTTCTCCGAGCTTAACTTTAATAACAGGAAATCCTGCTTTCTTAATTTTCAGAGCATCGTCAGCCATTTTTTCGGAATCACCAATGCTGACAGTGTAATCGGTGATTAGTATTTTATCATTGTTGCCTCCAAGAAATTTATACAATGGAAGTTCAGCATGTTGCGATGCGATGTCATACAATGCAATATCAAAAGCACTTTTAATACTTGAATTTCCGTAAATCAAATTATCCATCATTGCTACACAGCGTTCAATGTTCAGAGGATTCTTATTAATCAAAACTTTTGCAATGTATTGTCCAACAATGAAACAGGTTTCCATGCTTTCGCCATTAATGGTCATGAACGGGCTGCACTCTCCGAATCCTGTCACTCCTTTGTTTGTTCTGATTACAACAATTATATTTTCTGCAAAATCATGTTTACCAAGAGAAGTAACGAACGGCTTTTTCAACTTGATTGGTGATTCATAAATTTCAATCTGTTTGATTAAAATTTTTCGGACTCGTTTTATTGAATTCATTTCTACATTAATTAACGGGCTAAACTAAAAAAATAAATGTGATTGACTATATTTAATTTAATCCTTTGTGAATTTAACTCATTTTCTCTATGTTTGCTTTAAACAAAAGGATATATGAAGAAAATTTCATTCGCTTTAATTGCGCTTGCGATCACATTAGCTGCCTGTTCAAAAAAAACAACTCCCTCTTCCTCTACCAAAGATGTTCCCATAAACGCACTGTCGGTGTTCAGCACCAATTGCGCACGTTGTCATGGTGAAAAAGGAACTGAGGGCAAAGCGCTTGACCTTTCCAAAACTACTTTAGAAAAGGATAAGTTGATTGAAACCATTACCAATGGCAGAGATCACATGCCTGTTTTCAAAGATAAACTTTCTGAAAAAGAAATTGCAGCTGTAGCTGATTGGATTGTGTCCATAAGAAAATAGTACGAGTTGCGGAGAAGTGAAAACTTTAAAGTCTAAACTTTTATGTTTCTCTCTTTCCACTGATATTTTTTGGAGAAACTAAGAAGAGAAACAATCAGGATATAAAATACATGAAGGAATTCAACAGGAATAAATAATAACAGAATTTTTCTTTTCCGAAAAAATCTTGTGAGTCGCAATAAAAAAATAAAATCAATAATCATCTTTGCGCTAACCTGCATTAAAAAAAGATAAAAGAATGCTTTTGTAAATAAAGAAGCCAACCCGGTAAATAAAATCATCGCATTAAAAAGAAACAACAGTATTCCGATACATTGTACATAATAATTTGAATAGCTTTTCACTTTCGATGTCCATCGGATTCTTTGATTAAAAAAATCTTTTATTGATTGTTGAGGTTGTGTGGTTACAATTGCATCTTTTGATTTCAGAAATGAAATTTTTCCTTTGTATTTATTACTGATGGCAAACATGAGAAATGTGTCATCACCTGAAAAGGGTTCATTTTTTATATCATCTCTTCCTGTTTCAAAAAAAATTTCTTTTTTAAAAGCAAGATTCGCTGCATTGCACATCAGCGGATAACCTGCTTTAATGGCGGCAGCTCCGGAACCTATCAAACTTATAAATTCGAGCGACTGAATTTTATCAAACAGATTGTTTTCTGAAAAACAGACAGGAGCAGAGATCATATACGGTCGATACTCTTCATAATAATCAGCCATTGTTTTGAGCCAGTTTGCATTCATTGTACAATCCGCATCTGTAGTAACAATTAATTCACCTTTCGCCTGTTTTACAGCTTCGGCAATTGCATTTTTTTTTTGAACCTTTTTTTTTATCAGAAATCTCTGAAAGATTGACCAGTTTTACATTTGATCTTTTATTTGAGAGGATAAATGCCTCTGTAATTTGTTTTGAATTGTCCTCCGAAAAATCATTTGCAATAATTATTTCAAAAAGTTGTGCCGGGTAATTTTGCCTGGAAAGATGCTGAAGGCACTGCAAAATATTTTTTTCTTCATTGCGTACAGCAACAACAATTGAAACAAAAGTTTTATTATCATTTTGCGAAGAAAAAAATATTTTTATCCGTTCCCATGAAATATAATAAATTAAAATCAGTAGAAAATAGCACCCGGTTAAAATGAGAGCGGATGTTTTAATCAGAAAAATAAATGTTTCCATTCAACTTTCCTTTTTGCTGAGCTTAATAAAAAACAATGTGAACGCCCCGATGATGGCCGGAAGCACAAGATTGATAAACCAAAGTGAAAAAGATGCCGCAACGATTCCGGTACTTTCGGAAGATAAAGGCGACATAAAATATAAGGCAACCGAACCTCGGATAGACAACTCTGCAATGGCGAATGTGGGAACAATTGCCATTACGAGAAAGATTAAAAAGATAAGACGATATGCTGTAAACACATCAATATCTACACCAAGTAAATGGAGCAGTAAAACATATTGTGTGGTAAAAACAAGATAACGTATTGCAGAAAGCCATGTGATAGTGCTCAATTCTTTGTGGTGATAGAATGTAAAAACTTCAGTGTATTTGTCAAACCGTTTCAAAAATTTTATGCGGTGCAGAAAACCATAGAAGTGAGAAACATTAAAGTAAAAAACAACAATACCGATCAACGCGACAATGGAAATTCCGCAAATGATGGAATAAACAAAACGCATATCAACAAGCGAACTCTTCAATGCGATTAATAGTGCAAGCACTCCGGCAATAACTGTAATAAGCAATTGATTCATGCTTCCGACAAGGGTTGCAAGAACTGCCTTTATTCTTCCCGGTGCATCAAGGTGCAGCACACGCCCGGCATATTCGCCAATCCTGTTCGGTGTAAAAAAACTTACTGTTATTCCTGAAAAAATAGCGCTCAACGATACTCCCAAACTTACTTTCTGGATTTTGGACATCAGCAATTGCCATTTAATTGCTTCAAGCAGCCAGTTAAAAACCATCATCACTAAGAGGGCTGTTAAAATAAACCATGTGTGACTTTCACTTAGCAGAACACGATATTCATTGAGCGATTCTTTAAAACTGTCTTTCACAATCACCTGCCGGTAAATGACCCACAGCGAAATGCAAACGATGACAATTTTTAAGAGAAGAATTAAATTATTTTTTGAGTTGGTTTCAGTTTCAGTCAAAACAATTACTTTTAAATCCGAAAAAACAATGATAGGGAAAATTTGTTAAACGACTGATTTGTTAAATGGTTAAATTGTTAAAAAAGATTGTCAGCTGAAAAAATAATCCTCGGCATTGATCCCGGAACCAACGTTATGGGATATGGAATTCTGCATGTGAAAGGGCAGAACATGAAATTAATTGCTGCCGGAATTATTCAATTGGATAAACTGGATAATCATGCTTTAAAATTGAAAAAGATTTTTGAAAAAACAGTTCATCTTATTGAGGAATACAAACCTGATGAGCTTTCTATTGAAGCACCTTTTTTTGGAAAAAATGTACAAAGTATGTTAAAGCTTGGAAGAGCTCAGGGAGTTGCAATTGCGGCAGCGCTGCACCGCACCATTCCTATTTTTGAATACTCGCCAAAGAAAATAAAACAAGCAGTTACCGGAAACGGAAACTCTTCAAAAGAACAAGTTGCGGCTATGCTGCAAACATTGCTGCATTTTGAAGACATGCCCAAATATCTTGATGCAACAGATGGATTGGCAGCAGCCGTTTGTCATCATTTCCAGGGAAATTCAAATGAATCATCCGGTAAAAAATTAAAAAATTGGAAAGGGTTTTTGACTGAAAATCCGGATAGAATAATATAATCGCGTTTTAAAGTTCACATTTTATTAAAAGTTCTCAAAAAAATAATGTTGCTAAAACAATCATTAGAAGGTAAATCTAAATCCTCTGATTAACCTTTGAAATAAAGAATATAAATCACAAACATGCGAAATAAAAAAGCCACTATTTAATAGTGGCTTTTTTGGTAGCGGGGACAGGATTCGAACCTATGACCTTTGGGTTATGAGCCCAACGAGCTACCACTGCTCCACCCCGCACTGTTTTTTTTAGGACTGCAAATGTACTCTTTGTAAACTCTTATGCAATAATTTTTGAAAATATTTTTTATAAAAAAGCTCCGGAAATTTCCAGAGCTTTTATTTTTCAGAAATGTTCGCTTTTAGAAAAGCTTTTCTTCATCGTCTTCCTCATCGCTCTCGTCATCCTCTTTTGTTTTATCGTCTTCGCGTGTCAGCAATTCACCCCAGTCATGTATCGGGCCTCCAAGGCTTTCGCGGAACTCATCTAATTTTTCATCTTCATGTAACGGCTCATCCTGTGTATTTGTCTTTATATCAATAATGCTTTCGGCAATCATCACATCTTCGGGTGTCGGAGCCATCGGAATCTCTTTATACGGCTTGGTTTTTAACGGTTCATTGACTTTAGCAGGTGCTTTGGATTTTGGCGATGCTTTCTTTTCAACCTCTTTCGCTTTTACTGTCTTAGGTTCAGGTGTTTTTTTGGCAACAACCTTTTTAACAACTTTTTTAATAACTTTCGTTTTTGCTTTCGTTTTGGGTGCTGGTTTTTTCTTCACCGCTTTTTTAGGCGATGCTTTTTTTGATTTTGGCTTTGCCGGTTTTTTCTTTACAGGTTTTTTTGCCTTGGGTTTTGGTGATGATTTCTTTTTTGCCGCAGGTTTTTTAGCTGCTGATTTTTTTGCTTTTGCGGATTTTCCGCTTTTGGATTTTTTCTTTGTTGCCATTCGTTTTAATTATTGAAAGTTTTGGTCAGGAAACTAATTACTTAATAAAGATTGTTACAAATTTAAATGCAAAATATTTGATATAAGCAACTTTTTGCAATAATTTTTTAACCGATAGTCTTTTTATCCCAAAAACCATGATTTTGAAGAGAAATATCTTACCTTGAGCATATTATTTATACTTTTGTTTTCGTTTCTTAAGTTCAACAAAATGACGAAATTTTAATGAAAAATGCTTCTTTATTTCTTTTAATCATAGGCGTTACAGCTTGGGCTGGTTGCCAGGAAGATATTCCTCTTCTTGGAGAAGGTAACGACACAATACCGAAAACGGAGGTCTTTATTAACTCCTTCACATTACAAAGTTTCCCGGAGCATGATCCTGCTACTTCGTTGATTTGGGATGCCGGTTCTGTTCAGCCATTTGATCCATCAGATACAATTGGCCCGGATATTTACTATTATTTCCATTATAAAACTGATACCGGATTGGTAATGCAGTTTAAACAATTCTCGCATTTTTCTAATGTTTTACCTTTAAATCCTGATTCGCCCCTTGTTTATATTTTAACAGAACCCTTTCAAATTTTCCCTGAATACATTGACAGTACATTTTATGTGAAAGTTTATGATCTGGATTATGCAAATCCGGTAATTAGCCCAAATAATGATTCTACTTTGATTGACAGCATTCCTTTTACAATTGGTCCTGATTATAGTCAACCCAATCCATATATTACTTCTTTAAGTGGAACTGGTTTCAATGGCTCCCGCCTAACTTTAGGCCTTCAATGGAAATAACTCATGCCTTTTATATTAAGAGTCGCTGATGCAAATGACTCTCAACTTTTATCAGAGTTAGGGAAGATTTGTTTTGTTGAGGCTTTTGGCAGGGACAATACTGAAGACGATTTAAAAAATTACCTCGAAGAATCCTTTAAAGAGGAAGAAATAAAGGGCGAGCTTCAAAATAATGAAATCACTTATTTAATTCTAATTGATGAAAACAATGAACCCGCTGGTTACGCAAAATTAAATCGCGAAGAGCAACCCTCAGAATTAAACGGTTTACCATCCATCCAGCTCCAGAGAATTTATGTCAGGCAAAAAGTAAAAGGCAAAAAACTCGGTAAATTAATGATGGAAAGATGCCTTGAAATTGCAAAAACTGAAAACCGGAAGTTGCTTTGGCTCACTGTGTGGGAAGAAAACAAAGACGCAATTGATTTTTATTATAAATGGGGCTTTGAAATTTGCGGTCACCGTTATTTCAAAATCGGGAAAAAATTGGATGACGATTATATGATGAAAAAAGAACTGTCATCGGATTATTAATCTTTATGAAAAAATAAGAATCATTTTATCCCTTATCACATCAGTCATTTAACTGACCTTGAAGAGCTGCATGAATGGCGCATAGAGGCGCCTGACTGATATGGCATATTTTGTTGCCGAACATGACGATCAACATGTTGCCTGCATAAAAGAAATTATGGATTCATAAAAAAGTAATTTCCATTAAACTTTTCAATTTATCTTTGCCTCACATTCTAAAAATCTTAAATCATTTTCATGGGAAGAGTTTTTGAAAAACGAAAGCATAAAATGTTTGCCCGCTTCGACAAGATGGCAAAAACTTTTACACGCATCGGAAAAGAAATTGCCATTGCCGTAAAACAAGGAGGACCTCATCCGGATGGAAATCCGCGCCTGCGAACGGCAATGCAAAATGCTAAAGGCGCCAACATGCCCAAAGACAGAGTGGAGGCTGCAATTAAGAGAGCTGTTTCAAAAGATGAAAAAGATTATGAAGAAATGCTATACGAAGGTTATGCACCTTACGGAGTGGCAATTGTAGTAGAAACTGCAACTGATAATCCCACACGCACAGTTGCAAACGTGCGCATGCATTTCAACCGCGGAAACGGTACGCTCGGCAAAACAGGATCGCTTGATTTTTTATTCGACCGAAAAGGTGTTTTTAAAATTGAAAAAGGAAATTGGAATCTTGATGACTTAGAATTGGAACTGATTGATTTCGGGCTTGAAGATATTGCCGCTGATGAAAATGACCTTTACATCTATTGTTTATTCAACGACTTCGGAGCCATGTCAAAAGGATTGGAAGAAAAAGGTATAAATATTATCAGTGCAGAAAAACAGCGCATTCCAAACACTCTTGTTGAACTAAATGAATCGCAGCAGGAGGAAGTTATCAAACTTGTGGAAGCTTTGGAAGAAGATGAAGATGTGCAGCATGTTTATCATAACCTGAAATAAGAGAAAAGTTTCAGCTTCGAAAATTTTTTCGTTGAAATCAAATTCCCCGCAGATTATTTTTTTCTCTTGC
>JBDSOU010000107.1:0-20683 GCA_039914625.1 Bacteroidia bacterium | reverse complement strand
AAAATCTTTTGTCTCCAGTATCTTCGGTGAAATCTCCCGCCCGTTGTAAGCCGTATAAGTGGCATAAAAAGTAACAGCCCCATCATCATCCGTAAAGCGCACGAAGCGGGCATCTTCGATGCCATTGCTTTCAGCAGAGGTAACCGGGAAAATGACCCGCTCGGAGATATTGGTGTCATAAGAAAAATTAATTTCATGATATACATCAGCGCTCCAAAGCACGAGCAGCAGGTGCCTGTGCTCTTCGCCATCAGGGGGAATTGTTTTGCCGAAATTATCTACTGCTGTTTCAAGCTGCCTGTAAATGAACGTTTCACTGAGGGCAGCCGTGGAAGCATCAATGATGTTTTCAGGAATTTTTCTTTTGCGCAGGATTTGTATAAACTTCTCCTTTTCATACATGTGATGGCGGATGATTTCAGCATCGCGCACAAAAATGCTTTCTGTTTCAAAACAGAAATTGCAGTTAGCGTCAATAATTCCCTGCCTGAATACAATGGATGAAATGTGCCCTTCACCGATGGCACGGAAGCTGAGGATGATGCGCCTTGCTCCCGGCTCAAGCCCTTCCTGGTCGGGCGCTTCAACGATGCTGGGGTTAAAGAAAGCCGCGGACTCTATGGAGTATTCCATAGTAAAGTAAGAGCCCAGCAGGAGTTTGCGTTCCTGGGTAAGCTGATCCGGGTTAGTTTTGAACTCTTCCAGAAGGTGCGTAATTTTTTCAAAGTTGGCGAGAAAGGAGCGTGTTATACTCCGGTGCCTGCGGGAAAAATCCCGGAGCGTCATTTCAAGGAATTTAATAACGTCAGCTTCGGTTTCTTCGAGGACTTTGCGAATGATCAGCCTTGAGCGCTCATCATTATAAATGAGAGGGCGCAGGATGACTCTTTTAAAATTAGGAAGGAATTTTTCGGGCTTGCGATTTACTTTTATCAGCATAATTATATGTTACAGGTGGCAAATGTATACACTCAAACAGTTGCAAAGTTGCAGAAAGTTTCAAACATTTATTTCCGAGCATCAGGCTGTTACTTGTGATTCCAAAAAAATTGAACTGATAGAAATTTAAAAAAAAAATTCTTTTGGCTTAAAATAAAACGCCATGAGCATAAAAGAAATTTTCAGTTAGAAGGAGTGATACTTTTCAGCGATGCAGTTTTTGCCATTGCCATTTTACTATTGGTAATTGAACTGAAAATTCCTGAATTAGAAATTTTGACTGACAGGATGCTTGCGAATGCACCGATTTCATTGCCTGGACACAAAAAAATATCTGTTTGTACAAACGCTTTTATATACTTTTGATCCCCTGAAAAATGCTTTTCATAAGAGAAGCCTCAGGGAGATTTTAATTGCATACTTCACACAATGAAATTTAAAAAAGGTTATGATTCACAAAATCCGTATTTATTTTGTTTTGCTCTTAGTGTCACCCATGATAACGTATTGCACTGACACAAAAAAGATGAAAGATAACACAGCCGTAAGTCAGGATGCAAATCCGCTGCTTCAGAAATGGGAGGGAGCCCATAATGGAGTTATCCCATTTGATAAAGTTAAAGTGGAGGATTTCAAACCCGCTCTGGAATCAGCCATGGCCGAAAAACGAATTGAAATTGATGCGATTGTAAAGAATGCTGAAGCTCCCACTTTTAAAAACACTATTGAAGAAATGGAAAAAACCGGGCTTACCCTTAAACGAGTACGGGTTTTTTACAGTATCTGGAAGGGTAATCTCAGCACTCCGCAGCTGGATTCCGTGCAGGAAGAAATTGAACCACGTTTAACTGCTTTTGATGATTCAGTTATTCAGAATGCCGCTCTTTTTAAAAGGATTGAAACGGTGCACGATGATCCGTCAACAAAAAAACTGAGTGTCGAACAGCAACGCCTCGTGGAGCGTTATTACAAAAATTTTGTTCTTGCCGGGGCAAAGTTAGATGCGGCTAACAAAGCAAAAGTGGCTGTAATCAATCAAAAGCTTTCCGAGCTGTTTACCAAATTCAGCAAGCACCTGCTGGCTGATGAAGGCGATAAGTTTATGGAGCTGACCGGTGAAAAAGATTTAGACGGCCTGCCCGAAGATTTTAAAACTTCGGCTATGGAATCAGCCAATTCAAAAAACAAAAGAGGAGAATGGATCATATCTAACACGCGTTCATCTGTTGCGCCTTTTCTTACCTATAGTAACCGAAGGGATCTTCGCGAAAAAGCGTGGCGCATGTTTGTAAACCGCGGTGATAACGGTGATGCTAATGACAACAATGCCATCATTACCGAGATACTGCAGCTGCGTGCGCAACGTGCACTATTGCTCGGCTATCCTACACATGCGCATTGGCGTCTTGCCGACAAGATGGCTAAAACTCCCGAAAAAGCGATGGCGCTTCTTGAATCCGTATGGACACCGGCTGTGCTGAAAGTAAAAGAAGAAGTAAGCGATATGCAAAAAATTGCTGACAAAGAAGGCACTGATATAAAGATTGAACCGTGGGATTACCGTTATTATGCGGAAAAGGTGCGTAAAGCGAAGTATGACCTTGACCAGGAAGAAGTGAAACAATACTTGCAGCTCGAAAAAATGCGTGAAGGAATGTTTTTTGTGGCGGGCGAATTATTCAACATGCAGTTTACACAGGTAACCGATGTGCCCGTTTTTCATCCTGACGTGCGCGTGTTTAAAGTGACGGATAAAAATTCAGGTAAACAGATCGGCTTGTGGTATTTTGATCCGTATGCGCGCAAAGGCAAGCGCTCCGGTGCATGGATGGATGCATACAGGGAGCAGGAAAAGTTCAATGGAAACATCACTACTATTGTTTCGAACAACTGTAATTTTATTAAAGGAAAAGAAGGCGAGCCGGTGCTTATTTCTTTTGATGATGCAACGACTTTGTTCCATGAATTCGGGCATGCATTGCATGGGTTAAATTCAAAAGTTACCTATCCTTCTTTATCAGGCACTAACGTGGCTACTGATTATGTAGAATTTCCTTCGCAGATTTTGGAGCGCTGGGTTATTACTCTCGAAGTGCTTAACAAATTTGCATTGCATTATAAAACCGGTGCGCCTATCCCGCAGGTTCTCGTGGATAAGATCAGGAATTCTTCCAGGTTCAACGAGGGGTTTGCAACGCTTGAATATCTTGCCAGCGCTCTTATTGACATGAAGCTGCACCTTGCAGGAAGCATAAAGATTAACCCGGATTCTTTTGAACGCGCTACACTGACTGCTATGGGAATGCCGTCAGAAATAGTGATGCGCCACCGCACACCGCAATTCGGGCATGTATTTTCCAGTGATGATTACTCGGCAGGTTATTACAGCTACCTGTGGAGCGATGTGCTGAGCGCAGATGCTTACGAAGCATTTACACAAGCCGGAGGCCCGTATGATAAAACCGTTGCAAAGAATCTTGTTGACCATGTATTCAGCGTGGGCGCTACTGTGGATGAGGCAGAAGGCTACCGCGAGTTTCGCGGGCATGATCCTAACAGTGATGCATTGATGAGGGCGCGGGGGTTTAAAGTGGCAGGGTCGAAGTAAAACCTTTGCAGCAGAGTTCCGGAAATGGAGTTTCTCTCGAATGCATCAATGATAACAGAAGGTAATAGATATTTTATTTATTTAGTTTTTTTCTTTCTGGCGGATGGGCTGTTTCAGCCATTTCTCCCCATGATTATTTTACCTGGATTTTAAAAGTCTTCCCTGCTATACTCGCCTTTGTGATTTACTTATAAAGGATAAAAAATTTCCACTGTCAAATCTTCTTTACATCCTTAATTACTTTTGGCAAAATCCATATTAACACCATCGAAAAAAATCAATTATTTTCGCTCCCGGATACTTAACAAAGAAACAACATTTGAAACTTATGAGAATGAAAGTGTATTTTATAACATTTCTGATTGTGGCGACATCAAACAGGATGTTATACGCGCAAATTGATTTCAAAACATATTTTAATGATCAGACCCTGAGAATTGATTATTTCCATACCGGAGATGCTAAATCGGAATCTGAAAAAATTGATGCTGTCTATAAATACGGAAGATGGGCGGGAAGCAAAAAACATTTGACTGATCAATTAAATTACGGAACGTATTTATATAAAATAATTGATCAGCAAACGGGGACATTGATGTTTTCAAAAGGCTTTAACAGCTATTTTATCGAGTACCAGTCCACAACACCTGCTATAAACGGTGAAGTAAAAACATTTCATGAATCGGCTATTATTCCCAGTCCGAAAAGCAAATTTTTTTTTGTGATAGAAAAACGGGATACTGTAAATAAATTTCAGGTGCTGTTTCAAAAAGAAATTGACCCCGGCACCCAGGCTATTGATTTTCGCACTGATGATCCAACAGTGAATGTATATACGACATTAGATAATGGCAAACCGGAGAATAAGATTGATATTGCTTTTATAGCTGAAGGTTACACTAAACAGGAAAACCAGAAGTTTCAGGATGATCTTAAAAGGGTAACGGAAGCTTTCTTCAGCATGGAACCATGTAAATCTTACAGGAGCAGCTTCAATGTAAGGGGAATATTCAAGTCTTCTGCCGAATCGGGTGTTGACGAACCGGGTGCGGGTATTTTTAAAAAGACTGCTGTGGGGGCAGCTTTTGATGCACTTGGTTCCGAAAGGTATTTGCTTACTGAGGATAATAAATCATTGCGTGACGTAGCTGCTTATGCACCTTATGATGCATTGTTCATTATGGCAAACAGCAGCCGTTACGGGGGAGGAGGGATTTATAATTTTTATTGTGTATTCACCTCTGACAACTTTAATAGTAATTATTTAATGATCCATGAGTTCGGGCATTCCTTTTTTGGTTTAGCGGATGAGTATTATACTTCATCCACTGCTTACAATAATTTTTTCCCTGAAGGATATGAACCGTGGGAACCGAATATTACCGCTGAAAAAGACAGTTCAAAAATTAAATGGAGTGAATTGTTCACAGTAGGAACAGCAGTGCCCACACCGTGGGAAAAGAAAGAATATGATGAGTTTGACCTCGAATGGCAGAAGCAACGCAAGATTTTGAACGAGCACATTACAGCGCTTAAAAAAGATAAATCTCCCGAAGTGGAAATCAGCGCTGCTAAAAAAGACTATGACACTAGAAGTGCAGAGCACATTCGGCAGGCGCAGGAATTTTTAGGACATAGTAAATTTGAAGGACAGGTGGGGGCTTTTGAAGGAGCGGGCTATGCGTCCACAGGATTGTACCGCTCATCTGTGAATTGCATTATGTTTACACAGGCAAATCATTTTTGCCCTGTATGCAGTGCTGCAATGATAAAAATGATAGACTGGTATTGTAAGTAATTACAGATAACTCTGAGAAATAATTCGAACATCACAATGCAAATCACATTCATAGAGATGGCCGCAAAACAAATGAAGCAGATATTTTCTTATTTCGTAACAATCATCTGCTTAATATCTGCAGCTTCTCCGTCAACAATAAGGGTATAGGAGTAGATACCTGAAGGAAGGGTGTTTGCTTCGATGCCTATTTCACCTTTGCCTTGGCGTTTTATTATAAATGATTTTATTTCAGCTCCCTGCATGGAATAATTTTTAATTCAGCAGATGAAAAATCAGTCGGTACTTTATATTTTATTAGTGTGGATTTATTAAAAGGATTGGGAATGTTTTGATCCAGCGTAGCTTTTGAACCTCCAATTTGAAGCTCGTCAAGCATTTGTTTTTGACCTGATGTCATTACAGATTTTATTTGTGTAATTGCATTTGCAAGTCTTTCATTTTTTATTCTCATTTCTTCATTTCCTTTATCAATTTCCTGAATAGCTTTTACAAGGGGTACAACGAACATGCTATAATCAAGAGCATAGTTATCGTTACTGTTTTGCGGTGCATAGACACCGTTAAATATAAATCCCTTTTTGCTGACAGCCTGAACTACTTCCTGCGTAATGAAACCAACTTCACGATGTTTGCCTTTTTCAATTAATTGCTGCTGAAAATATTCGTCTGTATGCTTTGCATCCACATCCTTAGTCAGAAAAGCATCAAACTTCTTGTAGTTAAAATTATATGTAACTGGGCGAAGCTGTTTTTTTGCAAAATTTGAAATATCACTAATGGATACAAATCAAGATAATATTGACAAATAGGTGTTATATGTTAATAGTTATTTTCATATTATTATTACAATAAAAAATAAAAAAGTATTAAAGCTCATCAAAACAAATTAGGGCTTTAAATTATTCTTAACAGGGAAGGGTAGAAGTGAAATTAAACTTTGTTTGTTATCCAGCTTTCTTTTAAGGGGATTTCCCACTTAGTGTTCATTTCCTGCTTAGTGACAACAAGATTATTAAAAACATGTAAGTCGTCAGATAACTTTTCTTTTTTGTACCATTCAAGAAAATCATTCAAAGGTTTCACCTGAATTTTTTCTCCGGTTCTGAATGCAACAGCCATGCGATCAAAAAAAGAAACATTAAATTGTTTTTCAATTTGCCTGACAAAATATACTGATTTATCAATAGAGCACCCGCTGGCATCATTCTTATTTTCATCCACTGCAAGGACAAGAAAAATTCTGTGAAGTATTTCAAAGCTGGCATGTAACGTTTGCTGGTGAGCCGTCCATTCATTAACAAAATTTCCGGCAAGATTTTTAATTTCACCTATCTCATAGTTCGTCAATTCACGATTACATTGATAAATCCAGATGCGTGAACTGCCAGGCATATTATTAAAAGGAATAAACATGGTTTTTAGAAATTAGAAATTGGTAATTGGAATTTGGTCATTGGTCATTGAACATTCAACATTCTTTATTGACTATTGGTTATTATTTTTTCCAGCTTTGTTAAAATATTTTCTTTTGGCTGAATAGTAAAGCCTTCAATAATTTTTCCATCTTGACCAATAACATAAATAGTTGGAACTTCAAGTACATTATATTTTTCACTGGTAGCTCCTGCATCAGCAAATTGAGGGAATGTTATTTTTTTGCCTTGCAATAGCTTTTTCAAATGCTCTTTGTCCGCATCACTCACATTCATTCCTAAAACTTCAACACCATTTCCTGAATACTTATCATAGATTTGCTGAAGCGGCAGTAATCTCACCCTGCTTTGCTGATCCATCGCAGTCCAGAAATATAAAACAGTTATTTTTCCTTTTAATTTGTTCAGCGAAACAATTTTTCCATCAAGTAAAGATAAAGTAAAAGAAGGTGCAACAGTTCCGGCTGAAAGCAAATTGTTTAATTGATCAGGAACATATTCTTTAACATAAAATCCTTGCGGAATTAATTCAGATCCGTAATTATCGTTTAATCCATTAACATTTGTTTTTATATTTTGCAAAAACAATTCTGTGAATTGATGATGCTGGTGTGCATCAAGACTCACGGATTCACCCATTAAATAAAAATCTCTTTTGGCAATATAAAGTTGACGGTAAATATTTTGCGAAGTTTCATCATCACCGGGATGCAGCATAATGTGATAACAGGATATTTTGTCAATGACTGTATCCTTTAATAATTGCTTTTTAACTTCAGGATTAGTTATAAAATTACTGCTGTTGTTAACCATAAATCCTGATAAAAGGTGATAGATGCTGCCTGTCAATTTCAATGGATATTTCCATTTGTCATGTACTACAGCAAGGCTGTCTTTGAAATAAATGGTAGTTTTTTTTCTTCCGTCATACAAAACATGAATATCATTTGCTGTCAATTCAAACTTCGTTCCTTTGAGAGTATCGGGTGGAAAATGATGGAAGCGGCAGGTTCCGTTGAGAACCGATGTATCATTCTTCATCAGGTATTTCATTTTTAAACGCGCATCATAAGTTCCGTTTTTGATTTGGGAACTTGCCTGCAAACTTTTCTGAAGAATGGCGGTCACATCATTTTGCGCGAATAAATTAATAGAAACAAAAAAGAAAAACAAAATAAATAAAAATCTCATAATTGTCAGATTCGACCAACTTTAAACTTTAAACCTCAAACCTTAAACTCATAATTCATTCGCCTGTGCAATCAACTCAGCAATATCCATCACTTTTACTTCGGCTTCTTTATCGAAAAATTTCACGCCATCCGTCATCATCGTCATGCAGAAAGGACATGCTACTGCAATATGAGTGGGTTGAGTTGTTAATGCTTCTTCTGTACGTTCCACATTAATATCCTTAGCTCCTTTTTCAGGTTCTTTAAACATTTGCGCTCCCCCGGCTCCGCAGCACAATCCGTTTGCACGGCTGCGTTTCATTTCAGCAAGCTCGGTGTCTAATTTCTGAATGACTTCGCGCGGTGCTTCATACACATTGTTTGCTCTTCCGAGATAACACGGATCATGATAAACAATTTTTTTTCCGAGAAATTTTCCACCCTGCACTTTTAATTTTCCATCATTGATCAATTGCTGCAGGAACATGCTATGATGCAGTACTTCATACGTTCCGCCTAATTGAGGATATTCATTTTTTATTGTATTAAAACAATGCGGGCATCCGGTTACAATTTTTTTTATGTTGTATCCATTCAGGACCTGAATGTTTGTCATCGCCTGCATCTGGAAAAGAAATTCGTTTCCGGCACGCTTTGCAGGATCACCTGTGCAGCTTTCTTCAGTTCCGAGAACAGCGAACTTAATTCCAACATGATTCAGAATTTTGGCAATCGCTTTTGTAATTTTTTGAGTGCGCTGATCAAAGCTTGATGCACAGCCAATCCAAAAAAGGATTTCAGGCGTTTCGCCTTGTTGCACCATTTCAGAAACTGTAGAAACCTTTAATTCCATAGAAAAAATTTAGTCTGCATTTACCCAATTTAACCGATCAGCGGGGGAGAAAGGCCAGGGCGCACCGTTATTCTCCATCCGTGTAAACATTCCGTTAAGCTCAGATGGTGCTGCACTTTGTTCCATTACAATAAACCTTCGCACATCAACAATAATTGACAATGGATCAATATTAACAGGACAAGCTTCCACACATGCATTACATGTTGTACATGCCCACAATTCTTCAGGTGTTATATAATCATTGAGCAATGATTTTCCATCATCTTTAAATTCTTTATTCTTGTCAATATTTTTTCCGACTTCCTCTAAACGGTCACGTGTATCCATCATAATTTTTCGCGGGGATAAAAGTTTTCCGGTAAGGTTAGCTGGACAAACGGAAGAGCACCTGCCGCATTCTGTGCAGGAATAAGCATCCATCAATTGTTTCCACGTCAGATCAAAAACGTCTTTTGCGCCAAACTTTTGAGGAGCAGCATTTGCATCAACAGCAGGAAGAGTTGCCGAAGGATCCAACATCAGCTTTACTTCATTGGTTATATTTTCAGGATTCGTAAATTTTCCTTTTGCATTAAGATTACTGTAATACGTATTTGGAAATGCAAGAAAAATATGAAAGTGTTTGGAATAAGGAACATAGTTTAAAAATGCAAGAATTCCAATGATGTGTGCCCACCAGCAAAACCGTTCAAGCATTTCAAGGTGGTAGTTTGAAAAGTTTTGAAACATTCCGGCATACCAACCACTTATTGGAAATGCTCCGGCTTTAATATAGTGTTCTACTCCTCTGTTCTGCAGAATAAAATCACATCCATTCATGGTAAGAAAAAAAGTCATCAATGCAATTTCAGTTATAAGAATAATGTTTGCATCTGAACGGGGCCATGCTTTCATTTCACGCATCCAGAACCTTTTCAGCTTTAAAATATTTCTTCGGGCAAGAAAAACAATACAGGCAATTAAAACTGCGAGCGCGAGAATTTCAAAGCTTCCGATAAGGAAATTGTAGAAAGAACCCATGAATGAAAATATCCTATGTGTACCTGTAATACCGTCAATAATAATTTCAAGCACTTCAAAATTGATAATGATAAAT
The DNA here is from genome assembly GCA_039914625.1 of Bacteroidia bacterium. Taxonomy (GTDB): domain Bacteria; phylum Bacteroidota; class Bacteroidia; order AKYH767-A; family OLB10; genus DATEMK01. The sequence goes on along the minus strand of JBDSOU010000107.1, from coordinate 10,778 downwards.
CCAGCGTAGATGATGATATGAAAAAAAGCAGCAACCGGTCGCACCATCATTTTGGATTGTCCTAATGCAACCCGCGCCATTATTTTCCAACGTTCAGCAGGATGATCGCTGCGATCAGTATCTTTTCCTAACCGGATGTTTCGGATAATCTTCTTTACGTTTTTTGAAAAAAGAAAAATACCGGCCAAAAGAAGAATAATGAAAATAATGTTAGTCACCACGATTATTAACTTTTAAAAACCATGAAATAGAAAATATTAAATTTCAAAATTATAAAATTAAGCTATTTTTTCCCCCCGCCAAACATGGAAAAATGTACGTACTTTTTCGGATTTGCTTTTAAGTCAATCAACAGGTTATCAAGATCAGCAGCAGTAGTGGAAAGATTTTTATAAAGGCTATCATTGTTCACCATCATACCAAGGGAGCCTTCTCCTTTATTAATTTTTTGCATGATGGAAGCAGTTTCCGCCATTGTTTTATTCACATTCATCATTGTATTTGCAAAATTCGCTTTAACAAGTGTATCGCTTATTTGTGAAAAATTATTCAGGATGTTTGAAATTTTTTCATTGTTGTTTTTAATATTTTGCGTGATGGATTCAGCATTTGATACCATCATATTCAGCTTGCTTTGTTCTAAAGATAACATGTTATCAAGATGCTTTGAAGTATTTTCAAACGTTGCAAGAATATTTGCAATGCTCTCAAAGCTCTTAGCAAGGTTTTTCCTTGACTTTTCATCCAGTAATATATGCAATGCATTGGCAACTGAATCCAACGATTGAATCAAACTCTCCGCCTTATTTTTTATTGGACCAATTTGTTCTGATAATCCGTTGATGACTTCTGCATTCAGCGTGTCACCATCTTTTATTGGGTTGATATCATCTCCCAATTCAATATTAATGGCCTTGCCACCAAAAAAATCGTTATTGATAATTTGAGCTGTAGAATTTTTGGATACAAAAACTTTTCTGCTTATGTAAATAGTTGCCACCATTCTTCCAGTATGGTCAGTAAGAAACTGAAGATCCTGTATCTGGCCGATCCTGTATCCTTTTAAAACAACCATATTGGATTTTACCAAACCTTCAACATTATCATACACCGCGAATACTTTTGTGGTACGCGAAAAAATGTCAACTCCTTTCAGATAATTGATCCCCCATACCATCGCTGCAATTGCTGCGGTGACAATAATTCCTACTTTAACTTCGTTTGAAATTTTCACAATTGGAAAATATTTAGGGTTGAAGGTTTGACAATAATGTCATTGGAACAATAGTAAACTCTGAAAACCAAATTTTAAACATTTTTTGCGAAGATAGAGCTTAATTTTTTTTCAAAAGTTTGTCTGCCATCTGCAAAGTTATTCTCTTGTTGTTATTATACGCGGTTACAAAAGCATCATTGAAACCTTTATCACGCATGGTGGTTTGAAAATTAATTGCTTCAGCAATATTTTGAAAACTACCAACAGTAATTCGTATGATGCCATCTTCTCCGTGGATTTTTTTAAGCCCTTCCACATCTTTATATTTTTCAAGACCAGCAGTGAGTGATGAAGCTGTGCCAATTTGAATGGTATAAAATATATCTTCTTTTTCATCGGCAACCGGAATTGTTTTTACCGGTGGAGTCGGATTTTTTCGCACTTCTTTTTTTTCAGCTGATTTTTCAGCTACTTGGGCACTGGCAACATTCGAATCATTCAATTGAATTGAATCGTTATCAGCAACAATAACAGTTGTTTTTTTTTCTTTATCCGCATCCCGGGGCTTATCAATTTTCTTTTCCATTTCACCCAATGAATCTTTTTTTGCAGATTCCACCGGGCGTTTGTCTTTTCGTTCAGGTGTTTGTTCAACAGGTTTTTTCTCCTCCGATTCATAAGATGACTCTCCTTCCATGTCGATTTTATACTCTTTAAAAGCCTTGAAAATGGAAGCAGCAATATCAGTTTGCCCTTTTTCAGATAACAAATATTTCTCTTCGTTTTTATTGGTAAGAAAACCTGTTTCAACAAGAACACTGGGCATAGCAGTTTTATAAAGAACAAGAAATCCCGCCTGCTTAACCCCCCTGCTATTTCTTCCTGCATACTCTTCAAATTGATTCTGAATTTTTGAAGCAAAAGCAATACTCTGATTCATAAATGCATTTTGGAATAATGTAAAAATGATATTGGCTTCGGGAGAATCGGGGTCAAATCCATCGTATTTTGTTTTATAATCTTTCTCGAGAATAATTGATGAATTTTCTCTTCTCGCTACAGAAAGATTCTCCGATGTTTTATGAAGCCCCATCACGTAAGTTTCAGGTCCATGGGCTTCGGAAGCTCCGGAATTGCAATGGATGCATAAGAATAAATCAGCTTTTGAGCGGTTGGCAATTCCGGCCCTTTCATGCAACTCAACGAATTCGTCTTTTTTTCGTGTATATACCACACGCATGTCGGGAAATTTTTGTTCAATCATTTCCCCAAGCTTGAGTGCAACACTCAGTGCAACGTTTTTTTCTTTTGCTGAAGCACCCAGGCATCCCACATCATGCCCTCCATGCCCGGCATCAATCACAATGGTTTTTATTCCGAATATTCTTCGTGGAATAGGTTTATAGGAAGTAAGAAGAAGAAAAACTGCGATTAAAATAAATAGTACTGTTGGTTTCATAACAACAACTGTTTGTTTTGCGTTAAGGTTTTATGTCTGAATGATTCTTGCCTGAACTTTAAATGCCCAACAGCAAATCAGTAATTTCATTAGTTAAACTTTGTTTAGTTTTGGGACTCAAAATTACACTGATTATCGGGATATGAAGAGCTGTTTTTTTCTGATTTTTAAAAATTTATTAACCGGCCGTTCTTTATTTCTTTCAGGAATATTTTTTTGGTTTTTTTTCGCTGCAACAGCACAAAATGATTCTATTCCATTAAAAATTTCTGACGATTCGCTCACAAAAATCACAGTTGATACTTTGAACAATGACAGCATAACTGTTTCGGGCAACGAGGATTTTAAGTCGAAAGTGGAATATAAAGCGGATGACTCACTCTATTTTGATGTAGAAAATGAAGTTGTTTATTTGTATGGAAATGCCGAAGTGAAATATGAAGACATGATTTTAAAGGCAAATTATATGGAAGTGAACCTTGGAAATAAAAATATGTATTCAACTTTCACGAAAGACAGTGCTGGGGAAAAAGCGGGCATTCCTGATTTTGCGCAGCAGGATGACAAATTTACGGCTGATGAAATACGATACAATTTCAATACTAAAAAAGGAAAAATAAAAGGAGTTTATACACAACAGGGGGAAGGATTTATTCACGGTGAAATAGTAAAGAAGATTGATGACTATGAATACATAAGCCACGGACTCTATACCACCTGCGATTTACCGCATCCTCACTATGGAATTATGGCTGCGAAATTAAAAGTGATTAACAATAAAAAAATAATTACCGGTCCTGCTTACATGATTATTGAAGATGTGCCCATGCCACTCGCTCTTCCGTTCGGTTTTTTTCCAAACAGGAAAGGACAATCTTCAGGCCTCATTATTCCTGACTATGGTGAATCAGGAGATCTTGGTTTTTTCCTGAGGAATGGCGGTTATTATTTTGGTATAAGCGACAATCTTGATTTGGCCCTCACTGGTGACATTTATTCAAAAGGAAGTTGGGGTGGGCAACTTTACACCAATTATGCCAACCGTTACCACTATAATGGAAATTTTAATTTTACGTATTCAAAAATAGTGACGGGCGAAAGTGATCTCCCCGTGTTTAGTTATACCAAACAATTTTTTGTTCATTGGTTACACAACCAGGACCCGAAAGCCCGTCCCAGCAGATTTTCAGCAAATGTAAATGCAGGAAGCCTAGATAATTATACAACACAGATTTCAACACCTGATAATTATTTGACCAATACTTTTACTTCAACCGTTAATTATCAAAAGTCATGGGATGATAACCGTTATAGTTTTTCCACGAGCCTTTACCATGACCAAAATTCGCTTTCGCGTGATATTACCATCCGGTTTCCGCAGGCAGATTTCAGTGTATCACGGTTTTTTCCTTTCCAGAAAAAAAATCCGGTGGGCGAACAAAAATGGTATGAAAAGATTGGTACCAGCTATGCGGTTAGCCTGCAAAACAAACTTGTCACAAAAGATTCCTTGCTTTTTACAAAAGGAACATTAGAAAAATTTCAATATGGAATGCAGCATTTTATACCGGTCAATACTTCCATAAAGTTTTTAAAATTTTTTACTCTTGCTCCTAATTTTACTTATAATGAAAGATGGTACATGCAGACCATTGAAAAACATTTTGACGAAGATTCAAACAGGGTGGTTATTGACACTATAACAGGTTTTAAAGCAGGTCGTGATTTTTCCACATCAGCTTCAATGCTTACAAAAATTTATGGATTGGTTCAGTTTAAAGATGCAAAAATCATGGCGATACGACACGTAATGTCCCCTTCGCTAACATTCAGTTACCGCCCTGATTTTTCAACACCGTATTGGAATTATTATAAGAATGTGCAAGTTGATACTAATGGCGGGGTTTCCAAATACTCAATTTTTGAACAGGGCATTTTCGGAGGACCTGCTGCCGGTAAACAGGAATCAATTGGTTTTTACCTTGATAATAATCTTGAAATGAAAATTCGGAAAACAACAGACACTTCTGAAACCACCAAAAAAATAAAAATTTTTGAAAGCCTTAGTATCAGCACATCATACAATTTGGCTGCTGATTCATTCCAATTGTCGAATATACCCATAAATGCCAGAACAAATCTTTTTGATAAGGTAAACCTGCAGGGGAATTGCAACTTTGATCCTTACATTATTGATTTCTCAGGGCGCAGAAGAAATATTTACGAACTGAAAGAACATCACAGGCTGGCGCGGCTCACCAGTGCTTCATTATCTGTGGGCTATAGTCTAATTCATGCTTCAAAAAAAACAACAACTAAAGGTTCGGATGCGGATCAGCATTATATCGCAACGCATCCGAATGAATATGTTGATCTTGATGTTCCATTTAGTCTTACTGTGAATTATTCATTGACATATTCACATCCGGGTAATGAGCCATCAACCACCAACCAGATAGTAAATTTTAATGGTGACCTTTCGCTTACACCCAAATGGAAAATTATTTTCAGTTCAGGTTATGATTTTCATCTGCATGATATTACCTATACCTCATTTTCCTTTTACCGTGATATGCATTGCTGGGAAATGCGGCTCAACTGGGTCCCGTTCGGATCGTTTCCCTATTATAATTTTCAGATTAACGTGAAGGCTGCGGTGCTGCAGGATCTAAAATATATTAAGAAGAATGATGTGTATGACAGGTAGATAAGGAATAATGACCACTATCCAACTTTTCAATTACCAATGAACATTTTCAACTTCAATTAAAGCCAAATGTTCAGCTACGTTAAAAAATTATACTTCCGTTATCGCGATTTTTTCCCCGCTGATCTTTGGGCAATGTTATTTATAATTGTCTTTATTTTGCTGATGCTTCTGGTTGTCTTATAAATAAAATAAAGGAGCAGAAAATATTTGGATTACTACCAACAGAGGTATTCAATTTTATAACAAATTTTTTACACGTAAAATTCTTTAACATTATTGGAATATTAAATTATTATTATATTTACATCCTCTTTCAGAGTAAAAGTTATTAGTTATTGTTTTTAAAAATTCACTTGTCAAAAAAATCAAATCATCTAAAAATCAAAAATTATTATGAGAAAAACAATTACTTTATTCGCATTAATGCTTGCTTTCTTCACGCAGCACGTTTTTGCCCAGCAACGAACAATTTCCGGTACGGTTACTTCTAAAGAAGATACCAAAGGAATTCCCGGTGTTAGTGTTGTTGTGGTTGGAACAACAAATGGCACTACAACCGATATTGATGGAAAATTCAATCTCACAGTTGATTCAACCGCCAAACAAATCAAGTTTTCAGGAATTGGTTTGATGGAACAAACAGTTGACCTGGGAGCATCGAACCAATTAAATATTGTTATGGTAACGGATGTTCAAAAATTAAATGAAGTGGTTATTACTGCACTTAATATACCGAGGGAGAAGAAATCGCTCGGTTATGCCACACAGCAAATTGCCGGGAAAGAATTGACAGAAGTGCACAGCGGGAACTTTGTTAATCAATTGTCCGGAAAAGTTTCAGGAGTTAATATAAGAGATAATGGTAACATGGGGGGATCAACCAATATAATAATCAGGGGATCAACTTCTTTACGGGGCGATAATCAGGCTTTGGTTATTGTGGATGGAATTCCAATGGACAATTCTCGTAACCATTCATTCCGCCAGGACTTCGGAAGGGCTGGTTATGATTACGGAAGCCCTGTTTCCGATATAAATCCGTTTGATATTACTTCGGTTAACGTGTTAAAAGGAGCTGCTTCAACTGCACTTTACGGTTCACGTGCAGCAAGGGGTGTAATACAAATAAGTACTAAGAGAGGTCAAATTGCTCCGGCAGGTTCCAATCAGAGACTGGGAGTAACTATAAATTCCGGTGTGAACTATGGAATGGTGGATAAAAAAACTTTCCCTACTTATCAAAATGAATATGGTGCAGGATATGGTCCTTATTATGGCGGACCTGGCGATCACTTTTTCCTCGAAAATGTTACCGGTGCGGATACTGCTTCCGATGGTTCTCCAAACGGAATTGTTACTCCTTATACAGAAGATGCATCATATGGAGGAGCCTTCAGTGATACTTTAATGGTGTATCAATGGGCTGCTTTTGTTCCGGGATCGCCAACTTACCATCAGAAAACTCCATGGGTGGGCCATGCTGCCAATGAAGATGAGGGTCCCATTTCATTCTTTAATACAGCGAAGACTTTTACAAACAATGTTGCGATTGAAGGAGGAACAGACGTTGGATCTTTCAGGCTTTCTATTGGTAATCAGGACATGAATGGAATTTTGCCTAACAGTTCTATAAGAAAATGGAATTTCGGTATCAATGGCGACTTTAAGCTTACAGACAGGTTTACTGCAGCGGCATCAGCAAATTATGTCAGGGAAACCTCTGTGGGACGTAATGAAACAGGTTATAATAATAATATAATGACCAGCTTCAGGCAATGGTTTGAAACAAATGTTAGTGTGAAAGAATTAAAGGAGATGTTTGAACTTACTCAAGGTAATTACGGATGGAACCCTGCAAGCTCAGACGCACCTGATATTCCTATTTTCTGGGACAACCCTTACTTCCTCCGTTACAAAAGTTTTTCAAGTGATGGCAGAGACCGCCTATTTGGATTTGCGAGTCTTAATTATAAGGTTAGTAATGCCGTAAATTTATCAGCCCGCGTTAACATTGATCAATATTCTGCAATACAGGAAGAAAGACTGGCAAAGACCAGCAATGCCAAGGAATTTGGGATAAACGCTCCCGGTCAGTCCGCACCGGAGGTTACCTCAGGATATTCAAGGCTTAATAAAACTGTAAGGGAAACCGGCCTGGATGTCATGGCTACTTTCAAAAAAGATTTCAGTGATAATTTAAGCTTTAACGGTTTAGTTGGTACTAATTTCCGCAGAAACTATCTCAATACAATATTTGCTTCCACTAATGGTGGATTAGTCGTGCCAGAATTGTATTCCATTTCTAATTCAGTGAACACCCCAAGTGCGGCTTTAGAAAGTGAACAGGGGATTGCGGTAAATGGTTATTATGCCAGCGTTTCTTTAGGCTTCAAAAGGTTTTTATACCTTGACCTGACAGCAAGAAATGATATATCTTCTACCTTGCCCGCGGATAACAACAGCTATTTTTATCCCGGTGCTTCTGTAAGTTTTGTTTTTTCGGAATTAACAAAAACCTCCTGGATGGATTTTGGTAAAGTCCGGCTCAATGTAGCACAGGTTGGTAATGATGCGCCATGGAGCAGCCTTAATGATGTGTATTCAAAACCAATTGCCTTTGGCAGCACCACCTTGTTTTCATTGCCTGTTACAAAGAATAATAGTGAGCTCAAACCCGAACTTTCTCTGACAAAAGAAGCCGGCTTGGAAATGACTTTCTTAAACAAGCGATTGGGATTTGATTTTGCCTATTACACAACGGATACCAAAAACCAGATTGTGCCTGTTGCAGTGACTCCCGGCACAGGTTATTCCAACAAGTTTGTAAATGCAGGAACTGTGAGGAACACTGGATTTGAACTCAGCCTATATTTAACACCGGTGAAAACTACCAATTTTGCCTGGACCATCAATCTGAACTATTCACATAACAATAACAAAGTTGTGGAATTGTTTGAAGGAGTGGAAAATATTCAGCTTGCTAATTTCCAGCAGGGAGTTACTTTAAATGCTACTGTAGGTGAAGCCTATGGAACATTAAAGGGAACCGACTTTGTTTACACAAACGGACAAAAAACGGTTGGTGAAGATGGATATTATTTAGTAACGCCAACAGCCGACAATGTTCTTGGTGATATTGAACCCGATTACATTGCGGGTATAGGAAATACGCTCACCTATAAAAAGTGGTCTTTCAGCTTTTTGGTGGATATTAAAAAAGGCGGCTCAATTTTTACTATAGATCAGGCATACGGGCAAGCCACTGGAATATATCCTGAATCTGTCGGAACAAATGATTTAGGTAACCCCATTCGAAATCCTTTGACTACTGATGCTACAAGCGGTGGTGTAATTTTAGAAGGCGTTATTTTACACCCAGATGGTTCAACTTCTCCTAACGATATTCGCGTTGCCGGGGATGACTATCTCCTTCGGGGATATGCTTCAAATCCCAACTCGGCTTTTGTTTATGATGCTTCGTATGTAAAACTCAGGGAGGTGGTGTTATCTTATTCATTACCTTTAAAAGCTACATCTTTCTTTAGTAACGTTTCGTTTGCGCTGGTTGCAAGCAACCTTTGGATCATACATAAAAATCTGCCTTATGCTGATCCTGAATCGGGTCTATCAGCCGGAAATATCCAGGGCTTCCAATCGGGGGTACAACCCGCAGTAAAAAATTATGGGTTTAATTTAACACTTCAGTTTTAATTACAGTTAAAAAAAATAAAAATGAAAAAAATAATCATAATAATGATAGCAGTCATAGGGCTAACTATCTCATCCTGTAAAAAATTAGAGGATTATAATATAGATAATAAAAGTGCTACAGCAGTTCCCAGTTCCACCTTATTTGCAAATGCTTTAAGAAATTTGGTTGACCAGGAAACTACTCCAAGCGTGAATAAAAATGTTTTCAGGGCATTTGCACAGTACTGGACAGAGACCACGTATCCTGATGAGTCAAATTATGATATTATCACGCGCCAAATACCTGACTATGAATTCAGGATTGTTTATCGTGATGTGCTTGCTAATTTTGAAGAAGCAGAAAGAATCATTTCCGGAGAAACAAGCATTGAATCGAGTGCCGAAGAAAAAAATAATAAAACAGCAGTCTGTGAAATTCTTTCTGTATATGCTTACCAGAGAGAAGTTGACATTTTTGGAAATGTTCCGTATTCGGAGGCGTTGAATATTGAAAATATCAATCCCGTATATGATGATGACCAGGCTATTTATTCAATCTTGTTTTCAAGGCTCGATGCTGCCATTGCTTTGATTGATGTGAGCGCGGGCGGTTTCCAGGAGGGTGATCTTGTTTACTCCGGTGATATGAATCTATGGAAAAAGTTTGCATATTCTCTGAAATTAAAATTGGCAATTAATGCAGCTGACGTCAGTGCATTAAACCCCTCAGAAAACGCTGCCAATGCTGTTGCAGGAGGTGTATTTACCTCTTCTGCTGAAAATGCAAAATTCGCGTATTTGGGCACAGCCCCGAATACCAACCAAGTTTGGGTTGAATTAGTCAATTCAGGACGTTTTGATTGGGTGCCGGCAAATACATTGGTTGATACTATGAACGGTTTGAATGATCCGAGAAGGCCCTTGTTCTTTGAGGAAAATCTTGGCGCTGGCATTTTTATCGGTGGTAATTATGGTGACAATAATATTTATGATGATTATTCACATATCACAGAGACTATCCAGGAGCCTGACTACCCTGGAATCCTTATGACTTATTCCGAAATTCAGTTTTATCTTGCTGAAGCCGCTTCACGCGGATGGGCTGTTGGCGGATCTGCACAAACATTTTATGAAGCCGGTATCACTGCTTCAATTGTGGACGACTGGGTTGGAGATGCCGGAGATGCAATTACTTATATTGCAGGGGCAGCTGCATATCCTTCAGACCCTGTTCAACAATGGGCAGCTATAGGGTTGCAGGCGTGGCTTGCCGCTTATAACAGGGGATTATTAGGCTGGACTACCTGGAGAAGATTAGATACACCTGATTTGGTTGTTCCGGCTATAACGAGTAATCCAGTTCCCCTCAGGTTCACCTATCCTATAACAGAGCAAACACTGAATGGAACCAATTATTCCATTGCTGCAGGTGCAATGGGAGGTGATTTGCAAAGTAGCAGGATATTTTGGGATGTACACTAAGTTGCAGTTAACGGTTTTCTCTTGACAAAAAAAGAAGCTGCCTCAAAAGGGTAGCTTCTTTTTTTATTAAAATATCATTGAAAATTTCCCCGGCTAATTAGGGTCTGCTGATTAAGTCAAGCACATTTTTTATAGCCCATATAATACCAAAGATAAAATTTTTGTTGGATATTCCATTTCCGGTTTTCGATACATCTTGCTGAATAAGCAAACAGTTTTAG
>JBDSOU010000234.1:0-2753 GCA_039914625.1 Bacteroidia bacterium | reverse complement strand
AAGCATAATCGAGAATAATCAGACAGTTTTTTACAGGAACATTTCGTTTTTTAAGAAATAAAAATTTCTGATGGATTCCGTAAAGCGATTCTGCCGATGCGTCAAAGTGAAATATTTTAGTGGTATCTGTATTAATAAAGGGTTGCCAGTCTTTTGCTTCGTAAAAAAAAGAAGTGGAGTTTCCGAAAATGTATGAATCGTATTTATATTTCGGATAATTGTTTATGAAATCTTCCGTGGACGCGAAATCCCGGTTCCTTGCAACGTGATCTTCAGCCGGAAGATAATTGTCATAATGATATAAAACCATAAAAGGGTCAAACAACAAGTACGTTCCTGTTAAAATCAATACAGGCATTGAAAGCACAAATATTTTTAAAATAAATTTCGATGCACCTGTGCTCATTGCTTAAAATTGAAAATAAATAAACTGCCGGTTATCGTATTCTCCAAAAAATAAAATAACAATCAAGATTCCAAAATAAAGCGACCATCGTATTACCCAATGTTTGGAGTTGATCAGTTGTCTCACGCTTCCTTTGCTCTGAAAGTATTGTACACTTTCCATAACGATGACAGCAGCAATTATTATCATATAGTTAAGCGGATCCAAACCCAGTTTAAAAATATGCGAATTGCCGGAGGGAATGTTGAAAACATGTGTCACAAAATAAATCCCCTCACTAAGACTTTTACAATGTGAGAAAGCAGAGCTTAAACATAAAACTGAAAAGGTAATTATCCAACACAAAATTTTAAAAAGATGCGGGTTAATTTTTTTTGATAAATTTTTCCTGAATTTAATTGTAAGAACTTCATAAGATAAGATCATTCCGTTGATAATACCCCACACCAAAAACACCCAACCTACTCCGTGCCATAAACCACAAAGCGTAAAAGTGATCATGATTGCATAAACCATTCCCCATTTACCCCAGCTTCTTTTTATCAATGAGATCGGGTTATACAAGTATTCATACAGCCATGTGGAAAATGAAATGTGCCAGCGTTGCCAGAATTCTGTTATGGATGTAGAAGCAAACGGACGATTAAAATTTTTCATCAATTTAAAACCGAGCGCTTCTGCTATGCCCAATGCCATATCTGTATAGCCCGAAAAATCTGCATACAGTTGAAACGTATAAAAAACAGCGGTAAGAATAAGTATGAACCCGCTGTAAGATGTGGTGTCGGAATACACATGAGCAACCAAAATCGAAAGGCGGTCAGCAATAACCACTTTTTTGAAAAGTCCCCATGCAAAAAGTTTTAAGCCGCTTGTTATACGGTCATAATTAAAATCGTGTTGCTGATTTATCTGCGGCAGCAGGTTTCGCGGACGTTCAACAGGACCCAATGCAACTTTTGGAAAAAACAAAAAGCAGGTTGCGAATTTTCCTAAATGTTTTTCTGCAGGCTGCAGTTCATTGCTTATATCCACATTGTAACCAATTGCCTGAAAAATATAATAGGAAATTCCGGCAGGTAATATCCAATTCAAAAAAGGAAGTGGATTATTTACTCCGATGTAACTTAATAATTCAGTGAGGTTGGAATTAAAGAAATTAAAATATTTAAACAGCACCAGCCATCCTATGTTAAAGATTAAGGCAACAAACAGCGGAAGTTTATTATCAGGTGATTTTTCAATTGCAATGCCGCTGAAATAATTAAAAAGGATTACTGCTGCAAAAAGAATTAGTCCATAAACACTGAAGAAGGAATAAAAAACTATACTACCAATCAGTAAAAATATCCATCTGAACTTATGACTCAGTAGGAAATAAATTGCAAAGAATACCGGAAAAAAAATTAGAAAATTAAATGAATTAAAAGCCATTGTAAGCGCTTAATTTTTTTGACCGCCAGTTTTTTTAATGGCAATTTGTATAAAAAAATCATCTTGTGTAAGCAATTTTTGAGAGCAGCAAATGTAGGTAAACTTTGTGTCGTGTTAAAATGCTGTTTGCTTAATCACAGCTTAAAATGCATGAATAAGAACTTTATTCCCGAACCATATTAATTTGCATATTTTTGCGTGCTTAAAATTCTGCCTCACAAAAAAAAATAATTATGAACGATCAAACCAGCGACAAAATCAAAAATATAATGTCAACCATTTTTAATGTTGATAAAAGTGCCATCAATGATGATTCATCACCCGAAACTGTGGAAACATGGGATTCATTGCAGCACATGAATATGATAGTTGCACTGGAAGAAGAATTCGGAATTATTTTTAATGATGATCAGATAACTTCAATGCTTGATTTCAAAAGTGTATCAGAAGCGGTGCAGTATAATTTGAAATAAGTTTCAAGTTTGAGGTTTCAAGTTATCAATGAGACTTTAATTTTTAAAACATCTGAAATTTTTATATAATGCAGCCTGAAATCATAATTCGTTCAGCCACTATTCAGGATATTGATTTTATCATAACCTGCATTATAGAAGCGGAACGCGCAGGCACGCAAATTTCTTCGTACGAAAAACTTTTTTCTGTCAGTGAAAATGAATTACGGATTGTTTTAAAAAATATACTTTCAGAAGAAATTACGGGATGTGAAATGTGTTGCGATAATTATTTTCTTGCCTTTGATGGAAATACTCCTATTGGCGGAGTTGGTGCATGGATAGAAGGCAGCGGGTCACAGGGAAGCAATACTATTCGTGCAAGTATGTTTTCTTATTTTCTAGGAGCTGAAAAATGGATGAGCGTTCAGGGAAATCTGAAATTAGTTTCGCAATATGAA
>JBDSOU010000002.1:0-16513 GCA_039914625.1 Bacteroidia bacterium | reverse complement strand
CCCTGCAAAATATAATTTTGTTTACCAAGAATAATTTCCCAATCGTATTTATAGACCGTGTAAAATGAAATGATGCAAAGCCCATAAAGAATATTTTTTTTCCATTGAAAGGCGGTCATTAAAAAGTATAAACCTTCTGCAACCAATAAAAGAAGGATCGGAGTAACCGGGATTAAAAACCTGTAACCGGATGCGGAATAAGGATACACATACAACACCAGCATGTAAAAAATAAATAAAAAATCAATGAATTCCATTCCTCTTTTGATCCGTAAATAAAACCCGAGCAGCAAGAGGGAAAGAGCGCTGCTTTTAATTAAGGTAGAAAACAGTGCATAGATATTTTCAGGAGGTGTGCTGAAAAGAGTTTGAAAAATGTCAAAATAATAATTACAGTTTTTAAGAATGGTTTTATAGAGATCATTAAACGTAAAAAGTGAAGCGGATGATTGTAAATTCAAAAGCGGAATGTTAAAAATAACGTTGTTCAGCAGCACAAAAAATGCAGCACACACCACTAAAAAAATAATTATAAGTAAACCGGTTTGTTTCTTTTTATTACTTGCTGTTTCCTGTTTAATTTTCAATAATTCATTCACAACCACTGCAAGAGCAAACGCAACACCTATGCTGCGGATAGAAATAAGAAACCCTGCAAGCATTCCAAGTAAAATAAATGCGCGTACTGATTTTTTTGAATTCAGATAAAACAAAATGGACAAAAACAAAAAAAATGTAAACGGAATATCAGAGCCAATTTCCATTTTGTAATCTAACATCCAGGGATTGCAAACAATAATTAAAACGAGCAGGCAACTTGTGACCGGTTTGAAATAAGAAATAAAAAACCTGAAAAAAATAAGCGCACTGAAAAATAAAAAAGCCGAGATCAAATAAGAAAATGCGAGCATATTATTTCCGGCAATTGCATAAACAGGAGCGAGCACAAGCGGGAATCCCGTAAAATAAAGAGGAGGGCTGTAAAGTGCGTAGTCCTTATTATAAATGTAACCTGTTTCTGTTTGCAGAATTCCTTTTGAAATATTTTCAGCCTGATGAATGTATTGAGCAAAATCATCACCCCAGTCATGGCTGTCTTTTACATTAATAAAAAACAAATGGAGACAGGAGGCCACAAGCAGCAGGTACCACCATTTGGAAACGTTTTTACCAGTTAACATCAGTAATCCAATTAAGGGCTTCTCTAAAGTTAAAACTTCATATAGTTATAAGCAGCAATGTTAAAAAATAAAAGCGGTATTCTTAATGAGCCCAAATTGTTTTTACCGGAAAAGAGCGTTGTTCACTGAATGGTTTTTTAATTTGACTGGTCTCTTTTTCATTTACCTTTTCTTAAACATTTTCGCAGGAAGTCCGTACATAGAGTAACTTTGTTCTTCCAATCATTAACCATTGATTCCAAAAAAACTATATTTAATTTTAATTTTTTCTGTTGCCGTCTTTTTTCTTGCGTATATATTTGAAAAACAGCTGTACAGGAAAGAGTTGAATTATGATCAGATTGCACAGGATGCTGAAAAAAAACTTCGTAAGGAAGAATCGCACATCAATGCTTTTCTTAATAGAGCGGAAACAAAATTAAAAAACGAGCCCGGATATCCCCGAAGGATAAATAATTATCTTGACTCGCTTTTAGAACAGTCAACCGGGTTTTCTTATTTTGTTTTTTACCAGGATTCATTGCGTTACTGGTCTGATAATTCGGTGACCATTACTGCTTCCGCTTTGCGTGAAACAGGCGACATGGAATCGGTGCACTTTAAAAACGGCTGGTACGAAATCTTTAAACGTCAGGCAGGCGATAAATTATTGGTTGCGCTTTTTTTAATCAGGCATGATTTTGCAATTGAGAATCAATATCTGGTAAATGATTTTAATGAAACGCTCAATTTGCCTGCCCATACTCAAATATCGCAGGTAAAGAATGAACGTATCTTCCCTGTAAAAAGCGCTGCGGGAAATTTATTATTTTCCTTGTCATTCAATGCCGCTGACAGTGCAACGGCAAGGCATTCCGGCATTGGAATGCTTTACCTTATTTCTCTTTTTGCATTCCTGCTGTTTTGTTATTTATATATTCAATACCTGTTCAAAAAAAATCCGCTTTATGCATTGTTGCTGATTGCAATTGTTGTGGGATTACGTGTGATGAGCATCATTTATCATTTTCCTGATGCGGTTTATAACCTTCCGCTTTTCAGCCCGCAATATTATGCAAGCTCGTTTATGCTTAACTCGCTGGGCGATCTGTTGATAAGCTCGGTTATTTTTAGTTTTATCATCACTTCCATTTACCATCATTACATAGGCAGAGATGCGAGGAATCGATATTCACGCAGTAAATTTCTGACTTCTGCGAGAATTGTTTTTATATGGGTGTTCACTTTTATTTTTTCAGTGCTCATTAATTATCTGCTGAGCAGTCTTATCCTGAATTCAAAAATTTCATTCAACATCAATAACATCTTTGAACTGACGGGATTCAGTATTGTGGGGTTCTCTGTAATTGGTGTGTTGCTTTTTTCTTTTTATTTAGTGTGCGATGCGGGCATCCGATACATTATTTCCACAGGTTTTAAAATGCTGCATATTGCAACTCTTTTCTTAATCACACAGGGGTTATTTCTTTTAATGCTGATTTTATTCCGGCAAACAGAACTTTTTAAAGATTACGGAGTGAGCGCTTTCCTGCTTGCCAACCTGCTGATACTTTCCATCGGCTTTATCCACTATAGAACGGGAGGAATATTTTCATTTTCACGTTCAATTCTTTTTATTCTTGTTTTTTCATTGTATGCTGCCCAGACAATTTTTGAATTTAATAAAACACGGGAACGTAATTCACGGTTAGCTTTCGCATCGAAGCTGGAGAATGAACAGGATATTATTGCAGAATATTTGTTTGATGATATTGCAAAAAAAATAGCAAGTGATAAAATTATTTCATCATACCTTTCATCTGCTTATCGCAGTTCGATTGCTCCCTCTTCCATTAGTGAATTGCTTGAAAAAAGAATGATGCGTGAATATTTTAACGGGTATTGGGATAAATATGACATAAAAATAAAATCATTTAATGCGGAAGGCTTGCCGGTTAATTCCGGGGGAGATCCTTCCTGGGATTTTGATTATTACCAGCAAAGTATTGATGCTACGGGAAAACCCACCTATAGTCAACATTTGTATTATATCAGCAATGAATCGGGCAAGATTTCTTACATCGGAAAATTCCAAATTCCTCTTGCAGATAATCCTGACAGCATTGCCGGTACGCTGTTCATTGATCTGAATTCCAATTTTCTGAAGGAGGACACGGGTTATCCTGACCTGCTATTGAGTGATAAAATTCCCGTGAAAAAAGATGTGTCTAATTATTCATATGCCCGTTATAAAAACGGGCTGCTTATAAATCAGTTCGGAAGATTTTCTTACGATCTGCTTTCTGTTTTTTATGGAAAATATTTTGACGATTCCGAACAGGAAAAATTTGTGGAGTTTGAAGGCCGCTCACATTTGTTTTACAAATCAGGAAAAGACGGATTGATCATCGTGAGCACAATACTCCCCGGAACATTAGAAATGATAACTTTGTTTTCATATACATTTACTTTTTTCTGCAGCATTTTTATCGGCATTTATATTTTTATCCGCTTAATGCGAATCGGGTTCCGACCCTATATTGCATTTAAGAACCGTATTCAATATACGGTGATCTCGATAGTGGTAACCGCTATGTTTCTTATTGGTGCAAGCACGGTTTATTATATTATTGTTAATTATTCGAACAACCAGAGCTTGCAATTAAAAGAACGCCTGAATTCGATGATTGGAGCCGTAAGTAAAGATATTTCTGATGAAAAAAGCCTGGGAAATGAAATAAGTGATGAATTGGAAAATAAATTTTCACACCTGTATTCGATTCTGAAAGTTGATTTTAATATTTATAATACTTCCGGATACCTTATTTATTCTTCACAGCCCAAATTGTATGAGCAGGATATTGTTGCCAAGACAATGAACCGCCAGGTATATTCAGAAATAGTCAGCGGACAGCATTCCAATTATACAAACTATGAACAAATTGGCAGCCTTGGTTTTCTAACCGGCTATGCAACCATTCGTAACAGCAGCAATAATGCGATAGGGTTTCTTAATCTTCCCTATTTCGCCAAACAAAGTGAATTAAAAAAAGAAATTTCATCGTTTCTGGTGGCACTTATTAATATATATGTACTGCTGTTTGCTTTTTCAGTAGCTGTCACTTTTTTCATATCAACACGAATGACACAGCCTTTGCGGATTATCCAGGAACGAATGAGTAAAGTTAAATTCGGAAAAAGAAATGAACAGATCGAGTGGAGAGGCAAGGATGAGATCGGTGACTTGATTACGGAATACAATCGCATGGTAACTGAATTGACTGACAGTGCTCAAAAGCTGGCACAGTCAGAACGTGAAAGCGCCTGGCGTGAAATGGCAAAACAGGTCGCGCATGAAATAAAAAATCCGCTCACTCCTATGAAACTCAGCGTACAGCACCTGCAACGTGCGTGGAAAGATCAGCATGTTAACCTGAATGAAATCATGCAACGATTTACCCAAACATTGGTTGAGCAGATTGATACACTATCAAGCATTGCTACAGAGTTTTCAAACTTTGCTCAAATGCCGAAAGCAAATTATGAAATTGTTGATTTGAGAAGTATTGTGGGAAATATTGTAAACCTGTATCGCGAAAATGAAAAAGTCCATATCCATTTGGAGGAAGAGCGCAAAATCCCTTATGAAGTCTATGCCGACAGGGAACAAATGCTGAGAGTATTTACTAACTTAGTTAAAAATTCTGTTCAGGCAATTCCAGACAGCCGTGAAGGAAAAATTGAAGTAAAATTATTTTCAGAAAACAGTCATTGTGTCGTGGCTGTTAAGGATAATGGGGATGGAATTCCGGAAGATAAAATTTCCAAAATTTTTACTCCGAATTTTACTACCAAAACCGGTGGAACAGGATTGGGGCTTGCCATGGTAAAAAGCATAGTGGAGAACAGTAACGGTAAAATATGGTTTGAAACCGCTCATGAGAAAGGCACCACATTTTATGTTTCGCTGCCCGTTTATGAAAGCCAGGATTAGCCGTGTTTGAAGATAGATCAAACAACTTCCAACTTCTAATTTCCCGCTTCCCGCTTCTCACCAAAACAAGTGTTAACTTTGACCACAATTATAATGAATTGTGAATCGCCCGATAAGAGTTTTAATTGCTAAAGTAGGATTAGACGGACATGACCGTGGAGCTAAAGTGATTGCATCTTTTCTTCGCGATGCGGGCATGGAAGTGATCTATACCGGGCTGCGACAAACTGCGGAAATGGTGGTAAACACAGCACTACAGGAAGATGTGGATGTTATTGGAATCAGCATTCTTTCAGGTGCTCACAATACGGTTTTTCCAAAAATAATTTCATTGATGAAAGAAAAAAAGATGGATGATGTCCTGATAACAGGAGGTGGAATTATTCCTGAAAATGATATGAAAAAATTGAATGCTGCAGGAGTTGGCAAATTATTCCCTCCCGGAACAGAGACGAAACAAATTATTTCATACATCACAGAATGGGTGAAAGAGCACCGGCAGTTTTGAGTGGCAATCAGAAAAAAATAAACAGTAAACAAAAAATCTAAAACCTAAAATCATAATTCCCAAATCCTGAATCTCAAATCCTGAATCCCAAATGTCTTTCGAAAATGTTCTTACTAATACTGAAAACGGAATTTTAACTGTTACCGTTAATCGTCCTGATAAATTAAATGCACTTAATAAAAAAACTATTGAGGAGATAGGGGCAGCCGTCAGTGAGGGAGAAAAAAATGATTCTGTAAAAATCATAATTATTACAGGAGCAGGACCAAAAGCGTTTATTGCCGGAGCAGATATTTCGGAATTTGCTGATTACAGTTTTACTGAAGCAGAACAACTTTCGCGTCATGGTCATAACGTTTTTAACAGGATTGAGAATTGTGAAAAACCTGTCATTGCTGCGGTAAATGGTTTTGCATTAGGAGGAGGATGCGAATTGGCAATGGCTTGTCATATTCGGGTGGCGTCAGACAATGCAAAATTTGGTCAGCCGGAGGCAAATCTTGGATTAATACCGGGTTACGGATGTACGCAGCGCCTGGCAATGCTCATCGGTAAAAGCAAAGCCCTGGAATTACTGATGACTACTGATATGATTTCTGCTGCTGATGCTTTAAGTCTGGGTCTCATCAATTATGTTACAACGCAGGATCAATTGATGAATAAATGCATAGAGATTGCAGAAAAAATAAAGCAGCGGGCCCCGCTTGCTATTGCAGGAATCATACGAAGTGTGAATGATTTTTATAACGAAGAAAAAAACGGGTACGAAACAGAAATCACTGAATTTGGAAAAAGTTTTTCAACTGCTGATTTCAAAGAAGGAAGCAAGGCATTTCTTGAAAAACGAAAAGCTGTTTTTAAAGGGAAATGAATAAATGACAGTTGGCAGTAAACAGTAAGCAATAGACAAACAAAAAATAAATAACTCGAAAATTTTGACAGTTATTGTTGAACATTATATTTGAAAATGGAATACAGAAAAGAAAAAGATACGATGGGAATTGTGGAAGTTCCCGCTGATGTTTATTGGGGAGCGCAAACGCAACGCTCCATTGAAAATTTTAAAATTGCTTATGATGTTAATAAAATGCCTCGTAAAATTATTCGGGCTTTTGCTTATTTGAAAAAGGCTGCTGCATTTACTAATCTCGATGCTGGAGTTCTGCCAAAAGAAAAATGTGATTTGATTGCAAAAGTTTGTGATGAAATTCTCGAAGGAAAATTAGATGAGCAATTTCCATTAGTTGTGTGGCAAACAGGCAGCGGCACACAATCAAACATGAATGTGAATGAAGTGATTGCAAATCGTGCTCACGTAATTCAAGGTGGAAGCTTATTGGATGAAAAAAAAATTATTCATCCCAATGATGATGTTAACAAATCGCAATCATCAAATGATACTTTTCCCACCGCTATGCATATTGCCGCCTATAAAGCTTTGGTTGAAATAACAATTCCGGGCCTGAAAAAACTGCGCAATACGCTTGCCGAAAAATCGAAAGCGTTTATGAATATTGTTAAAATTGGCCGCACGCACTTGATGGATGCCACACCACTTACACTGGGGCAGGAAATTTCAGGTTATGTATCACAACTAGACCATGGAATAAAAGCAATAGAAAATACATTTCCCCATCTTGCAGAACTTGCACTTGGAGGAACTGCTGTTGGTACAGGTATTAATACTCCTCCTGATTATGCTGTAAATGTTGCAAAACACATTGCCTCCCTTACAGGTCTTCCTTTTGTAACTGCTGAAAATAAATTTGAAGCGCTGGCGGCACATGACGCAATTGTAGAGTCTCACGGAGCTTTAAAAACGGTTGCATGTAGCATGATGAAAATTGCAAATGATATTCGTTTCCTGGCATCAGGACCCCGTTGTGGAATAGGGGAACTATTTATTCCTGACAATGAACCAGGCTCGTCTATAATGCCCGGCAAAGTAAATCCAACTCAATGCGAAGCCATGACAATGGTAGCAGCACAGGTTCTCGGTAATGACGTAGCTATAAATATTGGCGGCTGCACTGGTCATTTTGAATTGAATGTTTTTAAACCAATGATCATTTTTAATTTCCTTCACTCTGCACGTCTCATTGGTGACGTGTGTGTTTCCTTTAATGATAAATGCGCAATGGGGATTGAACCGATTGAAGAAAACATAAAAAATAATCTGAATAATTCACTGATGCTCGTCACTGCTTTGAATACGCATATAGGCTATTATAAAGCAGCTGAAATTGCGCAGACTGCACACAAGAAGGGAAAGACATTAAAGCAAATTGCTATTGATTTAGGCTATGTGACCTCAGAACAATTTGATCAATGGGTAAAGCCGGAGGAGATGGTTGGAGTGATAAAAAAATAAAATTCAGAATAAAATCAATTATGGCAAAAACTATCAATCAGCGAATGACTGTAAAGCCGGAAGATGATTTGGTTATTTTTCTCATTGGAATGCTCATCAACCGATGGTGGAAAATTCATAAATGGTTACCTGTAGTGATGGCGATGCCAAAAATGCTGAAAGAACTTTCTGAGAAAAAAGAAGAATTCGGTTTTCTTGGATTTGAATCAAGCTTTGGAATGATACTTCAATATTGGAAATCGTTTGAGGATCTGGATGCGTATGCGAAAAACAGAAATGCTTCTCATCTTCCTGAATGGAAAGCGTTTAATGAAAAAGTAAAAAGTAATGGTGATGTTGGAATATGGCATGAAACTTATAAAATACGTAGTGGAGAATATGAATGCATATATAATAACATGCCTCCTTATGGTCTTGGGAAAACAGGGAAACTGATTCCGGTTGCCGGCAAAATGGAAGCAGCGGCTGACAGAATAAAAAAAGAGCATTAATATTCTCAAATGCCAGCCATCATTATTCGAAATGCACGTGTCGTAAATGAAGGAAAAATTTTTTCTTCTGATGTTTTGATTGAAGCCGGACTTATTTCCAAGGTTGACAAAAACATTTCATCCAACAAAAATTATGTTGAAATAAATGCTGAAGGATTGCATTTATTTCCGGGAGTAATTGATGACCAGGTTCATTTTCGTGAGCCGGGATTGACTCATAAAGGAGACATTTATACTGAATCAAAAGCTGCAGTTGCCGGAGGCATAACATCTTATATGGAAATGCCTAATACTATTCCCAACACCCTGACACAGGAATTGCTTGAAGAAAAATATCAAATTGGTTCGAAAAACTCATTAGCAAATTATTCTTTTTACATGGGTGCTTCGAATGACAACTTAGATGAGGTGCTGAAAACAAATCCGGGAAATGTTTGTGGAATAAAAATTTTTATGGGATCGTCAACCGGCAATATGCTTGTTGACAATGAAAAGTCTTTGGAAAATATTTTTTCAAAATGTAATATCCTGATTGCAACTCATTGTGAAGATGAAGCAACAATCAGGAAAAACTTTGAAGATTATAAATCAGAATTCGGTGACGATATTCCTGTAAAATTTCACCCGCTGATCAGAAGCGAAGATGCATGTTTTAAATCTTCCTCTCATGCTGTAGCGCTTGCTAAAAAGTTCAATGCACGGCTGCATGTATTGCATATTTCAACAGAAAAGGAAATTTCGTTGTTCGATGCTCAGACCCCATTAGCAGAAAAAAGAATTACAGCTGAAGCCTGCATGCATCACCTTTGGTTTTGCGATGAAGATTATACGCGTCTTGGAAATTTTATAAAATGGAATCCTGCCATCAAAACATCAAAAGACCGGGCTGCAATTTTTAAAGCTGTATTGGATAATTATATAGATGTAATTGCAACAGATCATGCACCGCATACCGTTGAAGAAAAAAAACAAATTTATACCAAAGCTCCTTCCGGAGGACCTTTGGTGCAACACAGCTTAATTGCAATGCTTCAGTTTTATTTTGAGAAAAAAATATCGTTAGAAAAGATTGTTGAAAAAATGTGCCATGCTCCTTCCGTTTGTTTTCATATTGAAAAAAGGGGGTACTTACGCGAGGGTTATCATGCAGATTTAGTATTAGCAAACCTGAAACATCCCTGGAAGGTTGACAAATCAAACATTCTTTCGAAATGCGGATGGTCACCATTTGAAGGTAATGAATTTCATGCAAAGGTTACGCATACTTTTGTGAATGGGAACTTAGTTTACGAGAATGGAATTTTTTTTGAAGAAGTAAAAGGGCACCGATTATTATTTAACAGAAATTAAAAAATGAGACCATTTTCTTTCATTCTTTTGCTAATTGGCTTATTCTTCTTTTCCTGTTCAAAGAAACAGGAAAAAATTCCCGGAGATATTATTCCTAAAGCTAAAATGGTACAGGTGATGGTGGATATTCATCTTGCTGAAGCTCACAGTCAATTTAGTGCAGCTTTTGATAATTCAGCAAATGTTAAGCAGACCTATTATAAATTTATTTTAAATAAATATAAAATATCATACAATCAACTGATGAATAGCTGGAAATTTTATGCAGAACATCCTGAAATCTTTTCGCAAGTCTATGATGAAGTTATTACGGAACTGAGTAAAAGACAGGCAGCAACTGGAGGTAGCGGCAGTTAAATTCAGCAATACCATTAAGGGTAATGAAAAAATAGCCTTCATAAAAATTAATAATGTGCTATTACCCGGTAGGAAAATATTACATGGTTCTTTACAATGTATAGTTCAAAACTACTTGTCTTTAATGTTAATTCAATATAAATTAGTAATTATTTTCCCTTCCTTATTTAAAACCGTAAAATAATTTCATTCATGAAAAAAATAAACTCAACATTCCTGCCAATATCGATTATGCACCCTAGCCGGAACCATTTCTTTTTCATAAAAACAGTTTATGTAGCATTGTTATTACTATGCTCCTTTACCGCATGGAGTCAAAACACCGCCATCCTTTCCGGAAAAATTACCGATTCAAAATCCAGCGGCATAAATAAAGCATCTGTTTATCTTTTGAACACTAATTTAGGTGCAACTGCAAATGACCAGGGCGATTTTTCCATTGACAATATTGCTCCCGGAAATTATACGGTGCAGATATTGGCCCTGAATTTTGCAGCCGTAACCAAAAATATTAATTTAATTTCCGGCAAAACCGAAACCTTAAACATTCAATTAAACAATTCATCCCGACAATTGGATGAAGTGGTGGTGACTGCTCAAAAAAAGGAAGAATCGCTCCAAAATGTGCCTTTCAGCATCACAGCTATTACATCAAAGCAAGTGAAGGAATATAGATTGTGGGATAGCAAAGAAATTACTGCTATCGTTCCAAATTTGTATGCTGCTGATCCGGGCGATAACAGAAACGTAACTTCAATTCGCGGAATTACATCTACTTCTTATGACCCTGCTGTGGCCACTTACATAGATGGAGTAAATCAATTCGGGCTGGATACTTATATTTCACAATTGTTCGATGTGGAACGCATCGAAATATTAAAAGGTCCGCAGGGAACTTTGTATGGTAGAAATGCAATGGGAGGTGTAATTAATATTATCACAAAGCAACCGACCAATACTTTGAATGGATTTGCTGAAATCAGCATGGGTAATTTTAAGCAGCAGCGTTTCAGTGCAGGAATACAGGCTCCGCTGATTAAAAATAAATTATTTATGGGTGTTGCCGCAATGTATGATTCGCGAGACGGGTTTTATAAAAATGAATTTACAAATTCAACTTTTGACGATCAGCACAGCATTACCGGAAATTATTATCTGAAATACATTGCCAATTCAAAGTGGGCAATTACACTTAACGCAAAACATCGTAACCTGCGTAACAACGGGGCTTTCCCTCTCAATATTTCAGACCCAATGAATGAAACACCACTTGAATTTGTGCTCAATCAAAATGCAACAACAGAAATGGTGGATGATATTTACAATGGCTCATTGTCAATTAATTATTTCGGCAAAAGTTTTAACTTCTCTTCACAATCATCTTATCAGTCCAATCGTCATATATACACCAATCCAATTGACGGAGATTTCTCTCCTTATGATATTGTTACAATCATCAACAATTATGATGGATGGAATAAAGTGCAGGTGGGTACGCAAGAGTTTAAATTTACTTCTCCTGCATCATCTTCCTCCGCATTAGCCTGGACGGGCGGAGCCTATTTGTTTTACCAGGATAATCCTGTTAAGCAAACAACCCGTTTCGGAGCCGATGCTGCATTTTTTGGCGCTCCGCCAAATTCTTCAAGTATCAATACTACAAAAGGTAAAACTTCGGGAGCTTCCGTTTACGGGCAGGCAACATATAGCATAACAAAAAAATTAGATTTAACAGCAGGCCTGCGTTTTGATTATGAAAAGAAAAAATATTCTGTGCTTGGAGAATTTCAAATGGATCCCGATCCAAATCCATTTGTAACTCGCCCTGATACCAGCGCATCAGCAAACTTTAATGCACTATCTCCTAAAGCAGGTATGTCGTTTCGTATGATAGAAACTAGCCTCATTTTCGCTTCTTACAGTCGCGGCTATCGCACCGGAGGTCTGACTCAGTTAGGTTCCGATCCGTCACAACCTCCGTTGTATCCATACGATCCTGAATTTAGTAACAGTATTGAAGCAGGCATTAAAAACAACCTGTTTGCAAACCGATTAGACATAAACATTTCCGGTTTTTTAACATTTGTTACTGATGCCCAAGTGCCTACTTTAGTTTTACCTGATGCAATTACAGTTACGCGCAATGCCGGAGAATTAAAAAACCAGGGTATCGAAGTTGAAGCAGCGGCAACTCCTATGAAAGGATTGGAAGCAAATTATAGTATTGGATATGTTAACGCTGAATATACCAAACTTAACCTTTCACAAAATGGAGTTGAAAAGGATCTCAAAGGAGCAAAACAGATATTTACACCTGATCTTACTTCGATGTTTGCTTTGCAATACAGTCATGGAATTGGTACAAAACAGCAATTAAAAATAGTGATACGTGGTGAATGGATGTATCTCGGTAAACAATATTTTGACCTTACCAATACTATTGAACAGAAACCTTACAACTTACTGAACACCCATTGCGGCATTGCTGCAAAAAATTTCGAACTGATGTTCTGGGCGAGAAACATGCAGGACACAAAATATATCTCTTATGCTTATGATTTTGGCGCAGTTCATTTGGGGAATCCGCGAACACTTGGAGTAACGCTTACCGGAAAGTTTTGAAACGAATTTTGATTCGCTTCAACAACGGATAGTGTACTTCTTATTTCATATACCCGTTTTTTCTTTAGGCATTCGGTCCTTTTGTCAGCATAGCCATTAATTCTTCTTTATTCGCCTGTTCTGGTTTCTTAAAATGAAAGTATGTTTTTCCTTTAAGGCATTTCAATATGGAGGGGCTGACTTTTTTATAATCATCGAGATGAAAGTACAAAGGGAAAAAATAAAAGATCACCGAATCTTTTCGTGAAACAACAGAAGAAAAATACATTCCAGGCACCATGATTTTTTTGCTTCCGTAAGGAACTGGTTTATTTCCCATTAGCTCAAAGACATCGTCTTTGTCTTTGCTTACAACCATAGGAGGAGTTTGTTTTTTAAGTGCTGCTTTTACCATTTCAAAAATATTTTTTTTTGCTTCGTTAGTGAGTGGCATTATGGTTAGTTTTTTTCAAATTTACAATTTGTTAAAAGAAAAAAAATCGAGTATTCAGAATTTGCCGGAAATTGTGTTTGCCCCCTTATGAACCTTAGTAAAAAAGTTACGTATGAGGGTATCTAACTTATTCGACTTGAGATAAGGTAATTACTTTAGAAATCTTCATCTTTGCATTCTTAAACTTAAAATAATATAATGAGCTTACAGAATCAGTTAACCATTAAAGCTCCTACGGGAGAAGACATTCAGATCCCGGTCAGCGTGGATGATACGACCGATGTTTATCTTCAGCTTAAAACCGATAAGGATATTAAAGATTATTACGAGGATAACGGGTATGTAATTATACGCAACCTGATTCCTGCTGAAGCATGTGATGAAGCGCGCAAAAATTTTAAGGACGAAGTAATTCCGCACAAAGGATTTATTTATCGTCAGGCAAGCGGCAATCCTGAAAAACATAAGATGACCGAACATAATTACATGCTCAATTCCATATTGAATGTGCAGTCGGTAAGCAAGAGGCATTTTCCAGGATTCCGTGCTACGGGAATAAAAGTTTTGACCGATCCAAAAATGCTGCATGTGCTTAAAGTAATAATGGACGATGATCCGAAGTTAGTTCAGAGCATGTATTTTGACGGCAACCCTTCTACCTGGGCGCACCAGGATACTTACTATTTGGACTCGGAACAAATAGGGCGCATGGTGGCATCGTGGATCGCTTTGGAAGACATACAGCCCGGAGCCGGAAGATTTTATGTTTACCCGACCAGTCACAAAATTGATATTCAAAAAAATGGCGGCAACTTTGACATTGCTTTTCATCATGACCGTTACAAACAATTAATTAAAGACATTATCAAAAAATTTAATTTAAAATGCACCGCTCCTGCTGTTCGAAAAGGTGATGTGATTTTCTGGCACGGTAAAACCATACATGGTAGCCTTGAAACTGCCCAGCCTCAGTATTCACGTGCATCTTATACAGGACATTTTATTCCGGAGTCAACACGATTCTTGCAGTATCAGTCTGTTATTAAACCGCTCACGCTTCAAAAAGTAAACGGCATCAATGTAAATTTTCCAAAAGATTTAAGCTCTTTAAAAAATCAAATGATCCTAACTGTTGAAACCACTTTTCCTAAAACATTTCAGTTTGTGAAAAAGCTGGCAATTAAGATGGTAACCAAATAAGTTAAGAAAGTAGATTCACACTGCCAACTGCTGTTAAAAATCATTCAGCGTAAATCTATACGTATAAAGCCAATCGGGATTATTTTGAACGCGGCTGAATTTATTTCTATTCAAACCGTTTTGCGGAGCAAAAGTATTTTTGTGATCGGATGAATTGTTATAGGGATCCATTTCAAGGAAATACCATCTCGTATTTTTCCGTGTCGGAGATTTTTCATTAAATGTATTACTGATAAAAGTGCAATTCAAAAATCGTCCAATATATCCCTTCCCGTTTGAATCAGGGAAATGAGGAATAATTTTTTTAAGATCATCAGGATAAAATTTCCAGTTGCAATGATTAAAAATCCGGTCACCGTTTCCATCTTTATTTGCAACTGTATAAATGGCTAAAGATTTATGAATCTCAAATTTGCAAAAATTAAATTCATAAAAATTATCTTCAGGAGGATTCCATCCGAAATCAATCAGGTAAACACCCCATGAGGAAAGAGTATCTCCCCGTGACCAATCGGTAATGGTGCAATTATTAAATTTCATTCTGTCCAAGGAATCAACTCCTGCCACATGTGTAAAACTTCCACGTATGATGCAATTATTGAAAACAGTATGAATCATTTTATTGGGCCAAATTGACCATGAACCTTTTTTTGATGCTGAAAAATCACAATCATTAAAAGTAATATCTGATACATAAGGAAAATGATTGTCAGAAATCATGCCTGCAAATAAGTTATCAAAAAAATTACATTTGGAAAATAAAATATTTGTACATACAGCTCCCTCCTCTGGTTCAATGTCAACTCCTGCACCAGGGTTGTTATAAAACACACTGCCTGTTCCGGAAAAACTACAGTTTTCAATGGTAAAATTATTGCCTGCAGTAATGCTGAAGCCTTGTCTTGAATTATTATTGCTCTGTACATTATTAAGATAAACACAATCCGGGTTACCTTCTGATATGTGAGACATGATTCCATCGCGTCCGAAATTATTGCATGAAACATTTTGAATGGTAATATTTTTTGAACCAAAAATATCAATGCCGTCATGACCAAGTTCATATCCGTTACATTCACCATAAGCACCTCCAAGATCCATCTTACTATTGTTGCCATCAATGGCAACCTGCTCAATTGCAATGCAAAAACAATTCCTGAGAATAATAAATGTTCCTAAAGTTGCAATATTAGAAGCATCTTTAGTGGTGCTGCAGGAAGGCTTGCCGGGAACAAACGAAACGTGATTAAGTGCTTTGTCAAAACCGCCAAACAAGCAACCGTTTTTATACTTTACAACGGTACGCTTGCTTCCCGCGATAATTATATTTTTTGCATTTACCAATTCCAGCAAATTGATTCCTTTTCGGGTAAGATTTATATTGTTTAAAAAACTTTGCGTGGTGCAGAGCGGATTAATTATTTTTTGCGAGGGCAGGATTTGCAAGCCAACCAAATAAGTTCCGGGAGGAATATATAATTTAAGGATAAAAGAATCGCTGCAACTTTTATTGAGCCAGTCAGATGCAGCTAAAAAAGAAAAGGAATCATCATTCTTATTATCACCTTTTGCTCCAAAATCGGTTTTCAGATTTTTGGTTTTAACAGTTAAAGATGTACTGCATCTGCATTTATTTTCGCTTGTTGTAATTTGACCGTGAACTATGGCAGCCATCAATAAAAATGCCGTAAAAAGGATTGCAGGAACTAATACTAAAATAGTATTTTTTTTAATCATCGCGACTAAGTTAATAAAAGACGGCTTAACGGTTCGTCTTGAAAATATCAAATAAAAAGTTTAAGTTCAAATTTCTTATTGAAAAAAGTATTCCTTCAAAAATTCCCCTACAAACCTTTGCTTTTCATTTTCCAAAGTAATCTCAGTTAATAATTATTAATTCTCCACTTGATAAAACCTCATCCTCATTAAATAATTTATAAAAATACATTCCTTCTGATAAATTATTTCTGTAAAAAATAAATTCAGAAGTTTTAATTTCTGAAATCCTTCGGACTTCTTTGCCTGAT
>JBDSOU010000169.1:0-6876 GCA_039914625.1 Bacteroidia bacterium | reverse complement strand
TGAAATAAAATTGATTGAATACGCAAAACTCTGTTACAGGTATTTGGGCAAAAGTGGGAGAACTATTGATAAGGCCATTTGCATTATCTAAGTTAGTGCTCAAATACATTCCGACACCTCCACCATTTAATAAATTTGTTATTTGTGTATTGCGGCAACATTCTTCAAAAGAGAAAATCCAGTCGGGAGCTGCAGCCGGTAATGTAACCGTTGCCGTATATACCCATTCTTCTACTCCATAAGCGTTACCACCATTGCAGGTTGTTACTGCAGCGGGAACACAGGGCGAGGGAGGAATCGGCTGACCAGTTCCCGGAATCGGGGTTAAAGTAATAGTACCATTTTGGTTAAGTGAAGCAGACTGGTAACAAACTATCGGAGAAAGGGGTGCGTTAATACCGAAACAATCCCTATAGAACTTCATAGTAACAAGGTACTGGTTAGGTCCTATATACGTATAAAAGATTTCGCCTCCCACACCGTGGCTTGCTCTTACAGGAGAGGTTATTGTAAATGATAACAGAAATGTTACTAATAAAACCGGGAAGTAAAGGACTTTTTTCATGTTAAGAGATTAATTTGTTAATGTGATTATGTATTTTAGTTATATTTTTATTGGGTAAATTATTTCAGAAGCAAATGCAAAGATCCTTTTTTAGTTAAAGGGTTGCCGTTATTTTTTTGCGCAAATATATCATAAAAGTATTCTCCTGCACCTGCAGGTTGTCCGTTGTTTAATTTCCCGTCCCAGAATCCATGCAAATTATTCCACTGATGAGCGATTTTTCCTGAACGGTCATAGATGATAACTTTCAGGTTATGAAGTTCTTTGCCTTCTATTACAAATACATCATTGTTACCATCAGCGTTTGGAGTGATTACATTAGAAATGTGCCCTAAATAATATTCGATGGGTTTTTCATCATCTTTTGAAGGCGTGGCTGATTTTGATTCAGAGTGCTGTGCCTGTTCTTCTGTTTCATCTCCCGAAAGCTTGTTTTCGTCAGATTTCTCTGTTGAATTAGCAGAAGCAGCCGCTGCCGGAGTTGCATTATCAGCATGTTTCACATCTGCAGGTTCATTTTTATGATCCGCAATTCCCGTTACATTTTTCTTCTCTATGTTTGAAACAACTGTTTCCTTGTTTTCGGTTTTGCTGACAGCATTATTTACATTTGAAGGCGCAGCATGTTCGTCCTGCAAATGGACATTATCAGTTTCGGTTTTCAAAGGACCTGCTGCAAAAACCGGTTGTTCCTCTTTCTTTAAATTATCAGTTTGAGGAATAATTTTGCTTTCAACTTTTGAATCCTGAGAAACAGGAGTAACGTTTTGAATATTATTTGCTTCCTTCTCAGGCTTCAAATTTGGTGTTTGATTGTCTGTTGAAAAATAAATTATCGCTGCGGTAATGCCGATGATGGCTGACGTAACTCCAATTAAACCCATCACTGAAAACTTTGATGAAACCATTGCCAGTTTAGCTCCTGTTGAAACAGTATTTGTAGCGGAGCCTGAAGTGGAAGCGGCAGAAGCATTCAGGCCGTTTTGAATATTGGTCCATACATCAGGATGTACTTCCGGCTCAAAAGTGTCGAATGAATTTTTAACTAATTGCTCTATATCTTCTCTGTATTCCACTGTTTGATTATTGATATTTAGAATTTGGAACTTGGTAATTAATAATTAATATGCTTTTTCCAACTGTATAGATTTCTGTAAATGGACCCGGGCCCTTGCAAACTGTGACTTGGATGTACTTTCTGCTATGCCAAGCATTTCGCTGATTTCTTTATGTGAATACCCTTCGATGGCATACAAGTTAAATATGGTACGGTAACCGGCAGGAAGCTGCTGTATAACTTTGAGCAATTCCTTTACTGAAATATTTTCCGGAGCATCGTTGTATCCAGTATTATAAGCCACTTCATTTATGTCTATTTGAACATGATTGCGTTCATTCACTCTTCTTCTGAAATTATCAAGGGCTGTATTCACCATTATTCTTTTAATCCAGCCTTCCAGTGCTCCGGTGGCGTGGTAGGTATTTATTTTTTCAAACACTTTTATAAATCCATCCTGCAATATATCCTGTGCTTCTTCTGTACAATCGGCATATCGCAGGCAAACACCGAGCATTTTTTTTGCGAAACGGTCATATAACTGCTTTTGGGCGGTTAAATTTTTTTTAATGCAGCCCTGAAGTAACTGTTCATCCGTCATTTTATGACCATTCAACTACCAAGATGCAATTTTTAATGAAAAGGTTGCATGGAGGTAATTATTTTTTCAAAGGTAGCGAAAAAGGTTTAAGGTTTAAGGTTTAAAGTTTAAGGTTTAATAGCAAAGAATAGTATATTTTTGCACACTCAAAGTGTTTTGGTTTCTGGCTATTGAACTTGCATTGGAAGACGCAATACCTTAAACTTTAAACCTCAAACCTCAAACCTTCTCAATGCAACACATTCGCAACTTTTGCATTATTGCCCATATTGACCACGGGAAAAGTACGCTCGCTGACCGGTTATTGGAATATACCCATACTATAGATAAAAGGCAGGCGCAAAACCAGGTTCTTGACGATATGGATTTGGAGCGGGAACGGGGCATCACTATTAAGAGCCATGCTATCCAGATGAAATATGAATTGGATGGAAAAAAATATATCCTTAATCTTATTGACACGCCAGGTCATGTGGATTTCAGCTATGAAGTATCGCGCTCGATTGCCGCCTGTGAAGGCGCTTTGCTGATTGTGGATGCTGCCCAGGGAATCCAGGCACAAACTATTTCCAATCTTTATCTTGCTCTTGAAAACGATCTGGCGATAATACCTGTTCTTAATAAAATTGACCTGGAAAGCGCCAATCCTGAAATGGTAAAGGATCAGATTGTTGATCTTGTGGGATGCAAGCGCGAAGAAATTATTCCGGCAAGTGCTAAAACGGGAATTGGGGTTCATGAAATTTTAAGAGCCATTGTTGAACGCGTGCATCCTCCAAAGGGAGATGTGAATGCTCCGCTGAAAGCATTGATATTTGATTCAGTATTTAATTCTTTTCGCGGCATTATTGCTTATTATAAAGTGATTGACGGGGAGATCAGGAAAAATGAAAAGGTAAAGTTTTTTGCTACCAACCAGGAATATAATGCCGATGAAGTAGGTATTTTGAAATTAGTGAAAGAGCCCCGTGATGTGGTGAGGGCCGGAGATGTAGGCTACATCATTTCGGGAATTAAGGAAGCGAAAGAAGTAAAAGTGGGTGATACTATTACGCATGTGGAAAACCCATGCCTTGAAGCCATTGAAGGTTTTGAAGATGTGAAGCCGATGGTTTTTGCAGGAATTTACCCTGTGGATACTGACGATTACCAGGAATTGCGCGGTGCAATGGAAAAGCTGCAACTGAATGATGCTTCACTGGTATTTGAACCGGAAAGCTCTGTTGCCCTCGGCTTTGGTTTTCGTTGCGGCTTTTTGGGAATGCTGCACATGGAAATTATTCAGGAACGCCTGGAGCGCGAGTTTAATATGACCGTTATTACTACGGTTCCCAACGTATCTTACAAAGCATATCTTACCAATGGCGAATTGCTGGAAATTCATAACCCCAGCGACATGCCCGATCCCGCACGGTTAGATCATATTGAAGAACCTTATATAAAGGCATCGGTAATAACCAAAGCTGAATATACAGGTTCGATTATGACGTTGTGCATTGGCAAACGGGGTGTGATTACCGGTCAGAGTTATCTTACTACCGACCGCGTGGAACTCTCTTTTGACATGCCCCTTGCGGAAATAGTTTTTGACTTTTA
This sequence comes from Bacteroidia bacterium, assembly GCA_039914625.1. Taxonomy (GTDB): domain Bacteria; phylum Bacteroidota; class Bacteroidia; order AKYH767-A; family OLB10; genus DATEMK01. The sequence continues at coordinate 3,057 of JBDSOU010000169.1, read as the reverse complement.
TGATAAGCTGAAAACGATTTCGAAAGGATACGCTTCGTTTGATTATCATCCGGTTGACTACCGCACCAGCGATTTGGTGAAGCTTGACATTCGTTTGAATGCAGAACCGGTGGATGCCTTGAGCGCTCTCATTCATCGCGCACACGCACATAGTTTTGGAAAGAAGATGTGCGAAAAGCTGAAGGAGCTTTTAACGAGGCAGCAGTTTGAAATTATTATTCAGGCTTCCATAGGCGCAAAGATTATTGCCCGCGAAACTGTGAAAGCATTGCGCAAAGATGTGACTGCAAAATGCTATGGAGGTGACATTTCGCGAAAGCGGAAACTTTTGGAAAAACAAAAGGAAGGTAAGAAACGGATGAGGCAGGTGGGCAGTGTGGAAATTCCGCAGCAGGCTTTTTTGGCGGTGTTGAAGCTGGATTAATTATGTCCGGATTTTTTTGATCAGAATGGATGAATGATTCATACAAGTGTAATGTCAAACTGCATCAAATCCACAAACTCCTGAACCCGGTCTTCTACATCCTCCTTAGTAAGTTCAATGATGCGTTCGGTGCCGAATTTTTCTACGCAAAAAGAAGCCATTGCAGAACCATAAATAATTCCGCGTTTCAGGTTTGCAAATGAAATATCTTTTGTACGGGCAAGGTAACCTATAAAACCTCCGGCAAACGTATCTCCTGCTCCTGTCGGATCAAATACATCTTCTAACGGAAGTGCGGGTGCGAAAAAAACCTGCTCTTCAAAAAATAATAATGCGCCATGCTCGCCTTTTTTTATGACAACATATTTTGGCCCCATCTTTAAAATTTTCTGTGCTGCTTTTACCAGCGAATATTCGTTGGTGAGCTGACGGGCTTCTGCATCGTTAATAGTAAGCACATCCACACGCTTAATGGTATTCATTAAATCATCCATGGCAATTTCCATCCAGAAATTCATGGTATCGAGAACAATAAGTTTGGGACGTTTTTTTAAACGATCCATCACTTGCTGCTGAATTTTGGGCATCAGGTTGCCAAGCATCAGGAATTCACAATCCTGGTAACTTTCAGGAATTACGGGGTCAAAATCAGCCAGCACATTCAATTGCGTATCCAGCGTATCGCGGGTATTCATATCGTTATGATATTTTCCGCTCCAGAAAAATGATTTTTCTCCTTTCTTAATCTGTAAGCCTTCGGTGTTAATTCCATGCGAGTTGAACTTTTTTATCATGTCAGCAGGAAAATCATCTCCGACAACGGAAACAAGATTTATTTTTTTGGAAAAGTAAGAAGCGGCAAGCGAAGCATACGTTGCTGCACCGCCAACTATTTTATCTGTTTTTCCGAAAGGGGTTTCAATGGCATCAAAGGCAACAGTTCCTACAACAAGAAGGCTCATGATAATTGGAGATTTAAGGTTATGCTATATAATAAGAGAGCGACAAAGCTAAGAAAAAGGGTGTAGTTTGCTTACAGTAATACTCAAATAAAAAGCCACCAGTTTTTACGCTGATGGCTTTTGCTCCCCTCGCTCAAGAAAAATCGAACCAGTTAAGAAGCGATATATTGATAATCAATAAATTGTTTCCTTACCTGGATGAATTTATAAAGAGAAAAAATTTAATAGTGATTCTTCTTATTTATTTTAAAATAAAGCTCTAAGAGTTTAAGTTAAATTTCAAACACACCAAATTTTTTAATTAAGATTCTTATAAATATCTTAAACCGTAAATAGACAGTTGAAAATCGGTAATGCTTTCAATAGGTTGATTATCATTATTTAGTGATGAAATATTTCAACTGCTATGCAGTAGGAATTGATATTTCATCCTTTCTTAGAACCGTCTATTTGCCAATACTTTAGAATGATTATTTTTCTCTACTGTCTATTTACGGATAATCTGTAACAAATTGCTGGTGGCCCTTTTTGAATGAAACTGTTTACGGAAGTTTCAAGAGTGGATTTCACTATAGTCATTCCCTGTTTAGTCAGTTCATTTACCTGCAGGGTAAGGCTCGATTTGGTTTTTTTATTCAATTCAGGAAGGGTATATGCTTTTTTATAATTTAAAAGCGCAGCATCCCAGCTCAGGATCGTATCGTCATTTATTCCCCAATCAGACAGTTCAGTCATAACAGGAGTTATATAACCTTTCCAGGTAACTATCATACCTTCTATATTTTTATCGGAGATTTCCTGTACACTGCTGAGCGCATAGTCTAATTTTTTTACAATGTTAAGATCAGGAACGGACAGGTAATAACCTTTGGCGGCATTAATAATGGAAAAAGTGATTCGGTCAAGAATCAGCCGCATGAGGTCTTTTTGAGAACCTCCTCCGGCAGGCGATAAAGATTGCGCCCCGCTGATAGCTGTTATCTGGGTAACGATGCTGCTCAACGAAGTAATGCCATTTTTAAAGACATTAATCAGGTTAGTAATTTGCTGGTTGGTTGCCGTTGTACAGAATGCAATCAAGCCCTGGAATAGAAACAGTTTTTCAAGATTTTTTTTGTCATTTTTTTAAAGTTTAATTTATATTTTATAGTATAAGTTATGAATAATAAAGTTATTAACGATTAGTTTTTAAATAAGATTCAGTTTAGTAAAAAAAGTTTTTTAATTTGTTTATTTTAATAGATATTGTTTGTGATGACATGTTATTAATTACCTGTTGAAACGATTGGTTTTAAAATAAGATTCAGTTTTTGAAAGAAATATTTTTTTGAGCTGTTTATTTAACGGATATATTTTTTGATGACATGTTATTAATTACCTGTTGATACGTTGGGTTTTAAAATAAGATTCAGATGATTCAAAAATATTGTTATACAACCGAATTTACGTATGGGATTAAAAAAAGATTCACGGGTTTAAAAAAAATTTATACATCGCAATCCTGTTGAAAAAGGCATTGTTCAATATGAGAAAGATGATCTAAATAGTTCAGGGAAAGATTATAGTGATGAAAAGGGATTGGGTTCAGAGAACAGCTTTCAAACTTATAAGTTTGTTGGGGAATGAAAAAAAATAAATCTAATAATTGTTTTTATATTAAAAATTATTACC
>JBDSOU010000025.1:0-2371 GCA_039914625.1 Bacteroidia bacterium | reverse complement strand
CAAAGTTCAAAGTTCAAAGTTGTAATGATGCCATAAAACAAAAAGTACAGCTTGCTTTATTTTCTGCAGGAGGAGCTGCTTCGCTGGAATGGGCGCCAAAATTTGCCGAAGCAGGAACAACAGTGATTGATAATTCTTCTGCATGGAGAATGGATACTTCAAAAAAATTAATTGTTCCTGAAATTAATGCTGACGCATTGACAAAAGATGATAAAATAATTGCCAACCCGAATTGTTCAACCATTCAAATGGTGATTGCATTAAATCCGCTGCATAAAAAATATAAAATAAAAAGAATTGTTGTTTCCACTTATCAGTCAGTAACCGGAACTGGGAAAAAAGCGTTGGATCAATTGATGAATGAACGCAAGGGAATAAAAGGTGAAATGGCTTACAAACATCCGATTGATATGAACGTTCTTCCGCAGGTGGATGTGTTTTTGGAAAATGGTTATACCAAAGAAGAAATGAAAATGGTAAATGAAACGAGGAAAATTCTACGAGATGATTCGATTAGGCTTACAGCAACCACTGTCAGGGTACCTGTAGTCGGAGGACATTCAGAGGCGGTGAATGTGGAATTAGAAAATGATTTTGATTTGAATGAAGTGAAAAAAATTCTTTCGGATAGTCCCGGAGTTATTTTGGAAGATGATGTTACAAATTTTATATACCCTATGCCGATCAATGCGCAGGGAAGGGATGAAGTTTTTGTCGGACGTTTAAGGAGAGATGAAAGCAATCCGAAAACTTTAAATATGTGGATTGTTTCTGATAACCTCCGCAAAGGTGCTGCTACCAATGCAATTCAGATTGCAGAATATTTGCTCGGGAAAAACTTATTATGATTATTTTATTTTCGACAACAGAGGGTTTGCCAATCCCGAATAATCTTTCAAATCCATTTTAACAGAACCCACTAAAATTTCTGCCTGCGCCCTGACAACAATTTTATTTTTATCATCAGTCACCCATATTGTCATATCTTCTTCTTCCTTAAAAACACGCCCCACTAAAAGCACGGGCCGGAATTTTATACAATTAAAAGTTCCCAAGCCGGTTTTTACTTTTTCCCTTCCAAGAAATTTTATATTCATGGGTATTACTTCATCATCAAGATAAGCATTGAATGAATATATGTCATTCACTTTTGCCGTGTCAAAATTTAATGTGCGCGAATAATAATATGCAGAGATAATATCCTGAGTGGCATGCGGAATATGGATGGTTTTTTTTTCGCTTATTGCTATATTTTTATGATGATTAAACGTAACGTTCTGGTTGATGTGATAACCCCCTTCGTCCACACGTCTTACAAAATACCAGGGAACAATTGCCGCACTGTCAATATAACTTTCATAACGGTCGCGGACTTTGAAAAACCAGTCGAATGCTCCTTTTGTTTTACCTGTTCCGACAACATGATAAATACTGCGGTTAGCAAACGTTTTTATATCGGGACCAATTTCGAGGCGCGCTTCACCGGCATCAATAAAACCATAATGCACGCGATATTCTAAAACTTCGTTGGTGGTAAACGCGCTGTTTGAAATTTTTCTGAGCGTGCTGTCCTGTGCCGATAAATCTGAGCCGATTAAGCTGATTGCAAAAGCTGCAACTAAAATGTTTTTCATGCTCTTTAGCAAATCAAAGAATGTTCCATGTATGATGAACCATCCGTGAAGCGCTTATTCTGCAGGAATACCAATTTCGTTTTCAGTGATGTGTAAATCTTTCAGTTTGGGAAGATCTTTAATATTCTTTAAGCCAAAATGCTCCATGAAATTCGGGCTGGTTCCGTACAACATGGGTTTGCCGGGCCCTTCACTTTTACCTTCAAGCACAATTAATTCTTTTTCTAAAAGTTTCTGAATGCTGTAATCGCAATTTACTCCGCGTATTTTTTCTATTTCAGGTTTTGAAACAGGCTGCTTGTATGCGATAATTGAAAGTGTTTCGAGTGCTGCTGTGGAGAGTTTTTTCTTTTCTTTTATTTGAAGCAGCGTATGAATGGCGACATGAAAATCTTTTTTGGTAAGAAATTCATAGCCGCCTGAAATCTCCACCAGCTCAAAAGAAAAATCTTCGCTTTTATACTTTTCCTGGAGTTGAGAAATATTTTCTGTGACCTCTTCTTTTGTCAATTCCCATCCGTAAACAGTTTTAAGGCAGGACTGAATTTCTTCCATATCAATTCCTGCATCAGCGGTAAAGATTAATGCTTCAATTTGTTGTTTTAGTAAACGCATCAGGAGTTTAAGTTTTAAAGTTGCTTCGGCAAATTTACAAATAAGGTTTACTTGATTTTGCCTTGTTAATAACTCAGAATAAGAATTTCCCTGTCATTTTGCTAAGTTAAGCCGACTTCAAT
>JBDSOU010000126.1:0-21294 GCA_039914625.1 Bacteroidia bacterium | reverse complement strand
GCCTGGTAAGGAGTGTAGGCAGTGTACCACCCCGGATTTTCAAAAACGTTTCGCAGAATTACTCCGGGAGTTACCGTATTGTAATAACCTAACCCTATGTAATTTCTGAAAAGCCTGTTATTATTTGCCGTTTCGCGAAGCTCTTTCAGGAACTCAAATTCGCTCATTCCTTCGGGAATATTCAGTTCATCGGATAGACGAATGGAAGAAGGAATTATTTTTTCAATCAATTCATCCAGCGAAGCAACTCCGGTTTCGCGGAGCATTTCCCTGATTTCTTTTTCATCAGGACCGTTATGACGATCGGCAAAAGAGTAATGTGACATCTTAAATCTTTTTAATGGGGAAGGGCAAAGTTAATGCTATTTCAAAACCATCAAAAGAATCTGACGTATTTATAATACTTTATTCGCATTCCGCGTTATGAAACAATTCACTGAAATGCTTTTTTTTGTAGTTTTGAACAAATCATTTTTTATGAACAAAACCGTGTTGAAGTTTGTCCTATTTTTCTTTCTGAGTATAAATTTTTGCAACGCACAGGTTAAAATTCTCCTGCTGAGCGGAAAAATAAAGGAAGTAAAACAATACGAAGTTAAAGGAGACTGGATTTTTTACAAGAAGATGGATGACCCGAAAGACAAAATGCGGAAGCTGGATAAGTATGATGTATTTTCAGCAATAAATCCTGACAGCACTGAAGAAATTATTTATGATCCCGATACTACAATGGAAGGAGACCCCAGTGTGGATTTTGTAAGGCGTTATATTCAGGGTGAGCAATACGGAAGAGCAGTATATAAAAAGCCATGGAACGCTTTTGAAGGGCAGATTGTTGGTGCAGCATCGGGGATACTGAACTTTTACGGGCCTATTGTGGTGTTTGCGAATTCTATAATTATGGGGAGGTTTAATCCCCGGACTATTCCGCCCTCTTCAACTATTGAACCCGAGGTTTTTAAATCAGAAGAGTTCAGGGCTGGTTATAATAAATATGCTCGTAACAAAAAAATTAAAGACACTCTTATATGGGGTACAATTGGCTTTTCAGCCAGCTTTGCTTTCTTAACCATTGTTTTGAATTGATAAATAGTATGTGTGTTGAAACCTGTGCAAAAAATCATTTTATTGGTGCTGCAAAGTCAATTTGTAGTTGCACTTGCAGCAACGCTATTAGCCGCCCAGTCGCTGCTATTTACCGGTGATCTCCATTTCAGAAACCATATTCTGGCCGTAATTTTTTGCGGAACCGTTTTCGTTTACAACCTTGCAAGGCTCATCATCAGCATTCCTTCCGGGAAAGAAAAAAATTTTTCGCTGCTGAGCGGAAATTCAGGATTTCATGTGTTGTTATGTTTTTTTTCGCTGGTTGGTTTTTTAACAGCATTTCAATACACCACGCGGCAGGAGAAAATAATTATTTTTATTACCGCAATTTTTGCAGTAGCTTATGAAATGCCTTTTTCAAAAAACAATATGCGGCTGAAGGGGTTCAGAAACATTCCTGTTGTTAAAAATATTATTCTTGCTGCAGTGTGGGCTGCGGCAACGGCATGGCTTCCGTTAATCAGCAAATCAGGTTCCATTCATTCACTAGACCTTATTTTCATTTGTCTTAAAAGGTTCTTTTTTGTGCTGCCCCTTGCCATGGTGTTTGATGTGAGGGATCAATTCAGCGATTTAAAGAATAATGTAAAGACTATCCCCAACCAGCTTGGAATTAATGCAACAAAAAATTTTGCCTGGCTATGTATGCTGTCTTTTGTGATCGTGGTTTTTCTTCATCTAAAGAGCATGAAAGCGATTGCATCACCGCTGCCCGATTTTTCAATTCCTTTATACATTTCAGCTGCCATCACTTCAGTTTTTATTATGATGATTAATGAATCAAAAAAAGACCTTTATTATATATTGGTAATTGACGGCTCCATGATTTTGCAGTTTTTGCTGGTCTATTTTTTCGTTATCTTATAAAGAAAATGTAAGATTTTTTAAATTGGTAAAAACAAGTTATCCATCCGAATGTGACAGTTATTGATCCGAACGGAAGTAAAAACCACAAGTTGAAGGTTAAATTATGTTTGAGTTGGTTGGCACAAAAAAACATTAAACCACTGGCGAAAATCACAGGCAAAACTGCGTTAACTGCCGCGGGTGTTGGGCCCCGGACAAAAAAAGAAGGATAGATAAAAAAAAATCTTATCTTTATCCCAAAACCAATTGAAATGAAAAGACCAATTATTGTTGTAACTATTATTTATTTATTGTCTTTTTTTACAGGAAGAACTGCTTTGGCGCAGCCGCCTCCTTTTACTGCAACTGTGTTTGACAGTACTTTTTCAGGATATTATTTTTTGTCCTCAAAAGATGATCCCACCATGATGATGCTGGATGGAAAAGGAAATGTAATTTATTATCGCAGCGGCACCCACCGCAATGATTTTACCCTCTGGCCCAATGGTTTGATGAGCTTTGCCGCCAAAGGAACATTTCATATAATGGACAGTACGTTTACTGATGTGGATACTGTTACCACTAAAAATCTTGATATGGAAGATACTCACGAGTTGCGTATTTTGCCAAACGGAAATTTCCTGATGATAGGGGCTGATCTTGTAACAATGGATTTAAGCCAGTATTATTGGAAAGGAGAATTCGGAAACACGAATGATATTGTTCAGTGCGGAGTTATACAGGAATTGGATGCTTCGGGAAATATTGTTTTTGAATGGCATGCAAAGGATTACTATTCTTTTGATGATGTGGATACATTTTTTCTTTACCATCAGCCTGTAATTAACTGGACGCATTCCAATGCTATAGAAGTGGATACAGATGGAAACCTTTTATTTTCAACCCGGAATTTTAATGAGATTACAAAAATCAATCGTTCAGACAGCTCAATCATGTGGCGTTTGGGCGGCAAACAAAACCAATTTACATTTGTCAACCGCCCCCTTCCTTTTTATGCGCAACATGATATAAGAAGAGTGAGCAACGGCCATATTACATTGTATGATAATGGTAATTACATCACTCCGCACGGAGGCAGGGGATTGGAATTTGCCTTAGATGAAACAAATAAAATTGCCACGCAAACGTGGGATTATATGTATGATTCCACGATAAGCAGTAACTCACTGGGCAGCGTTCAACGCCTGGAAAACTCCAAGACTCTTGTAAACTTTGGCAATGTCCTCAGCGGCACCATCGGCTTTGTGGTAGTGGATTCGGCAGGATCAAAAATTTTTCAGCTTGATGGAGTAACTTCTTACAGGGTATTTTACTATCCATCGCTTCCATGGCAATTGCATCGCCCACAGGTCAACTCTTTTGATTCGTTGGGAGTTACATGGCTTGATGCAGGGGCAGGCTACGCTTCTTATCGCTGGAGCAATGGAAATACTACAAGAAAGATCAGCACGGGTACCGTTCAGGATACTTTATTTGTGTATGTTCCTTATGGACAGGGAGGTTTTATAAGTTCTGAGAAATTTATTGTGAACGGTATTCCTCAGTTACCTTCATACATTACTATTACAGGCGGCACTGCCAAAGTATGTCCCGGAGAAATACGCACTTATTCAGTTGTGCAGGGGGGCGGTATAACATATAATTGGACTGTTCCAACGGGAGCAACTATCAACAGCGGACAGGGTACAAGCAGCGTTAATGTAACTTATGATGCCAGCTTTATTGCCGCGGGTACCATTTCCGTTACAGCAACTAATAGTTATGGCACCGGTGCAGCACGAAATTTGACAGTCAACAGAAACAACCCTGCTGCAACAATTACAACAACAGGTCCCACAACCATTTGTTCTGGCACTAATGCTTTAACTTTAAAAGCGCCTTTAGGAACAGGATTAACTTATCAATGGAAAAAAGGAGTTAATAATATTGCAGGAGCTACCAATCAATCGTATGTTCCAACAGCTACGTCTAATGCTTATAAAGTAGTTGTAACTAATGCGCCCGGTTGCAGCAAAACATCAGGAACTGTTGCGGTAACAGTGAATCCTTTACCCTCTGCAGCTATTACACCGTTGGGTTCGACAACTTTTTGTGCCGGTGACAGTGTCATTTTACAGGCTAATAGCGGCACAAATCTAATCTATCAATGGAAAAAAGGAGCAGTTAATATTAGCGCTGCTTCTTTTCAAAATTATACTGCAAAAGTCGGAGGTTCTTACAAAGTTATTGTAACCAGTTCAAATGGATGTTCTAAAACTTCAACCGGCACGGTAATAACTGTCAATTGCCGGTCAAGTAATGAGGTCAATGAAGAATCAAGTATGGAACTATTTCCAAATCCCTCCACGGGAGCCATTCAGATTACTTTTAATTCAATACATAACGCACCGCTGCAATGTGAAATAATAAATGTGGTGGGAGAAAAGATTTATGAAACAAAACTTCAAACTTTAAATTTCAAACTTGAAACTCCTCTTGATGTTTCTTTTTTGGCAAAAGGAATTTATTTGGTCAGAGTGGGTGATGGGTTGAAATGGGAGAATAAGAAAATGGTGGTGGAATAAAATTTGGATTCTGTCTAAACAAACACGTTCTTTAAAAAACAGCGGCAGAGGGAGAACCTGCTTTGGAAATATGTAAGTCATGTTCAAATTAAATGGATGTACTCCATAGGTTGGTTCTTTATAAAAGATGTGTATGGCATCTCACATACCAAATCTTTTTCCCGTTATGATTCCACCTGATTTTTAAGATTTACTTTTGCGCTTCATAAAATGAGCACAGAAAAAAAAATAAAAAGCGCACTTATCTCGGTTTATCATAAAGATAATCTTGAAAATATTATTCGCGCATTACATGAACTGGACATTACTATTTATTCAACCGGGGGCACACGCGAGTTTATTGAACAGCTGAAATTCCCTGTCATTGCAGTTGAAAAGTTAACCGATTATCCATCCATTCTGGGAGGAAGAGTAAAAACCCTGCATCCTAAAATTTTCGGTGGCATACTTGGAAGAAGAGAAAGCACATCTGATCTGGCACAATTAGAAGAGTATAATATTCCTGTCATTGACCTGGTGATAGTGGATCTTTATCCTTTTAGCGAAACGGTTGCATCGGGAGGGGAAGAAAAAGACATTATTGAAAAAATTGACATTGGTGGAATTTCATTGATTCGCGCAGCAGCAAAAAATTTTAAAGACGTGTTAATTATCCCTTCACGCAATGATTATAATTTTCTTCTGAGCTTGCTGAAAGAGAAAAAAGGATATTCCGCTCTTGCCGAAAGAAAAACCCAGGCTGGGCATGCTTTTGAAGTTTCTTCCCGCTATGATACGGCAATTTTAAATTATTTTCAGCCATCGCCTACGCTCCGTTATGGTGAAAATCCTCACCAGTCAGCACGATTTTATGGGAATATGGATGAGGTGTTTGAGCAACTTCACGGTAAAGAACTTTCTTATAATAATCTCCTTGATATTGACGCTGCGCTATCACTCATTGCTGATTTTGATGAATGCACTTTTGCAATAATCAAGCACAACAATGCATGTGGAGTTGCATCACGTGCAGATGCTGAAGAAGCATGGAAAGCAGCCCTTGCCGGTGATCCTGTTTCGGCTTTCGGTGGAATTATTGTTACCAATAAAAAAATTGCAGCTGTAACAGCAGAAGAAATAGATAAATTATTTTTTGAAGTTCTGATTGCTCCCGCCTTTGATGAAAAAGCACTTGCTATTTTAAAGGAGAAAAAAAACAGGATATTATTAAAGCTTCAAAATAATTTCATCTTTTCTTCCGTTCAGTTTCGTTCATTGCTGAACGGAATGACTGAACAGGAAAAGGATTTGAAAACCGAAACAGCTTCGGATATGCAGACCGTTACAAATGAGAAACCAACTGAAAAGGAAATTGAAGATATGATTTTTGCAAATAAAATTGTGAAACACAGCAAGTCAAATGCAATAGTGGTTGTAAAAAACAAACAATTGTTTGCAAGTGGAGTGGGGCAAACCTCACGCGTGGATGCATTAAACCAGGCCATTGAAAAGGCAGGCCGGAACGGCTTTAATCTGGAAGGCGCGGTGATGGCATCAGATGCATTTTTTCCATTTCCCGATTGTGTGCAAATAGCACACCATGCAGGTATATCAGCCGTAATTCAGCCGGGAGGCTCGGTGCGTGACAAAGAATCTGTTGAGTATTGTAACCAAAACAGGGTTTCGATGGTAGTAACAGGCATAAGACATTTTAAACATTAGCCGGTTCAAAGATTGAAGCGGGAAGATAAAAGCATGATGCTAAAAAAAACTAACTTCGACCCTTCAATCTCTGACATCAATATACAGGCATTAAACTTTAAAACACCAAAAATTTCAGTCTCTATGGGGCTCTTTGATTTTTTAACACAAGAAATAGCCATTGACCTTGGCACTGCTAACACGCTCATTATTGCTAATGATAAGGTAGTGGTGGACGAACCTTCTATTGTGGCAATGGACCGCATGTCGGGTAAAGTACTTGCAGTTGGAAAGCAGGCGATGATGATGCACGGCAAGACGCACGAAAATATAAAAACTATTCGCCCGCTGAAAGACGGAGTGATTGCTGATTTTGATGCTGCCGAACACATGATTCGCGGCATGATAAAAATGATCAATCCTAAAAGAAGGCTTTTTGCTCCTTCTTTAAAAATGGTCATCTGTATTCCTTCAGGAATTACAGAAGTGGAAAAACGGGCTGTGCGCGATTCTGCTGAACATGCAGGTGCAAAAGAAGTGTATCTTATCCATGAACCCATGGCAGCAGCAATAGGAATTGGAATTGATGTGGAAGAGCCGATGGGAAATATGATCATTGACATCGGTGGCGGTACCAGCGAAATCGCAGTTATTGCACTTGGCGGAATTGTTTGTGATCAATCCATTCGTGTGGCAGGTGACGGATTCACCAATGATATTTGGGATTACATGCGCAGGCAGCACAACATCCTGATCGGTGAACGTTCGGCAGAAAGAATAAAAATTGAATGCGGATCAGCGCTTCCTGAATTGGATACACCTCCTCCTGATTTCGCTGTTCATGGCCGCGATCTTATGACCGGTATTCCAAAAGAAATAACAGTTTCTTATTCTGAAATTGCTCATGCTCTTGATAAATCAGTTTCTAAAATTGAAGAAGCCATTTTAAAAGCTCTTGAAATCACACCTCCTGAGTTATCAGCAGACATTTATCGCACCGGCATTTATCTTACCGGAGGAGGTGCATTGCTTAGAGGTTTGGATAAAAGAATTTCCATTAAAACAAAATTACCTGTACATGTAGCTGAAGATCCTTTAAGAGCTGTTGTTCGCGGAACAGGCATTGCCTTGAAAAATATTGACCGGTTCAAGTTTTTGATTCCGTAATTATTGAAATTTGTAACCCGGAGCTTTTATGCCAGAGTTCTTTTAACTGCCACTTGCTCATATCCTTCAATGATGTCACCTACACTAACGTCATTAAAATTTGCAATGTTCAATCCGCACTCGTAACCTGTAGCAACTTCTTTCACATCATCTTTAAAGCGTTTCAATGATGCAAGCTCTCCTGTAAAAGTTACAATGCCATCACGCACTAAGCGGATTTTTGTATTACGCGTGATTTTCCCATCCAGCACCATGCAGCCTGCAATAGTTCCGACCTTAGGGATTTTGAATACATCGCGTACCTCTACATTGCACACAATTTTTTCTTCATAATCAGGGGCAAGCATTCCCTCCATTGCAGCTTTTACTTCATTAATGGCATCGTAAATAATAGAATATAACCGGATATCAATTTGCTCATGTTCTGCAAGCTTGCGAGCATTTACAGAGGGACGTACCTGGAACCCGATGATGATCGCATTGGATGCCGAAGCAAGCAATACATCCGATTCGGTAATCGCTCCGACAGATTTATGAATGACGTTTACCTGGATTTCAGGAGTGGAAAGTTTAAGCAATGAATCAGCTAATGCTTCAATAGAGCCATCCACATCACCTTTTACGATTACGTTAAGCTCCTTGAAATTTCCTATGGCAAGACGTCTTCCTATTTCATCAAGTGTAATATGCTTGTGAGTTCTTATTCCCTGCTCGCGCTGTAATTGCATACGCTTGTTAGCAATTTCACGTGCTTCGCGCTCATCATCCATTACATGAAACTGATCACCAGCCTGGGGTGCACCGCTTAATCCCAGAATCATTGAAGGAGTTGACGGACCGGCTACATCCATTCGCTGCCCCCGTTCATTGAACATAGCTTTTACTCTTCCGCTGTAACAACCTGCAAGCACTACATCACCTACCTTTAATTCGCCTGTCTGCACAAGTACAGTTGCAAGATAGCCACGTCCTTTGTCGAGCGATGATTCTATTACCGTTCCTACTCCATTCTTATGAGGATTAGCTTTCAGGTCAAGCAGTTCGGCTTCGAGTAAAACTTTATCGAGAAGAGAATCAATGTTAGTTCCCAACTTGGCGGAAATTTCCTGCGATTGATATTTACCTCCCCACTCTTCCACAAGTATATTCATTTTTGAAAGCTGCTCTTTAATCCTGTCAGGACTTGACCCGGGTTTGTCCACTTTATTGATCGCAAAAACTATGGGAACATTTGCTGCCTGGGCATGATTGATTGCTTCTACTGTCTGGGGCATTACGCTATCGTCAGCAGAAACCACAATAATAGCAACATCTGTTACCTTAGCACCTCGCGCGCGCATAGCCGTAAATGCTTCGTGACCGGGTGTATCGAGAAATGCAATTTTTTTTCCGTTTTCCAGCGATACTTCGTACGCACCAATGTGCTGTGTAATTCCTCCGGCTTCGCCTGCAATAACATTTGTTTTACGGATGTAATCGAGCAGAGAAGTCTTGCCATGATCTACGTGACCCATCACAGTAACAATGGGAGCACGCGGTTCTAATTCTGAAGGATCATCAGGTTTGTCTTGTATAGCTTCCTGAACATCAACTGAAACAAATTCTATAGTGTATCCGAATTCTCCTGAAACAACTGAAAGTGTTTCTGCATCGAGGCGTTGATTGATAGAAACGAAAAGACCAAGACTCATACATGTGGAAATAATATTAGTTACCGGAACACCAATTAATTTGGCAAGTTCATTGGCTGAAACAAATTCGGTAACTTTTATGACTTTTGACTTTGCAGCTTCTTCTGCAATTACTTCGCGTTCCTGTAAGTGCGCTTCGCGTTTCTGCTTGCGCATTTTGGAAGACCTTGATTTTCCACCTCCGCTTAACCGCGCAAGAGTGGCTTTGATCTGATCCTGTATTTGCTTATCTGTAACTTCAGGGTTTGCATCTCTTTTCTTTTTGCTGAAATCCGGTTTGCCTTTTTTCCAATCCGGTCTTACTTCAGTGCTTTTTACGGTAGCAACCTGTTTTGTAATGTTAACTTTTTTATCGGTACGTCTTCTTTTTTTCTTTTTAGAAAGGCGATCGCTTTCAAATGCGCCTGAAGATGCAACCGGTTTTTTCTTAGGAGGATCAACCGGTAAATTAATTTTTCCGAGTATCGTGGGACCCGATAATCTTTCGCGTTCTGTACGATAAGGAACATCTTTCTGATCTTCTTCAGAAGGTGTTATTGTATCTTCAATAATTTCTTCAGGCTGTTCAGCCGAAACAACAGGAACTCCTGTTTGTTCTTCATCTTTAATTTCTGTTACAGGTTTTTCAACTTCTCCTTCCGTTTCAGAAATTTTTTCTATTTCTTCTTCTTTTTTCTTTTTTCCTTTTGCAGTTTTAGGTTCAACTTTCCTGGATTTCTTTTCTGTTTTCTTCCCGTCTTTATTTGGTTTTTCTTCCAGGTCAATTTTTCCTAATACTTTGGGCTGTTCAATCTTGTCGGCTTTCGCTTTAATTATTTCCGGCTCAACAGGTACTTCTTTTTTTGCAGGTATTTCTTTTTCAACTTCACCGGTTTTTTGAGCCGGTTCTTTTTCTTTAACAGAAACTTTCTTAAGCTTTTCTTTTTCTGCCGCTTCTTGTTTGATGTGAAAAAGGCTGGCCTGTAAATTGTCCTCTTTTTCAGGTTTATTTTCAGTAAAAGGGGCAGAAGTTTGTCTGGCTTCGATTACAATATTTTCCTTGCGTTGTTTTTCTTTCGTGATTTCCTGTGCAACCTGTTTGATTTGCTTATCCTGTGCAAATTCTTTTTGCAATAAATCATAAGCCTCCGAAGATATTTTTGCAGTTGGTTTTTTCTCTATAGCAAAACCTTTCTTGCCAAGAAATTCAACAATATGATCAATCCCTATGTTCAGGTCTTTGACCACTACTGATAACCGGGTGCCTTTGTCTTCTGACATTATGATGTACGATGTACGATTTACAATTTATAAACAATTCACTTATTACCTCATTTCATTATTGAATTGTAAATTATTCAAATTCTGATTTGAGAATTTTAATCACTTCTTTTATTGTCTCTTCTTCAAGATCGGTGCGGTTGACTAATTCTTCCACTGAAATATCAAGAACACTTTTTGCAGTGTCACATCCGATTTTTTTAAACTCTTCAAGAATCCATTCATCAATTTCATCTTTAAATTCTTCGAGATCCACATCTTCACTTTCTTCTTCATCTGTGTCGCGATACACGTCAATTTCATAACCCGTGAGCTTTCCGGCAAGACGGATATTGTATCCACCCTTGCCAATAGCGAGAGAAACCTGGTCGGGTTTCATGTAAACAGAAGCTCGCATGGTTTCATCATCTAATTTTATGGAAGAAATTTTAGCAGGACTTAATGCACGCTGAATATATAATTGAGTATTGTTAGTGAAGTTGATCACATCAATATTTTCATTTCTCAATTCGCGAACAATGCCGTGAATGCGTGATCCTTTCATTCCTACGCAAGCACCAACAGGATCAATACGATCATCATACGATTCAACAGCAACCTTGGCGCGCTCTCCAGGTTCGCGAACTATATTTTTTATGGTAATAAGCCCGTCAAATACTTCGGGAACTTCCTGCTCGAATAATCTTTCAAGAAATAAAGGAGAAGTTCTTGATAAAATAATTCTTGGATTGGCGCTTACCATTTCCACCCGAACTACCACTGCTCTTACTGTGTCACCTTTCTTATAAAAGTCAGAAGGAATTATTTCATTCTTCGGCAGGATGAGTTCATTTCCTTCGTCATCAATAACAAGTGTTTCTTTTTTCCAAACCTGGTAAACTTCACCAGTAATAATATCTCCAACCCGGTCCTTATATTTTTTATAAATGCCGTCTTTTTCTAATTCAAGAATTCTTGATACAAGATTTTGACGGGCTGCGAGCACGGCACGTCTTCCAAAATCTCCGAGTTTTACTTCTTCAGTCAATGCTTCGCCCACCTCAAAATCCGGTTCAATTTTAACTGCATCCGTATAAGAAATTTGGAGGTTAGGATCTTCTACCATTCCGTCTTCCACTATAGTCCGGTTACGCCAAATTTCCAGATCGCCCTTATCAGGGTTAACAATAATATCAATATTGTCAGCGTTGCCATATTTTTTGCGGAGCATTCCTTTGAATACATCTTCAAGTATGCTCATCATTGTTGCACGGTCAATGTTTTTGACATCTTTGAACTCGGAAAATGATTCCGTTAAAACTGAGTGATCCATTTGTAATTTACGATTTTAGATTTACGATTTTAATCGTTTGTTGTTTACTGTTTATTATTAAAATTCAAGTTTTGTTTCCTTGATCTGGCTGTAATTTAATTTAATATTGTTTTCGAGCTTTATTTTTTTCTTGTTTTCTTTTGTTTCGATGGTTTCCAATATTTCAAATCCATTATCATTGGCTGAAAGCAGTTTTCCTTTGTGTAATTTTCCGTCAGAAGTAGTTACTTTTATATTCCTTCCTATTCTTCTGAGATATTGTTTATAAATTTTTAAAGGCTGATCCATTCCCGGAGAGGAAACTTCTATTTCATGTGAATCCATAAATCCGGATGGCTCCAATTCATTAATAAGAAACTTGTTGAGCGCGCTGCATTCTTCAATAGTAACTCCTGAAGGCTTATCAATAAATATTGCCAGCTTGCCGGTTGAAAGGTTCACATCTACAAGAAACTGTTCTGTACCGGCAAGTTTGCTTTCAATAATCTGAACAATGTAATTTTTATCAACCATTTTATAACGAAAGAGGGGACTCTGTCCCCTCTAAAATCTTCAATATGGATGCAAATATAATAAAAAATTTAAATTTCAAAGTTAAAAACACAAGAAACAAAAAAAGCAGGAAGACTAAAATAAAAAAAAGCCTGGAAAATTTTCCAGGCTTTTTTCTCAGAATTTAATAAATCATTTCACGATATTAATTGATTTAACAATTGTCTCAGTATCAGTAGAAATTTTAACTGTGTAAGAACCACCAGCAACTTTTGAAAGATCGAAAGGAAATAATCCACCAACTGTTTTAGCTATTTCAAATTCATTCACAACTTCTCCAATTAAATTGTAAACAGTTACTTTTAAATTTTGTGCTGTTTCAAATTTTACATCAACATTCACTATTCCATTGCTGGGAACAGGATAAACATTTACATGCTCGCTTAACGTATTTTCTTTTATGCCGGTGGTAACGCTTACATTGATGTTATCAATATATCCATTATTGCCAAAAGCGCTTGTAGCTTTATATTTAATGAATATATTTGGATTTCCGACATAAGAGTTTAATGAAACTGTCTGGTGATGCCATTGTGCAGCTGAAATAGGCGTCCATGCACTTGTACCAACGGGAGGATTTCCAAAAGCTAATTGAGAACCGGATTTATTCCAAACATCAGTCCATGTCACACCGCAATCTGTAGAAAGCTGTACCTGTATTCGATCATTTTCATTTGAATATTGGCAATAAGCCACATCAAAATCCAATGAAGCGGTAACAATGCTTCCTGAAAAATCATAACCCGGAGTCATGAGTTCATCAATTTGTCCGAGCGCACTGCTATAAAAATCAATTTTTGCAGAACCGGTAGTTACATTTCCTGCAGTAACTCTGGTCCATGTTGCGCCATTATCCGGATTAATTCTCAACCAATTTGTCGGAGGAAAAGTAGTGGCAACGAAATCCTGAATAAGCGGTAAAGGGGTGCCTGTTGAAGCGGTAACAGAAAAAGTTCTTGAAGTATTATCATAATGGGTATTTACATCGGGCATATTATTAGGACTGGAAACAGTTGCAGTCAGTGAATGAGATCCGGCAGACACAGTTTGAGGTGTTAGTGTAGCAATAGCTGTTGCACCCGGAGCAACAGATCCGCTCCAGTTATATGTTTGAGCTAATCCTGCATCTAATTGGTATGAAATGGTAAGTGCAGTAAGTGTGTTTGAACCAAGATTTGCAAACTCAAGAGAGGGAGTAACAGTTGAACTGCAATTAACAGTAGGAACATTTATTCCTGCACAGGTAATTCTTGCATCATCCGCAAGTTGTTGTGGTGAACTAAATGCAGCCTGATAAACTTCTTTAGATGTGTTGTTCTGTATAAATCCAACAACGGCTAACTGATTTTTATCATAAACGTTGGTGAGTTTCCATGCAAAATCATAAGTGAACTGGTCTCCTGCATTAATTGTGGCCGGCATTAAAGTTCCGGTTGCACCTGGAAGCATTTTCTTCATCACACCTTCAAAGTCTGTTTCGCCATTTGATCCCGGAGGGGAGCACCACCAGATATTTCTTTCAATAACAGCAAATCGTGCATAAGTAGTTGCAGAAACCGCTTGAGTGCAGGTAACGTCAGCATGAACATAAATTGAATCATGAGTGGGTGAGAAACTATGTGTCACTGCAAACGTAAATGGCGAAGGCATTGCATAGCGGTTATTTATCATAGTTTGTGTAAAAGAAGCTGGCTGTGCATTAAATTGGTTGCCGTCTTCAACTCCGTTAGGAGCTCCGGTTACATTATAAAAGGAAACTCTTGAATTAACTTCAGTGGTATTTTGAAGATACATCGGATCATAACCGGGCCACGAAACCTGGTATTTAATAGAAACAATTTTTGCAGCGTTGTTATTGAGCAATACATTTAACGCAGGGTTAGTGGATGCGCAGGGAGGACAAGATGCCTGTGTGAATTCTTCGAATAATACCAATCGTTGCGATTGTCCGAAACATACGATTGCAACAAATAAGGAGGCAAACAGAGTGTAAATTTTTTTCATGAGTTGAATAATTTAAGTTTTTTAACTGTTATGAATTTAATTGCTTTAATTGAGAGAACAAACATAGGTATATTATCTTAAACTAAGCACAATAGAATTCACATAAAAATGTGTATTTACCTTTATGGCATGAAAAAGTAACAAAAAATTCAAAAAACTCGGTTTTTAATGATTTTTTTTCTTAAATTTGCAAGGTAAAGTAATTTGTCTTCTGCAAAAATAAAATAATTCGCATGAAAAAATATTATACTCTCGTATTTATCCTTTCTCTGTTCAGTGTAAAAGCATTTACACAAAGTTTCTCTTTGCAAAACCTCAATAACGTTTTGCAGGCAGATGCAAGTTCTTTCCAAATTGAAGGTACTGTTGATGTTTTAAATAACAGCAGTTCTGCTAAGGATGTAATGATGTACCGTGTTATCAACATTCTTGCTCCGGGACACGAAAGTTCTTTTTGCTGGGGATTAAATTGCTATGGAGCAGCAACCGATACATCCACATATCCTGAATCTATGGCTCCGGGAAGCACATCACTGGCAAGAGCTGACCTCAGACCTTACAATTTTCCTGGATTAAGCAGAGTTACCTATTGCTGGTATGACCTGCTAAACCCCTCTGATACTGTTTGTCTTGAATTTACGTATGATGTTACCACTGTAGGAATTCACGAGGTTTATAATTCTAAAACTGATTTTATTACACGGCCACATCCAAACCCGGCTGATGATAATGCAATGATTGTTTACCATATTTTGAATAGAAATGCCGATTCAAGAATTGTTGTTTACAATGTAATTGGCTCAAAAATTCAGGAAGTTAAGTTGGACAATTCAAAGCAAGATGTTAAAATAAACACGTCTTTGTTCCAGGCCGGAGTTTATTACTATTCATTAATTTCAGGTGGTAAAGTCGTAGGCACAAACAAGCTGATTGTGTCACATAAAAATTAAAATATCAAATATTTTTAAAGAAAGGGATGACTTAAAAAGTTATCCCTTTTTTGTTTGAAAACAAAAATAACCATCTGCAAGGTTTTAAGAAAATTTTAGATTCTTAACGGGGATGTTTATATTTGCATCTTACAATCTAAAAAAACAAACTCATGAAAAAGATCAATTACATTATCTGCTTAGTTGCATTTACAGGATCTATCCTCCATGCAACTGCACAAAACAAAGACGCTGCGGGAAAAGACCCGAAACAAGACGCTCAAATGAAAGCTTGGATGACCTACATGACACCCGGCCCTATGCATGAAATGCTTGCCAAATCAAATGGCGATTGGACTGAAGAGGTAACCATGTGGATGTCACCGGGTGCCCCGCCAACAAAAAGCACCGCATCGTGCACAAATACCATGATATTAGGAGGCAGGTACCAGGAATCAAACACCAAGGGTGAAATGAGCGGAATGCCATTTGAAGGTATGAGCACTGTAGGGTATGATAATGGCAGAAAAGTTTTTGTAAGCACATGGATTGACAACATGGGAACCGGCATTATGTATATGGAAGGAAAATATAATGAAAAAACCAATACAGTCAGCTTCTCCGGAACAGCTTGGGATTCAATGGCAGGGAAAAACTCTAAGGTAAGAGAAACATTTAAAATGGTTGATGATAATAATCAGTTCATAGAAATGTACATGACAGGTGCAGATGGAAAAGAATTTAAAACCATGGAAATAAAATTTACAAGGAAGATGTAAATAACTGTTTGAGGAAAATTAAAAACACAGGCCGGAGTAAACGACCTGTGTTTTTTTTTGTTAAAAGGCGTATCAGAAGAAAACTCAACGGCTTTCAGCAATTTTCATTTTATCAAAAGTATTATTTTGAATACTCTCAATTGCTTTTTTGTAAGTGTCATTAATGTCATTGGCAATTTGATAAAATGCATCATTATTATTGTTTTTATATAAGTCACGCGCAATTACTGCTCTGACTATTGTTTCAATTAGAACTGACGATCTTTGCCATCCCATTTCATCTTTCTTTAATTCCTTTTTCTCAGCAAAAGCAAAAAATTCGTTAAGAAAAGTGTCATCGATTTTAAAATTTTTCTTAAAGGAATTAACATCGGGATTAGCTGCGATAAGTTTATTTCGATTGCGGTCCACGTAGCTTAACGTGAAATCATTGATAATTCCTTTACGCTGAAGTTCACTGCTGAACTTGCTTATCATTGAGGTATCTAATGGAACAAACACATCAGGTATAATTCCCCCTCCTCCAAAAACAAGCCGCTTGTTATTAGTATAAAATTTTAGCGAATCAATAGTGTGAATGCTGTCAGCGGTATAAAGCTCGCCACTTTTTTGGCGGTTATATATATCCATTTCGTAATCTTCTTCGCCTTTCTGGTAAGATTTCTGAATGCATCTTCCGGAAGGAGTGTAATAACGGGCAATTGTCAGCCTGACCACAGATCCATCAGGAAATGTCAGAGGCTTTTGCACTAAACCTTTGCCGAATGAACGTCTGCCAACAACTAATCCGCGATCCCAGTCCTGGATTGCACCTGTTACAATTTCGCTTGCTGATGCAGAAAACTGATCAACCATAACCACCAGTTTTCCTTTTTCCCATCCCCCTGTTGCAGTGGCAAAAGATTCCTGGCGCGGAGCATGAACCCCTTCTGTGTAAACAATTCGTTTTTTATCACCGATAAATTCATCAGCGAGTTCAATCGCGCGGTTTAGGTAACCTCCGCCATTACCTGTAAGATCAAGGATGAGATTTTTTATTCCCTGGTCTTTTAATTTTTTTAATGCTTCTTTAAATTCATCAACAGTTGAATCGGCAAATTTGTTTATTTTGATATATCCGATTCCCGGTGCGGCCTCATAAGCAGCATCAACGCTGTAAAGTTGAATTTTGTCACGGGTAATTACAAATTCAAGTTGTTGTGGTTCACCTCTCCGCAAAATATGTACGATGACTTTTGTGTCTTTAGGTCCTCGCAGTTTTTTGAGCACATCGCTGTTTTTAATTTTTATTCCTCCCACGTTTGCCGTGTCAATTTTTACAATACGGTCCCCGGCAAGTATTCCAACTTTTTCGGAAGGGCCTCCTGCAATCGTATTGGTGACAAAAATGGTGTCGTCAAGGATATTAAACTGAATTCCCACACCCTCAAAATTACCGACTAATCCTTCGTTTGCATCTTTTAAATCTTCAGCCGGAATATAAACCGAATGCGGATCCAACTCTTTCAACAAGGTGCGAATAGCATCTTCAGTTAATTTTTTTTCATTTACGGTATCAACGTAAGCGTAATTGATCATTTGCAATAAAGTTTCAAGCTTTTGCGCATTTTGAGATTGCGAAGTTGCTTTTAAATGAAAAAGCGTTAAAAAAATTAAAGCGGGATAAAAAATTTTTTTTGTTGCCTGTATCTTTTTTGGAAAATGCATGTGTAAATGATTTGAGTTCAAAATTAACTAAATTTTTAGTGAGCGTGAAGTTGGTGCAACGGTTAACGAAAGCAAATGTTTCAAAATTTGCATCAGATTGCCAAACTTCATTCTAAAATAATTTAATCGCACTTATTACACATGTTCTTCAACCTGTTCAATTCACCTTTTCGTAGCTTTGTGGCATAATAATATTGATTATGAAAAAAAGTCTGAAAGCGGGAATTATTTTTTTGTTTATATTGATAAGCACATCAAAAGCTTTTTCGCAGGAAAAAAATTATAAAGTAGGCGTAATCGGTTTTTACAATCTTGAAAATCTTTTTGATACCATAAATGAAGCAAACAAGGACGAAGAGTTTTTACCAGACGGCTCGAATCATTATACATCAGAAGTCTATATTGATAAACTCGGAAAACTTTCTTCCGTAATTTCACTGATCGGATCGGATATGTCACCTGACGGCCTCTCCATGATGGGATGCGCTGAAGTTGAAAACGAAAGCGTGCTGAAAGACCTTATCAATACTCCGAAATTAAAAAGCCGCAACTACAAAATTGTACACTATGATTCACCTGATGAAAGAGGTATTGATGTGGGATTAATTTATAATCCAAAATATTTTACAGTGAAATCGAGCGAGTCGTTATTTGTTGAATTATATGATGATGCTGAAAAAAAATTACCGCGCCTTACGCGTGATGTATTATTTGTTTTTGGAATATATGACGGGGAGCCGCTCTATGTTTTCGTAAATCATTGGCCTTCTCGAAGAGGTGGCGAGGAAGCTTCAGCTCCGGGTCGTGCAAAAGCTGCGGGAGTCTGCAAGCACAAAATTGATTCCATCACCAAATTAAATCCCGGTGCAAAAATAATTGTAATGGGCGATTTGAATGATGATCCCGTAAGTCCGAGTGTAGCGGTGGTGCTCAATGCAAAAGGAGATAAAAAAAATGTGAAGCTTGGCGGATTGTATAATCCATGGACGAATTATTACACAAAAGGAATTGGCACGCTTGCATATAACGATGCATGGAATTTGTTTGACCAGATCATGCTCTCATCAGCATGGTTAGATAAAAAACAAAGCGGTTTTTTTTTCAAAGAAGCTGACATTTTTCATAAAGCCTGGATGGAAGAAGCATCAGGTAAGTATAAAGGCTATCCGAAAAGAACTTATGCTGGAAATACTTACATAGGAGGATACAGCGATCATTTTCCCACGTATGTTGTGCTGTTGAAAGAATCGAAATAATTTTAGCGATTACAAAAATTCAAATTCACATTTTAAGGGGACTACATTATTTGAAAAATAAATTTGAATTAAATTAAAAACGATTCATAATTTTTTTTCTTTGAACAATTCGTTGATGAAATATTACATTTGCTTTTTGAAATAAAAACTATGACGCGCGGACCTATATCCCAATTTATGGAGAAACACTATCTCCATTTTAATGCTGCTGCAATGATGGATGCTTCTAAAGCGTATGAACAGCACATAGACGAAAATGGCAAAATGATGATTACCCTTGCAGGAGCAATGAGTACGGCAGAGCTTGGAATTTCCCTGGCAGAGATGATTCGCCAGGATAAAGTACAAATAATTTCCTGTACCGGGGCCAATCTTGAAGAGGACATTATGAATCTTGTTGCTCATAAGCACTACAAACGTGTTCCCAACTACCGTGACTTGAATCCGCAGGACGAATGGAATTTATTGGAAAATCATTTTAATCGCGTTACAGATACGTGTATTCCTGAAGAGGAAGCATTTCGTAAATTACAAAAACACATTCACAAAATATGGAAAGATGCCGAAACAAAAGGGGAACGGTATTTTCCGCATGAGTACATGTATAAAATATTATTGAGCGGAGAACTGAAACAGTATTATGAAATTGATCCTAAAAATTCATGGATGCTTGCTGCTGCTGAAAAAAATATTCCTATTGTGGTTCCGGGATGGGAGGATTCTACAATGGGAAATATTTTTGCAAGCTATGTGATCAAAAATGAACTCAAGGCCACCACCATGAAATCAGGAATTGAATACATGGTGTGGCTGGCCGACTGGTACAAAAAAAATTCGTCAGGAAAAGGAGTTGGATTTTTCCAGATAGGAGGAGGCATAGCCGGTGATTTCCCCATTTGTGTGGTGCCGATGATGTACCAGGATTTGGAAATGCATGATGTTCCTTTCTGGAGTTATTTCTGCCAGATCAGTGACTCAACAACCAGCTATGGCTCATACAGCGGTGCGGTGCCGAATGAAAAAATCACGTGGGGAAAATTGGATATTAAAACACCAAAGTTTATTATTGAAAGTGATGCGTCCATAGTTGCGCCACTCGTGTTTGCATGGATATTGGGGTGGTAATTAATTTTAAAATTATTCGTTACTGTTATTAGTTTTGGTAAAAAGGATGTGATGTATTGTTAACCATAACCCGTAAACCTTGCTCTTCTTTTGTCAGACAGCTTAGTCATTATTCCAACTTACAACGAAAAAGAAAACATCAGTAAAATAATTGATGCAGTTTTTTCTTTGCCTTACCATTTTCATGTTTTAATTGTGGATGATAATTCGCAGGACGGTACAGCAGAAATTATAAAAGAAAAACAAAAAAAATATCCTGACAAACTTTTTGTTGAAGGACGTTCCGGAAAATTAGGGTTGGGAACGGCCTACATTCATGGTTTCCGGTGGGCGCTCAAAAAAAGCTATGAATATATTTTTGAAATGGATGCCGATTTTTCTCATCATCCTGATGATCTTCTTCTTTTGCTTAATGCGTGCAAAGTTGACGGAGCTGATCTCGCAATAGGTTCACGTTATGTAAAAGGTGTAACCGTAGTCAATTGGCCCATCGGCAGGCTCATCATGTCCTACTATGCTTCAGCCTATGTGCGTTTAATAACCGGTATGCCCATACAGGACACCACAGCGGGTTTTAAATGTTACCGGAGAAAAGTTCTTGAAGCAGCTGATCTGGGCAAAATAAAGTTCAGCGGATATGCATTTCAGATTGAAATGAAATTTACGGCCTGGAAAATGGGATTCAAAATAGACGAAGTACCCATTATTTTTATGGACAGGAAAGAAGGCCATTCAAAAATGGACAGCGGCATTTTCAGCGAAGCGCTTTTGGGAGTGATTGAAATGAAAATTAAAAGCTGGTTCAGGAAGTATAAGAAAGCCTGAATCGAATATTCAGAATTTTAAAAGTTAGTTTTGAATCACCAATTTTTCGGTAATGTCTCTGTTTGGTTTTCTCTGCGGTTCTCTATATTGTCTCTGCGAAACTTTGCGTAATAAATTTTTTAACGCAGAGAAACGCTGAGATAAAAAAAGAGAAACGGAAAGTTGAACTTAATACTCTACCAGTTTTTCCGTATATTCTTTTTTCCCATCCTGCTCTTTTAAATTATATCAATCGTGGTTGGTGGAAGGAACACCGACCACAGGAAAAAAAAATTGAATTATTTTTTTGTTTTGTTTTTCGCAGAGTCCTCGCGAAGGGGCGAGAGACGCTGCTTGGACACAGCATGAAAAGCTTAAACGGAAAGTGGAACGAGCAATACATCTTTGTAATGGGTCAGCAATTAGAACTCTATCGTTTCACCGAAAAACAAATCGTAACGATGGATGTGCGGCTCATCAGCATGATCGA
>JBDSOU010000239.1:0-5630 GCA_039914625.1 Bacteroidia bacterium | reverse complement strand
CTTCTTCAATGGTATATTTATGTCCTTCCCAAATGGCAATCTTTTCATTCGTTGCACGCAGAAATAAAATTTCCTTGTATTGAGGCAGAGGTGAATCAGGAAATAAAACAAGGATAGTTTGTTCCTGGTCAATTCCTGTCAGCCAGAACAAATCAGAATTTTGGCGGAACTTGAAAGTGCCGTCACCATTGCGGGGCATTTCATCATTTGCATTAAAAAAAGAAATTGATTTTAGTTTCAGTTGCGCTGCATAGCGCTGACGGTTCTCAATGAAGAGTTGTTTGTCAATAGGTTCGTATTTCATATTTTGGTCATGTTTAATTGATTCATTTAGCCCCTAATCTTCGGGAATGTTCAAAGTTAAGAAACTGTGTGGAAAGTTTTTAAATTGACCCTGAAATAACACATTAACATGTAAATTTGCACTTGAAATTTTTTTAAGCATTTAAAATGGAAAGCACTGCGGCTAATATTCTCAATTCATCGCTCGGAAAAAAATATGCAATGGGCATTACCGGGCTGTTTCTAATTTCTTTTCTCATTGTTCATTGCTCCATAAACGCATTGATTTTTTATAATGACGGAGGCGCAACTTTTAATCTTGCTTCCCATTTTATGGGAACCAACATTATTATACGTACCATGGAAATTGTTTTGTTTATAGGAATAATCTGGCACATTGTTCAATCGCTTGTTCTCACCATAAATAATAATAAAGCACGACCAATAAAATATGATCAGTTCAACGGAAAAGCCAACAGCAAATGGTATTCACGCTGGATGGGTTTGCTCGGCACATTGATTTTAATATTCCTTGTAATTCACCTTAAACATTTTTGGGTACAAACAAGATTCACCGAAATAGATCACCAACCCATGCTCATTGACGGAAAAGAATACGAAAACCTTTATGCGGAAATGATTGAAGTATTTCAAAATCCTATGGTAGTGCTTATTTATGTTTTGGGAAATATTTCTCTTGCGTATCATTTGATGCATGGATTTCAATCGTCATTTCAGTCATTAGGATTAAACCATAAAACATATACACCGATAATAAAAATTGCCGGACTCTTATTCTCGATTATTGTACCATTTATATTTATCATGATGCCGGTTTCGATGTACATGGAATGGATAAAATAATTTTTGTATAAAAATAAATAGTAGCATTATATGTCAGTTCTTGATTCAAAAACCCCCGATGGACCACTCGAAAAAAAGTGGACAAAATATAAATCAACGACTCCATTAGTTAACCCTTCCAACAAAAGAAGTCTTGAAATTATAATAGTCGGGTCAGGATTAGCGGGAGCTTCTGCTGCGTCTTCACTTGCTGAACTTGGTTATAAGGTAAAATGTTTCTGTTTCCAGGATTCGCCAAGACGCGCACATTCAATTGCCGCTCAAGGCGGAATCAATGCCGCAAAAAATTATCAGAATGATGGCGACAGTATTTACCGTTTATTTTATGATACAATTAAAGGCGGAGATTATCGTGCACGCGAAGGAAATGTATATCGTCTTGCTGAAGTAAGTGCAAATATTATTGATCAATGCGTAGCGCAGGGCGTTCCTTTTGCCCGTGAATACGGAGGTTTGTTAAGCAATCGGTCTTTCGGTGGAACACAAGTACAAAGGACTTTTTATGCAGCCGGACAAACCGGTCAGCAGCTTTTACTCGGAGCATACAGTTCATTGGAGCGTCAGATAGGAATGGGTGCAGTGAAAATGTATGCGCGTCACGAAATGCTGGATGTGGTGAATATTGAGGGAAAATGCAGAGGCATCATCGCGCGCGATTTGATCACCGGAAAATTAGAACGTCATTTCGGTCATGCAGTTTTATTATGTACAGGCGGATATGGAAATGTATTTTATCTTTCTACTAACGCAATGGGTTGTAATGTCACAGCAGCATGGAAGGCACACAAGAAAGGTGCTTATTTTGGAAATCCGTGTTATACACAAATTCATCCAACTTGTATTCCGGTGAGTGGTGATCATCAAAGCAAGCTTACATTGATGAGTGAATCCTTACGGAATGACGGAAGAATTTGGGTGCCGAAGCAAAAAGATGATCCGCGAAAGCCAATTGAAATTCCTGAAGAAGAAAGAGATTATTATTTGGAAAGACGTTATCCGGCTTTCGGAAATTTAGTTCCGCGTGATGTGGCATCACGTGCTGCAAAAGAAAGATGCGATGCTGGTTATGGTGTTGGAACGAGCAAAATGGCAGTGTATCTTGATTTCAATTTCAGCATGAAACGTTATGGTACGATTGAAGCAAATAAAAAGGGAATGCATAATCCGACAGAAGCAGATTTAATTTCTCTCGGAAAGGATGTTGTAAAAGAAAAATACGGAAACCTGTTTGATATGTACAAGCAAATTACCGGAGAAGATCCATATCAGATTCCCATGCGGATTTATCCCGCTGTGCATTATACAATGGGAGGACTGTGGGTTGATTATAATCTAATGACTAACGTACCGGGGCTATATTGTTTAGGCGAAGCAAATTTTTCAGATCATGGCGCAAACCGTTTAGGCGCTTCCGCTTTGATGCAGGGTTTAGCTGACGGATATTTTGTTATTCCTTATACTATAGGAGCATATCTCTCCAATGAAATACGCACAAAAGAAATTCCAACTGATCATGAAGCATTTGCAACAGCAGAGAAAAATGTTCAGGAGACTCTTGACAAACTAATGATTATAAAAGGAACAAAATCAGTTGATCATTTTCACAAGCGTCTCGGAAAAATAATATGGGACAAATGCGGAATGGCACGCAGTGAAAAAGGGTTGAAAGAAGCTATTGAGGAAATAAAAACATTGCGAGACGATTTCTGGAAAAATGTTCGCATTCCCGGAAATCAAAATGAATTTAATCCAGAATTGGAAAAAGCCGGTCGTGTTGCAGATTTTCTTGAACTTGGAGAGTTGATGTGCCTGGATGCGCTGCAGAGAAACGAAAGTTGCGGAGGACATTTCCGCGAAGAATATCAGACAGAAGAAGGTGAAGCAAAACGTGATGATGAAAACTTTGCTTACGTGGCTGCCTGGGAAAACAAAGGGAATAATAATTGGGAATTGCATAAGGAAGAATTGAAATTTGAAAATATTAAAATTGCACAGCGCAGTTATAAATAAATTTACAAATGGCTTATCAAAGTAAATTTGATTTCTCTGACAAGAAAATATTGAAAAATATTGTCAGCAGAATTGTTGAGATTGCAAATCCTGACAGAATAATATTATTTGGATCACGCGCAACAGGAAAAGCGAGAAAGGACAGTGATTATGATATTTGTGTATTGAAAAAAAAAATAAAGAGCCGATCAGAATTTATAGGAAAAATTTATCATGGACTAAATGTAAATGCTCCTGTAGATATAATTGCTACGACAATTTCACATTTTGAAGAATCAAAAGATAAATGGTATTATGTTTATCATGACATAAATAAAGAAGGACAGGTTATTTATGAGAAACGATGATGTAAAAAAATGGTTAGGTAGCGCTGAATCAGATATGGAATTGTCGCTGAAGGGAAAAGCATCTAAAAAAATATTATATATTACATTGTGTTATCATTCTCAACAAGCAGTTGAAAAATCATTAAAAGCTGTACTTATTCATTTAGACAAGAGGTACCCTCATACACATGACATCAGTGTGCTTTTTAATTTGATTGAAGAAACAAATATTGAAATCCCAAATATTATTAAACCGGCTACTGAATTTACAAAATACGTTATATGGAGATATCCTGACGATATTTTTGAAATAGAGAAGGAAGAATATAAACACGTCATTGTCATCGCACAAAAAGTTCTTAAATGGGCAAAATCCATTATTAAAAAAGATAATTCAAAATTATTTTAATATGAATCTCACACTCAAAATCTGGCGTCAAAAAAACAAAGACGCAAAAGGCGAATTCAAATTTTATCAGGCGAAAAACATTTCACCTGACATGTCTTTTCTTGAAATGTTTGATGTGCTGAATGAAGAATTAATTTCAAAAGGAGAAGACCCCATTGCATTTGATCACGATTGCCGTGAAGGAATTTGCGGCATGTGCAGCATGTACATTAATGGTCGTCCTCACGGACCTTTGCGCGGAGTAACTACCTGCCAATTGCACATGCGTTCATTCAATGATGGCGATACAATTGTGGTTGAGCCTTGGAGAGCCTCTTCTTTTCCTGTTATTAAAGATTTGGCAGTTAACCGTTCCGCTTTCGACAGAATTATTGCAGCCGGAGGGTTCATTTCAGTGAATACCGGCAATGCACAAGATGCGAATTCAATTCCGATTCCGAAAAGTGACGCAGATGATGCATTTAATGCTGCGGCTTGTATTGGTTGCGGAGCATGTGTTGCTGCTTGTAAAAATTCTTCGGCTATGCTATTTGTTTCTGCAAAAGTTTCACAGCTTGCATTATTACCACAGGGAAAAGTGGAACGAAAAGAACGTGTTGAAAAAATGGTTGCGCAAATGGATGAAGAAGGATTTGGAAATTGTACTAACACGTATGCCTGTGAAGCAGAATGTCCCAAGCTGATTTCTGTTTCTAATATTGCGCGAATGAACCGAGAATTTTTTGCTGCAAAATTTTTGTAAAGCCCCACCTAACCTCCCCGAAGGGGA
The DNA here is from genome assembly GCA_039914625.1 of Bacteroidia bacterium. GTDB lineage: Bacteria > Bacteroidota > Bacteroidia > AKYH767-A > OLB10 > DATEMK01. Next base: position 970 of record JBDSOU010000239.1, on the reverse strand, counting down.
AGAACATCGTTTCTCAAAATTTTAATTTGCGTTGAAGAATAATCTTTCAGTTCTTCAAAAAACATTTTAAATTCTTTTTCATAAAGCAAAAAATCTTTTTCAAGAAACGCTGTTGCTTCATCCATCTTAGATTCAAACTTTGCTCTACGCGACATGCCGGTTAAGGCGCGGTTAATTCCTTCGAAAGTTGCATAGCTCACCAGCCAGTTTTGTTTTTTCATATAATAAAACATTTGCTTTGTCCTTTCGGGAAAAATATTTTCATCTTTGGAAAGAATCAAATATGTGTTCTCTGCATATTTTTCAAGCGAAAGCGAATGATACTTTTTCCAGTTCCTCGCAAGAAAAAGGTCATAAAAAACATCTACTATCACAGGTGAATATTTATGAAAATGAGGGCGCAATCTTCTTTTACTTTCTTCAACAATAGGATGGGAATCGGTAAACGCATCAATCAAGCGATGCAATTTAATTCCCTGAATAATTCCATTATTATAATTCAAAAAATTATTTCCTTTAATATGATCACCAATAAAATTTCCGATCAAGATATTTTCATCATTACCGGATAGATATAAGTGAGCAAGAAAATTCATGGGTACGAATAACGAATTAATGCGAATTTACAAATGAGAAAAATTTAATTCAAATGAATTACAAAATTGGTGATCAGCTTAAAAACATCTTCATAATCTGTCAAAGGAAGCGTTTCGGCTTTGTCATAAATATCATGATAGGCGGCAATGCCGCCCAATGTGTAAATGAAAAAACACGGAACATTATTTTCGCTGAACCAGTAATGATCACTGTTGCGTGCTTTACCGCGCTTCTGCAAACTTTTTACATATTGCTTTTCATTATTGATGGTATCCATTAAAGCAAATTGTGTTTTATAAACATCTCCGTTTACAACCATCAAACCATCATCACCTGTTCCAAGTAAATCCATGTTGATGAGAAATTTTATTTT